>NZ_ATTE01000001.1:4880000-5096637 GCF_000419525.1 Leucothrix mucor DSM 2157
ATCGGATTTATCCGATTGGTAGAGGAGCGTTCTGTAAGCCAATGAAGGTGAATCGTAAGGTTTGCTGGAGGTATCAGAAGTGCGAATGCTGACATAAGTAACGATAAGACGGGTGAAAAACCCGTCCGCCGAAAATCCAAGGTTTCCTGCGCAACGTTAATCGGCGCAGGGTTAGTCGGCCCCTAAGGCGAGGCAGAGATGCGTAGTCGATGGGAAACAGGTTAATATTCCTGTACCGCTAATAAGTGCGATGGGGTGACGGAGAAGGCTAGGCTAGAACACAGTTGGTGTGTATCTAAGCGTTTAGGCAGAGAACTTAGGCAAATCCGGGTTCTTAATGCTGAGGCGTGATGGCGACGGTTCTACGGAACTGGAGTAGTCGATGCCATGCTTCCAGGAAAAACCTCTAAGCTTCAGCTTATTAGTGACCGTACTCTAAACGGACACACGTGGATAGGATGAGAATTCCAAGGCGCTTGAGAGAACTCTGGTGAAGGAACTAGGCAAAATAGCACCGTAACTTCGGGAGAAGGTGCGCCCCTGACGGTTCATAGCTGTTGGGGGCCGCAGAGACCAGGTGGCTGCGACTGTTTATCAAAAACACAGCACTCTGCTAACGCGAAAGCGGACGTATAGGGTGTGACGCCTGCCCGGTGCCGGAAGGTTAATTGATGGGGTTAGCTTCGGCGAAGCTCTTGATCGAAGCCCCGGTAAACGGCGGCCGTAACTATAACGGTCCTAAGGTAGCGAAATTCCTTGTCGGGTAAGTTCCGACCTGCACGAATGGCGTAACGACGGCCACACTGTCTCCACCAGAGGCTCAGTGAAATTGAAATCGCAGTTAAGATGCTGCGTACCCGCGGCTAGACGGAAAGACCCCGTGCACCTTTACTACAGCTTTGCACTGAACATCGGGCCTACTTGTGTAGGATAGCTGGGAGGCTTTGAAACCGGGACGCTAGTTCCGGTGGAGCCAATCTTGAAATACCAGCCTGGTAGTTCTGATGTTCTAACCACGGCCCCTGATCGGGGTTTGGGACAGTGTATGGTGGGTAGTTTGACTGGGGCGGTCTCCTCCTAAAGCGTAACGGAGGAGCGCGAAGGTTCACTAATCATGGTCGGAAATCATGAGGTTTGTGCAAAGGCATAAGTGAGCTTGACTGCGAGACAGACACGTCGAGCAGGTACGAAAGTAGGTCTTAGTGATCCGGTGGTTCTGTATGGAAGGGCCATCGCTCAACGGATAAAAGGTACGCCGGGGATAACAGGCTGATACCGCCCAAGAGTTCATATCGACGGCGGTGTTTGGCACCTCGATGTCGGCTCATCACATCCTGGGGCTGAAGCGGGTCCCAAGGGTATGGCTGTTCGCCATTTAAAGTGGTACGCGAGCTGGGTTCAGAACGTCGTGAGACAGTTCGGTCCCTATCTGCCGTGGGCGTTAGAATATTGAGGAAAGCTGCTCCTAGTACGAGAGGACCGGAGTGGACGAACCTCTGGTGTACCGGTTGTCACGCCAGTGGCATAGCCGGGTAGCTAAGTTCGGACAGGATAACCGCTGAAAGCATCTAAGCGGGAAGCCCCTTCCAAGATGAGTATTCTCTGGAGACTAGATCTCCCTAAAGGGCCGTTGAAGACTACGACGTTGATAGGCACCATGTGGAAGCGCAGTAATGTGTGTAGCTAAGGTGTACTAATTGCCCGTGAGGCTTGATTCTATAACCCTGAATGGTTTGTTTGGACGAAAGTGTAGGACATTACCACTAGATTATTACTGATTTTACGTGCGATTGAGCGCGGGGCAGCTGAGGCTGTTGCCGCAAACCAGTTCAGTCACACACACCGGTTTTCCTGGTGACCATAGAGACATTGAACCACCTGATCCCATCCCGAACTCAGCAGTGAAAAGTGTCATCGCCGATGATAGTGTGGGGTTTCCCCATGTGAAAGTAGGACATTACCAGGATTGAACAGAAGGGCCCCGTACAGTACAACTGTCCGGGGCTTTTTTTATGCTTAAAATATGTAGTATGGTGACTTGATAGTCAGCCTTTACTTTTAAAAACTTTGGATAGTCGATATGAAAAACAATGCTTTAATGATTCTTGATGGTGGCATGGGTCGTGAGTTGAAGCGACGTGGAGCACCTTTCAGACAACCTGAGTGGTCAGCTCTAGCGATGATGGAAGCTCCGGAAATTGTTCGCCAAGTGCATGATGATTATATTCAAAGTGGTGCTCAGCTGATAACCACCAATAGTTATGCACTGGTGCCTTTTCATCTTAGTGAAGAAGTATTTAAAGAGCAGGGTTTGAGCTTGGCTCAACGCTCAGGTGATGTTGCGAGAAAAGCTGCCGATGCTAGTAGCACCCCAGTTAAGGTAGCTGGGTCGTTAGCGCCATTGTTTGGATCATATCGTGCAGATCTATTTGAAGCAGAAAAGGTTGAAGCCCTGGCTACACCATTAATTCAGGGGCTTGAGCCTTATGTTGATCTATGGTTATCAGAAACTCAGAGTTTAATTGCTGAGCCAGTAGCTGTTAAAGCGGTGATAGATAAGCTTAGTAGCAGTAAAAAACCGTTTTGGGTCTCCTTTACTCTAGAAGACTCCTTGGCTATTGAGGAACCAGTATTACGTTCTGGTGAAACAGTCGTTGATGCAGTTAAAGCGATGCATACAAGCGGCGCTGACGCAGTATTATTTAATTGCTGCCAGCCAGAGGTCATTGAAAAAGCACTGTTAGTGGCTAAAGAAACCTTTGCTGAATTAGGGCAGCCAGACTTTCCATTAGGTGCTTATGCAAATGCATTCCCACCTCAGCCAAAAGATGCCAAAGCGAATGAAAATGTCAGTGCGTTGCGGGACGATTTAGACCCTTCTGATTATTTAGGTTGGGCGAAAGAGTGGCAAAAGGCAGGAGCAAGCTTGATTGGAGGCTGCTGTGGAATTGGTCCAGAGCATATTGCAGTATTGTCTCAAGAACTGAGCTAAATGAAATAGACACTGCCTACTGGGGTTAACCTCAGTAGGCAGTGCTTGTTGGCTTAACTTCTAAGCTTTGACTGAAAAACCAAATTCCGCGCAGGCATCCTGCAACCAAAGCCAGCTGTAATCCGCAAAACTTCTGCGGATTACTAGCTCAAATCCCTGCTCACCCGTGCGACGAATCACTGCCTGTGACTTGCCAAATAGCGATGTCACAACCTTCCCCACGGGCATGTGGCTAATATGGATATCATAGGGCGTACACTTCTTCAACATTTCCTCAGAATCCGCGCCATCCACAGTAATTACCGTCTGGCCACCAGATACATTCACAATAGCAAAATGTGTATCACCGATAGCCTCGCGCAGTTGTTGCTCTAACTCAAAACCAGTGCCGCCAGTGGTGGTGATTAGCCACTCATCCGGTGAGATCCAGCGAATCACACGGCCTTCATTCTCAGTACTTTGCAAGTTAGCAGGTAGGGTCATTCCTAGTGCTGATTCTACACCCGCAGCAAATGCTGCATTGTCGGTGTTACCACGTAGTACTAAATGATCCAGTAGTGCCAATTCCTGCAATGTGATCCCAGCATCCTGTGCACCTTTTTCAGCGACAGTTTTCAAATCAGCATGATACAAAGGGCTTTCCGCACGAACGCTATCATCCGCCGGAATTTGATTCATCTGAACAACGTTTTGCGTGCTGACCGTAGTATCTGTTTGTGTAGTGATATTAGACACGTTGGCGTTCTCCTTTTGGATCGTAGAGTACAGGGCTGCAGACTTCCGCTTCAATAATGCGGCCATCTGCTAGCGGGTAAAATACAGACTCACCCATGCGATTCAAACCGTTTTTAATCATGCCCATGGCAATTGAATGACCAAGGTTAGCACTGTAATAACTGGAGGTAACATGTCCCAACATGTCCATTGGGATTTTCTGCTCAGGATCATTGACTGCCTGAGAGCCTTCCGGAATAACAGCATCAGCTACTTTAGTTTTCAGACCAACCAAGTGCTTACGGTTAGGACGAACACAATCTGCACGTGCCATGCCGCGTTTACCGATAAAGCTAAACGGCTTGGTGTTAACCACTGCCCAGCCGTGATCTAAATCATATGGATGCACCGAGCCATCGGTGTCTTGCCCGACAATAATGAAGCCTTTTTCTGCGCGCAATACGTGCATGGTTTCGGTGCCGTAAGGCGTGATATTAAATTCCGCACCGGCCTCAATAATCGCTTCCCAAACGGCTAAGCCGTAATTGGCTTGCACGTTAACCTCGTAAGACAACTCGCCAGTAAAGGAAATACGGAATACACGAGCCGGAACACCAGCGACCGTGCCAGAGCGCCAGTCCATGAACTTGAAGCTTTCTGCATCCAGATCAATATCGCTGGTGAGCTTTTCCATGACTTTACGGGCATTTGGCCCTGAGATCGTTGCCGTTGACCAATGGTCGGTGACGGAGTTGAAATATACTTCCATCTCGGGCCATTCGGTCTGATGATAGATTTCCAACCAAGACAATACCCGTGCTGCGCCGCCGGTAGTAGTGGTCATCAAGAAATGATTCTTACCCAAGCAAGCGGTCACACCATCGTCAAACACCATGCCATCTTCGCCACACATCAAACCGTAGCGACATTTGCCAACAGCTAGTTTAGCCCAAGCATTGGTATAAACGCGGCCTAAGAACTCACGTGCATCCTTACCTTGAATATCAATTTTACCCAGTGTGGAAGCATCCAAAAGACCAACACTTTCGCGAGTCGCTTTGCATTCGCGGTTAAGCGTGTCCTGCATGCTTTCGCCAGCTTTTGGGTAGTACCAAGGGCGTTTCCATTGGCCGACATCCTCAAACAATGCGCCGTTTTCCATGTGCCAGCGGTGGATTGCGGTGTAACGTTCTGGGTCGAATAAATCACCACAGTTACGTCCTACAATCGCGCCAAAGGTGACTGGCGTGTAGTTCGGGCGGAAGATGGTGGTGCCAGTTTCAGGAATGGTTTTATTCAGCGACTTGGCAGCGATCGCCATGCCGTTAATGTTGCCGGTTTTACCCTGATCTGTTCCAAAGCCCATTGCGGTGTAACGCTTCACGTGCTCAATGGATTCAAAGCCTTCACGAGTGGCTAATTCAATCGCAGCGGCTGTTACGTCATTCTGGAAATCGACAAACTGCTTCGGTGCACGGCTGGTGGCTTTGCTGTGTGGAATGTGAAATAGGGCCATTGGCTTGCCTTCAATCACAGGCTCAGTAACCGCTTCGTCCATATCCTCAACATCAAAACCGGCATTGCGTGCTGCAGTCAAACCTTGTTCGGTACCTTCTCGCAAGCAAGCATCTAACTGATAGCTGCCATTGATAGCACCTGCAGTCAGCTGCTTTTGTATGGTTTCGCCGGGTAGGAAGCCGATTGCCTCATCGCTCCAAACCGGACGGCTGCCTGTATGGCAAGACAAGTGAATCGCAGGGCTCCAACCGCCAGAGCTGGCAATTAAATCACATTCCAGCAATTGCGCATCACCAGTCAGTTTATCGCCGGCTTCATTCATTTGCGCAACCATTGCACCAGTAACGCGTTTGCTGCCTTTGGCTTCGATAACGCCTGAGCCAGTAATGACTTTAATGCCGCGAGATTTTGCGACCAAGATGCATTCACTGTCTGGGTTGGTGCGAGTATCAACGATGGCAACCACTTCACGACCTGCATCCAGCCAATCAAAAGCCGTTTGGTAGGCATTGTCGTTAGTGGTCATTAACACGAGCTTCGAGCCGGGCGCAACAGCATAGCGACGCACGTAAGTTGAAACAGCTGAGGCCAACATCACGCCCGGTAAATCATTATTACCAAATACCAGCGGACGCTCATGAGAACCCGTGGCTAAAACAACCCATTTAGCGCGAATCCGATGCATGCGTTGGCGGACCTTACCCAATGGCGAACGGTCACCTAAGTGATCGGTGCAACGCTCATGAATCGTCAGGAAGTTGTGATCGTGATAACCATTAACGGTTGAGCGAGGCAGCAACATGACATTGTCATAAGCACTTAACTCAGCAACGGTTTGCTTTACCCACTCCGCCGCTGGCAACATATTGATTTGCGCCGTGCTATCGAGCAAAGAGCCACCAAATTCAGCTTGCTCATCAGCCAGAATGACACGTGCGCCACTCTTTGCTGCAGCCAGTGCTGCACTTAAACCTGCAGGCCCACCACCAACAATTAATACGTCGGGGTGCTGATTGATGTTGTCATAAATATCAACGTCAGACTCTAGCGAGCTACGACCAAAACCGGCCGCCTTACGAATGAACTTCTCGTAGGTCTCCCACATCGATTGCGGGTACATAAAGGTCTTGTAGTAAAACCCTGGTGGCATTGCGCGGCCACCCAGTTTTCCTACCAAACCCATCATGTCGTTTTCAGCATTCGGCCAGCCGTTTGTGGCACTAGCAACTAAGCCATCGAATAAGTCTTGCTGTGTAGCACGCACGTTTGGTGTTTGAGTCGCTTCAGTGGCACCCAGCTGTAACAGCGCGTTAGGTTCTTCAGCACCGGCAGCCATAATTCCACGAGGGCGGCTATATTTAAAGCTGCGGCCAACGATGTCTACACCATTAGCGAGTAGAGCAGAGGCGACGGTGTCACCCGTCATACCGGTATAAGTTTTGCCGTTGTAGCTAAAGCTCAGGCTTTGATCACGGTCAATGCGACCACCGGAAGGGAGGCGATTTTTCTGTGTCATCAGGCGTTCTCCTCCGCACGAGTGAACTGTGGTTTCGTACCAATTTTGTAAGTCTCTTTAATCTCATACGTCTGCGTATCGCGCGTGATATTAAAGAATTTGCGACAACCAACGCCGTGTACCCACAACTCATGGTGCAGGCCGCGTGGATTCGTCCGGAAAAACAGGAATTCGCCCCATTCTTGATCGGTGCAGTTATCTGGGTCTAGCGGGCGTGGAATATGCGCTTCGCCAGCAGCGTGGAATTCTTCTTCCTCACGGTGCTCTTCGCAGTAAGGACAATAAATATAAAACATAATAAACCTCGACCTTAGTGGGCAACGCCGGCAGCGCCGTGTTCGTCAATGAGTGCACCGTCGTGGAAACGGAACATGGAGAATGGCTTGGCTAAGTCGCTGGCTTCGCCTTTCGCAAGTGTCTCAGCAAAGGTGTGGCCTGAGCCTGGTGTGGCTTTAAATCCGCCGGTTCCCCAGCCGCAGTTGAAGAATAAGTTCTCAACCGGTGTAGCGGAGATGATCGGGCAAGCATCGGCTGTCGTGTCAACGATACCGCCCCATTGGCGATTCATGCGCACACGACTAAAGCAAGGGAATAGCTCGACAATAGCTTGAATATTGTGCTCGATAGTGCCGTATGAACCACGCTGACCATAACCCAAATAGCCATCAATCCCCGCACCGATCACCAAGTCGCCTTTGTCTGACTGCGACACATAGCCATGTACTTGATTGGACATGGTGACCGTGTTCAGGATTGGCTTGATTGGCTCAGAAACCAGTGCCTGTAATGGGTGAGACTCAACTGGCAAACGGAAGCCAGCCATCTTAGCAACAACCCCTGAGTTACCCGCAACCACGCAACCAATGCGATCGGCTTTGATTTCGCCTTGCTGCTTTGTGACAACCCCAACTGCTGCGCCATCTTCTTTTAAGAAGCCGGTCACTTCGCACTGTTGGAATAGATCAACGCCCAATGTATCAGCGGCACGGGCATAGCCCCAAGCCACCGCATCATGCCGTGCAACACCAGCACGAGGCTGGAATGATGCTCCCATGATTGGGTAACGTGGACGGTCGGAGCAGTCCATCATTGGCTCGACTTCTTTCACACCTTGGGCATCTAATACTTCGCCATCAATCCCGTTTAAACGGTTGGCGTTAACACGGCGATTAATGTCGCGCATGTCTTGTAATGTGTGGCCGAGGTTAAGTACGCCACGTTGTGAGAACATGACGTTGTAATTTAAGTCTTGGGATAAGCCTTCCCAGAGTTTCATCGCGTGCTCGTAAAGGTTTGCGGCTTCATCCCATAGATAGTTTGAGCGCACGATCGTGGTGTTTCGTGCGGTGTTTCCGCCGCCGAGGTAGCCTTTTTCGATGACTGCAACATTGGTGATGTTGTGGACTTTGGCAAGGTAGTAAGCGGTCGCTAAACCGTGCCCGCCACCGCCGACAATAATCACATCGTATTTGGCTTTAGGGGTTGGATTGCGCCAGACGCGCTGCCAGTTTTCATGATAGCTAAGGGCGTGTTTGACCAGCCCGAACCCGGAATATCGCTGCATGACAGAGCTCCTCTAATGGCGAATTATGCGATGGTGTTGGGATTTATAGTAGCACTGGCGGGATGGTCTGGATTTCTTTTTTACGACATTTTTATTTTTATTTGCGCCACAAAAAATAATGCCCGACAATAAATGTGCCGGGCATTGAGTGAGCCTAGGCTCAATAGTTTGTTAGATGGATAGGTTGATAAGCACTACAACGACCAAATAAGTCGAAACCTACTTATCCTCCCCCTCAATCAAGCCAATCTTCTTAGCCCGTTGCTTCCACTTCCGACGCGCTAATTCACGCATATCATCGGTATGGTCCATCTCATCAATAATCTCTTTACCCAGCATTGTTTCAATCACATCCTCCATTGAAACAACCCCCGCCATGCCGCCAAACTCATCCACCACAATGGCGATCTGTTCACGCTTTTCCAGAAAGTCATTAAACAAGTCCGGTATCGGGTAATCCTCTGGCACCATCGAGATAGGGCGCTGAATCACAGAAACTGCCTGATCGCCTTCATTCGCCAGCAGCTTTTCCAGTACTTCATTTTTCAAAATAAAGCCTTGGATATGGTCAGGATGGGCATGCTCATAAACCGGGATTCTAGAGAAACGTAATTTAGGATGCGCTTGATAAAAGCCCGCAATCGTCTGCTTCTCATCTACCTTAATTGCCACAGTGCGTGGCGTCATCACATCACTAACCAGCACAGTATTAAACTGCAGCAGGTTATTAATCAGATGTGATTCAGTTTGTGCAAACACGCCTTCTTTAGTACCAAGCTCTGTCATAGCCAAAAAGTCAGAACGGGTAAATACCGCGTCAACCTTGTCCTTCTTCAGCATTTTAGTCAGTAACTGGCTAAACCAAACCAGTGGGTACAAGGCTTTAATCAGCAGCCCTAGCGAGGTCACTGTAAAGTTAGATAGCTCTTTCCAGTAGTTAGCGCCCAGTGTTTTTGGGATCAGTTCTGAGAACACTAAGATCGCCATGGTCATACCCGCTGGTACAACAAAGCCAGTAATAATCGGATTAGAGTCGGCCCAAATTTGCGCGGCCTGACTACCGACACCCAGCGCACCCACGGTATGAGCGATGGTGTTTAGCGTCAGAATAGCGGCTAATGGCTGGTCGATATTCTCTTTAAACAGCTGCAGCTGTTGACCGACTTTGGTGCCTTCTTTTAATTTGATTTGCGCGTAAGAGGGCGTGATACTGAGCAGTACCGCTTCCCATAAGGAGCACAAGAATGAAAATAGCAGTGCGATAAAAAAGAAAATAATCAGTAGTGAGAGCATAAGTCCAAGTGTCAGTTATTTTGAATGCGTACATTCTACCGCAAACTGTTTCTGTGACAGAAAAAACTGTGACTTTAAGCCGAAATAGTATGCATTCGAGGTTAATACGTCATATGAGCTTATAATTAATTTCAATTGCGATAAATATAGTACATTTTATATGCTAATCTCTGCTTTTAGATGTGATTAAAATAACAGCAAATTCACATTGGGTGATGAGCGTATACAAATTTATGAAAAAATGTCTTTTGATCATTTTGGTGTTTCAGGTATTACTGCTACCGCGTCATTTTGCGTTCGCTCAGCCTACAGAATCCTCGCTAGAACACGTATCTCTCCAGCTTTCCTGGAAGCATCAGTTTCAATTCGCAGGCTATTACGCCGCCGTTGCTAAGGGCTTTTATCGCGAAGTCGGTTTAGATGTGCGCTTGCTGGAAGGTGGGCAAGGCAGTCGCTGCGATGAGCAAGTACTAAGTCAGGTCGAGTATTGCAATGCCTCTGGCTCAGTGGTGAAACTACGGCTTAGTGGCCAGCCAATTGTGATGCTGGCCAGTATTATCCAGCACTCTCCAATTGTATTGATCACCCAAAAGCACAGTGATCTGAAAACCCCGCACGACTTAATTGGTAAGCGTGTCGAAGTGTTGTTGTCCGGCCAGCCAGTACCTGAAATCTATGGCATGTTGAAGAATGAAGGCATCGCGATTTCACAGCTGATGCTGTATGAGAATTCGGTTGGGATACAGGCATTACTCAACAATGAAGTGGATGCCCTGTATGGCTTTTCTACGAATGAGTTATATCAGCTACAGCAGTCTGGCTTAGAGTTTAACGTGATTTCACCACAGAGCTATGGCGTCGATTTTTATGGCGATGTGCTGCTAACCAGTGAATCAGAGGTACGCCGAAATCCCGAGCAGGTAAAACAGTTTAGAGCCGCATCGCTCAAGGGCTGGCGCTATGCGATGGCCCATCAGGAGGAAATCGTTGATCTCATTTTACGCGATTACCCGGCCTCAAAAACGCGTGAAGCTTTGCTGGCTGAAGCGCAAGCGATTGAAAAGCTGATGCTGCCAAACTTGATTCAAATCGGCCATACCAACCCCAGTCGCTGGAAACACACAGCGGATACCTTAGTGAGCTTAGGGCTGGCAAAGCCGAACTACTCGCTGGATGGGTTTATCTACGAGATAGATGAGGGCAAAGGCTATCTGTGGCTGCTGCGTTTATTGGGTGCTAGTTTATTACTAGCGTCGGTGGCAGCGGGATTATTATGGCTGTTTAATCGCAGGCTGACTGCAGAAGTTGAAACCCGCATGGCGGCATTAGAGCGCCTCAGGAAAGTGAAAGATGCCGCACTTGAGAAAGCTTATACTGATGAGTTGAGCGGGATGGGAAATCGTCGTGCATTTTTCGAGCGGGGTAAGGACTTATTGGGTTTAGCCAATAGCGACCTCACGCCAGTCTCAGCCATCGTGCTTGATATCGACCACTTCAAGCGAATCAATGATGACTATGGGCATGCCATGGGCGATGAAGCCATTCGCGTGATTGCGCGTGTGATTTTAAATATGATTCGGGCGACGGATATTCAGGGACGCATCGGTGGTGAGGAGTTTGCCGTAATGCTGCCACAAACCGAGCTGAAAGGGGCGATGGAGTTAGCAGAGCGTATGCGGCTGGCGATTGAGCAGGTAGAGATTGAGCGATTAGGGATTAAAGTGTCAGTGACCGCCAGTATTGGTGTTAGCACTGCTTTGGACTATAAAGATGATATTAATAGTCTCGTCCAGCGCGCAGATAATGCGTTGTACTGTGCAAAGCGCGCTGGACGAAACCAAGTGGTCAGTGCTTAAGCCATCACGGTAGCGCCCGCATATTATCGGGCAGGTAAGTGGCCAGTGATGGGAACCAAATCATCACAAACACCATGAGCACCATAATCAAAAACATGGGGATGGCGGCCTTGGCGATAAACGTCATTTCATGATCGGTAATGCCTTGCATCACGAACAGGTTAAAGCCGATGGGCGGTGTGATCTGCGCCATTTCAACCACGACAACAATGAAAATACCAAACCAAATCAGATCGATACCCGCTTCACGCACCATTGGCTCAACCACTGCCATGGTTAGTACGACCGATGAAATCCCATCCAAGAAGCAGCCGAGAATGATGTAAAACACCAACAGCGCCATCAGTAGTTCAAAGCGTGAAAGATTCCAGCTACCAATCATGTCAGCCAAGGCACGAGGTAGGCCGGTAAAGCCCATCGCCATCGACAAGAAAGCCGCTCCGGCCAGTATCAGCGCGATCATGGCTGAGGTACTGGTCGCACCCATCAGACTTTCCGAGAACGATTTCCAAGTCAGCGAGCCTTGGAATAAGGCCAGTAACAAGGAACCAATCACACCAAATGCCGCCGCTTCAGTCGCCGTTGCCAGCCCGCTGTACATTGAGCCGATAACGACCGTAATTAACAGCAACACCGGAATCAAAAAGCGGGAGATTTTCAGCTTTTCGATAAAGCTCAGTGGTGGTTCTGGGGTCGGGTTGAAGTCCTTGCCAAAGCGCGAATACAGCGCAACATAGGCCATAAACATACCCGCCAGTACGATACCGGGAAGGATGCCCGCCATAAACAACTTGGAGATGGATTCATTAATCGTCACGCCGTACACAATCAGCGTGAGCGAGGGAGGAATCATCAAGCCAAGTGTTGCTGCGCCGGTTAGCGTGCCCACAATCAAGTGCTCGGGATAATTACGCTTTCGCAGCTCTGGAATTGCCATTCTGCCGACGGTGGTAAGGGTTGCTGCCGAAGAGCCGGAGACTGCTGCAAACACCGTACAGCCCACGATATTGGTATGCACCAAGCCACCAGGTAAGCGCGCCAGCCATGGGGATAAGCCCTTAAACATATCCTCAGATAAGCGCGATCGAAATAGAATTTCACCCATCCAGATAAATAAAGGCAGGGCCGTTAGCGTCCATGACGATGAGGATGACCAGATGGTCGTTATCATCGCATCGCCGGCAGGGCGGGAGGTAAACATCTCCATACCCACAAAGGCTACGCCCATGAGCGCTAAGCCGACCCAAACGCCGGTTCCCAGCAATAACAGCAAGATAAATAAAAACAAAACAATGAGTTGGATTTCTTCCATGCTTAAGCGTCCTCTTTATTTTGTTTGATGATTTCACTGGTAATGCGATGATCGCCAGCAAAAATCACGTGTAGGAAGTGGTCGGTGAGGGCAATGGCAAAAATGGTTACACCAATCACCATCGACATCTGTGGAATCCATAATGGCGTGGCGTCTTGCCCTTGGCTCACGTCATTAAATTTCCACGACCAATACGTTGTTTTGATGGCGTAGTAACAAAAATACCAAGCCAGTGCAGAGCCTACGCCGAAGCACCAGATATTAAGGTAGCGACGGACTCTCGTACCCACGCTATTCAATAAAATACTGACCCGAATGTGCGAGCCACGATTCAAAGCATAGGAGAAAGCAAAAAACGAAGCCGCTGCCATGCAATAACCGGCGTAATCCGGCGCACCGGAGAACACTTCGCCAGTCCAGCGAGCGAACATTTGAATAACAATTAAGACTAAAATGGCGACTAAAAACATAGAGGCGATGACGCCACTCAACCAATACAAGCGATCCAGTGCAGTGCGCACGGTGCTGAAACTAGACATAGATATTCCCGTAAACAGGGAAGGCGCCGCAACTCCCTGTTAGGAATTAGCGACGCCTTCATTGGTCAGATGAAACTTTCCGGTCAGGGATTACTTCGCAGTGTTAAAGGCGTCCACAATGGCTTGCCCTTCGGCGCCTGTTTCTTTTAGCCAATCTGCAGTCATTGTTCCACCGATCGTTTGTAGCTCGCCAACCAGCTTTTCACCGGCAGGGGCAACCGTCATGCCTCCAGCAGCCAGGCCTTTTACGGTGAAGTCTGTGTACTGAACTGCCCGCCAGTTACCGGCGTACTCTGCCAACTCGGCGCAGGCTTTAACGACGTTTTTGTTCGCATCGCTAGTGTCTTTCCAAGTGTCTTTGTTAACGAACACATAGTTGCGTGGCAACCAGGCATTAACCTCGTAGAAGTGCGTCAGGCTCTCCCACACTTTGCGGTCATAACCGGTAGAACCTGATGACACCATCGACTCAGCAACGCCAGTAGCAAAGGCTTGAGAAATTTCAGCCGCTTCAATCGTCACAGGCAACATGCCAGTCAACTCAGCCAAGCGCGCTGTGGTGTTGTTGTATGAACGGAATTTGGTGCCTTTCATGTCTTCAACAGAATTCACTTCTTTCTTGAAGTACAAACCTTGTGGAGGCCATGGCACAGAGTAAAGCAGTACCAGATTTTGCTCATCTAGCAGTTTACTGATCGGCGCTTTAGCGGCTTCCCATAGCTTGGCAGAGGCTTCAAAAGAGGTTGCCAAAAAGGGTACAGAGTCAAAACCAAACAGTGCATTCTCATTCTGATGGCTAGACAGTAGGCGCTCACCGATTGGCGCTTGGCCAGTCTGAACAGCACGCTTGATATCGCCACCTTTAAACAGTGATCCAGAGGGATGAGTAGTGATGGCAATATCACCGCCAGTACCGGTCGTTACGCAGCGAGCGAACTCTTCACCAGTGGCTGAGTGGTAGTTGCTACCAGAGTAAGCCATGGGCATATCCCACTTTTCGGCGGCTTGTAAAGTGCCGGCACTGAAACATAATGCAGCGATCGTGGAAGCGAGTGCGATTTTTTTCATAGTATCTCTCCAGAGTTGAGGTGAAGCAGAACGGGGATTGAACATACCTAAATGACTATACCTTAATAAAGATTCATTTATCCAGAGTTTAGAAATCGATTGCGACGTTGCCCTGTACATAGGGAACCCATACAGCGCAGGCTTTTTTAGTTAGAATGCAGATTCAAGCCATTACCAGCAGTCCGCCCATGCCCAAAACCAATACACCACGCCAGCCAGACAGCCCAGTGCGCGCCCGAAATCATGGCTATATCACTCAGCCAGCGGACAGCGCAGTGCAAGATACTCAGGTCTGGCGCGTGGGTTTTGTGCTGCTGGAGCATTTCTCGATGATGGCGTTTACTGGTGCGGTCGATGCGCTGGTAACGGCTAATTTGCTGAGCCAGGCAGAGCGTTTCCAATTCGATTTTTATGGCTATCGTGGTGAAGAGGTTAAGAGTGATCTGAATATCGATGTGTTGGTATCGGGCGAATTTGAGTCGATTGATCCGGCCCGGTTGGATGTGTTGTTAGTCTGCGGGGGCTTACGCACCAATTTACAAGTGAATCCAAAATTACAGCAAGTATTACAGCAAGCGGCAAGGCTTAAGCGGCGGGTCGGTGGTATCTGGAATGGTAGCTATATTTTGGCGCAAGCAGGGATTATGCAAGGCTATGAATGCACCATTCACCCTGAAAACCATGCACTAATGAATGAAGTATTCCCGCGCGTTAAGGTCAGTAAAAAGCCGTATGTCATTGACCGTGATCGCCTAAGTAGTGCGGGTGCCACGAGTACCTTGGGGCTAATGCTGACGCTCATTGGGCAATTATCCGGCGAGGACCTTATGCGCGGCGTAGAAGGTATTTTGAATGTGGATAGCGTATTGGGGGAGGCGGCTGATGGCAGTTTAACCATGTTGCCAACCGACCCAACTCTACCGCAGCCCTTGCGCGATACGCTGCTGTTGATGGAAACCCATATTGATGAGCCCTTATCGGCTGTGGAGTTGGCGGAATCTGTGGATTTATCCCGCCGCCAAGTCGAGCGTCTATTCCAGCAATATCTTGATACCTCACCTGCGAAATACTATTTGGAGTTGCGGCTGAACCGTGCGCACCAGCTTTTGCGGCAGAGCAATGCATCGGTGGTGAATATCGCGGTGGCTTGTGGCTTTAGTAGTAGCGCGCACTTTAGTCATTGCTTTAAAGGTCACTTTGGGATGAGCCCGAGTATGGTTCGTAAACAACGTCACAATTCTTAGTCAAAATGTCTTAGTTGCGCCGCAACATAAATGCGCATAAAATCACTTGTTCTGAACAAATAAATGGATAAGTTATGCCGCTTTCAAGTCCTGCTCCTCGCAAGCAAATGCACACTCGTGTTGTGACGTGTAAAGGCTATTTACGCGAAGATGACCTTTGGGATATCGAAGGCCATATGACCGACGTTAAGCCGTATCGCTTTGAAAATATCGACCGTGGCGGGTATATCGAAGCGGAAGAGCCACTACATGGCATGTGGGTTCGCCTGACGATTGATGACCAAATGATTGTGCGTGCCGCTGAAGCATCAATTGATTTCTCGCCGTACAGTAACTGCCCGAAAATTGAGCCGGATTATGGCAAGCTGGTTGGTTTGTCAGTGGGTTTGGGGTGGAATAAGGCGGTTCGAACCTTGTTCCGTGGTACGGCTGGTTGCACGCATTTAACCGAACTGCTTGGGCCAATGGCGACCACGGCGTTTCAGACGGTTTTCTCCGGTCGTAATGAAGGGCGCAAGGTTGAGGGCAAAGCGGAGATGGGCATTCAGCCGAACGAGCGTCCGGTGTTATTGAATAGTTGTCATAGCTATGCGCCGACTAGTCCGGTAATTTTACGGCATTGGCCAGACTTTTATGAAGGCGAGAAGTGAGTCTCTGGCTTGCTCTGAACTTACGAATAAGCCAGCTGGCGCGCAGTTTTTAAGAAGCAAGCCAAGTGCTCATTACTTGGTTTAGTTTTGCGTGACTGCCTTGATTTAGGGGGTAAGATTGGTTTGCGGTTTAAGCAAATATCCGCTTAGACCACACCGTTAAGCCCGCCGCAACACTTCCGAAGTGGTCTCCATCGACCACTTCGATATTGCCCAGCTTCTGCTCAATCGCCTGACGAATTGCGGGCGATTTCGCCGAGCCACCGGTCACATAAATCAAATCTGGCTGACAGCCAGCTTGGGCAATCGCTTCTTCCATTAGCACAACCATGCGCGACAAGGGGTGAGCAATGGCTTCGGCAAACTGTTCCCGAGAAATGGTGCAGCCTAAGCCCGCTTCGATATACTCCAGCGAAACCGCATTACTTTCAGCGTCGGATAAGGCAATTTTGCATTGCTCGGCACTGCGCACCAGTTGCTGATTTTGGCCATTTTTACGCATTTTAATAAAGCGTTTTAGTAATTCAGGCTCTTTTGTTTCGCGCACCAGCTGTTGAAGTTGTAGTTTGACTGGCAGGCTGTTGAATTTAGCTTGTGCGCCTACATCATTGGTTTTTACCGCATCCAGAAAAATCTGCCGAGGCATGGAGAGGCCATTTCTGAGCGTCGATTTCATTCCAAATAGTGGCATGAAGTGCTTGCCAGCCAACTGGATATCCAAATCATTTCCGCCGACTCGCTCACCGCTGTGCGCTAGAAAATCCTGATCCCGATGTTCGTTATGGCGATAATCCGGCCCCATGCGCACCATCGCGCAATCCGTGGTTCCTCCGCCGACATCGACGACTAGCACTGTTTTGTTCTCATGCAGGCGCTCTTCAAAATCCATACCTGCGGCAATGGGCTCAAACAGAAATTCGATGTGTTTAAAGCCAGCACGTTGAGCGGATGTGGTTAGAATATCGATGGCTTGTTTATTACTTTTGCTTGCATCTGAGCCTTGGAAGTTGACCGGACGCCCGATCACGGTATGCGTAATCGCATCACCTAAAGACAGCTCAGCCTGCTGCTTTATCCGCTGCATCATAGCCGTGACAATATCTTCAAAAAACTGGATAAACTCGGGGCGAAAACCACTGCCGCCTAAAAATGATTTTGGTGATTTTACGAAGTAGCCTTCTTCCGGCAGTGCTAAGTATTGCTCAAAGGCATCTGTACCAAAAAATAGGGTTTGCTCGCTGGCTTTAATGTCCTCGTCGTAGCGCACTCGTTTGGCTTGTGCCAGTGCGGAGGAGCGGGCGATAGCATACTGATCCTGCAAGCTTTTATCAGGAATATGCGCACCAACTGACTCGGGAATGAGTTCACGCTCCAGCGCATATAAGGTGGATGGCATAAAGGCTTTGCCATGATCCAAAGGGAGGAGTTTTATGGCATCGGAACCATCTGCAGCAGGGGTGACTGCACCGATGGCACAGTTGGACGTGCCGTAATCAAAACCTGAGATCATGAGGTTACCTTTACGCGGCTTATTGAAATTTTTTAAGCCGGTAACGGTAGCATACTGAGCCCCTCTGATCTAGTTTCGCGGACCATTGGCGGGGCTTTGAATTCCTGATTAGTTAAGCGGGGATATGCTCTAGCTTAGGAGGCGAGTTGTAAACGAGTGACAGACTAAGGCGGCGACTAGTTGAGAAAATGGCTAGCTAAGTGCGTCGGACTCTTTAAGTGTTTCAATCTCAGCCTCGCTATAACCTAAACGCGATAATAGCTCAGTAGCATTGGCTCCAGCGGCTAGCGGTGCAGTGGGTGTCGCTGCTGGCGTACGGTCAAAACGTGGCGCAGGAGCGGCTTGCATAATGCCATCAACGCGCAGGAAATTTTCCCTTGCTGCATTGTGGCTATGCGACTCAACCTCGTCAAAGCCCAGCACTGGCGAGACACAGGCATCGCTCTTATCAAATATCGCCATCCACTGATCACGAGTCTTGGTTTTAAACAACGCTTGATATTGCTCACGTTTTTGTGGCCATTGTTGGTAGGCATATTGCGTGGCTAGTTCGTCCTCTGGCAAGCCTGCTTTCTTTAATAAACCGGCAAAGAAATGAGGCTCCAGCGGCCCAACGGATAAGTGTTTACCGTCGGCTGTTTCATAGCAGCGATAAAATGGCGCGCCACCATCCAGTAAATTGCTTTCGCGTTCGGGGCTCCATTGTTGGCGCGCTAATAACATGTGAATCAGCCCCATCATTGCCGGTACGCCATCGACCATTGCCGCATCGATGACCTGACCTTTGCCGGAATGACTACGCTCATACAACGCAGACAACACGCCCAGCAGTAAAAACATGGTGCCACCGCCATAATCCGCGACCAGATTCAGCGGTGGAATAGGGGCTTCCCCTTGTGAGCCGATGGCACTTAGCGCACCGGTTAAGGCCAGATAATTAAGGTCGTGCCCCGCGCTTTGAGCCAGCGGCCCCGTTTGGCCCCAACCTGTCATGCGGCCATAAATTAGTTCGGGATTTTGCTGGTGGCAAGCCTCAGGCCCAAGCCCTAATTTCTCCATCACACCGGGACGAAACCCCTCAATCAAGATATCGGCTTCGGTGATTAACTGTTGAGCGATTTTCAGGCCGCTCTCGGTTTTTAAGTTCAACGCAATGGACTGCTTATTACGGCGATTAATATCGGTCGGGTCAGCCTCGCCACTTTGGCGGTCAATTAGAATTACTTCTGCACCCAAGTCGGCCAGTAGTTGTCCAGCTAACGGGCAAGGGCCAAGCCCCGCCATTTCGATGACTTTCAAATGTGCTAAAGGGCCACTCATATCTGATTTTCTCCTCGCTAAGCCGTTGCCAGCATTGATTTTCCTGCATTATTGGCACTGACTTTAGGGCAGTAACGCGCTTGGCGCAATGCCGCAAAAAAACGGTTAACCTGCCGCCTAGGTCTGGGCTAGTATAGATAGCAAATAACTCCCCAAAGGATTTAGTCCGATGCAGTCGCTTTACCAAGATCACATTGTCACTTTGCAGCAGCGCAGCGCCACTATTCTCGAACGGCAAAATCTCGATGCCTTAATTATCCATTCTGGCCAGTTAAAAATGGCGTTTTTGGATGACCACAGTTACCCGTTTAAGGCGAATCCGCATTTCAAACATTGGCTGCCGTTGGTGAGCCATCCTAATTGTTGGTTGATTGTGAATGGACGCGATAAGCCGCAGCTGATCTTTTATCGACCGGATGATTTTTGGCACAAGGTTCCGGATGAGCCGACTGACTTTTGGGTAGATAGCGTGGAGATTCGTTATCTGCAACGCAAAGAGCAGCTGGCCAGTTTGTTACCATCTGACCCGAGCAATATGGCTTATATTGGTGAGTATTCTGAGTTGGCTGAGTCGCTAGGGATTGGTCATCAAAACCCACAGCCGGTATTGGATTATCTGCACTTTCACCGCAGCTATAAAACCGAATATGAATTGGATTGCCTGCGTGGCGCGACTAAGAGCGCAGTGGCGGGGCATCTGATTGCCAGAGCGGCTTTTTATGCGGGCGAGTCAGAATTTGATATCAATCAGCATTATCTCAAAGCCATTCGGCAGGGCGATAATCAAGTGCCGTACAGCAATATCGTGGCGCTTAATGAAAACTGCGCGATTCTGCATTACACCCAGCTACAAACCGAAGCGCTGGAAAACGGCGAATTGCGATCTTTTTTGTTAGATGCGGGTGCTGAGTTTAATGGCTATGCCGCTGATATTACGCGCAGCTATAGCCACAAGAGTGATGAGTTTGCAGGGCTGGTTGCTGCACTTGACGAGCAGCAACGTGAGATTTGCGAGGTGATTAAGCCGGGTCTTTCTTATGTGGATTTGCACATTGAAATGCATTATCGAACAGCTGCTGTGTTGGGTCAGTTTGGACTGATTAAATGTTCTGCCGAGGCAGCGGTTCAGCAGGGTGTGACCAGTACTTTTTATCCGCATGGCTTGGGTCATTTCTTAGGGCTGCAAGTGCATGATGTGGCAGGCTTTATGCAAGATGAGTCGGGCACGCATTTGAGTGCTCCGGCTGAGCATCCGTTTTTGCGTTGTACGCGGGTGATTGAGCCGAATCAGGTGTTTACCATTGAGCCTGGGTTGTATTTTATTCCGAGTTTGTTAGCGAAGTTGAAGTTGTCGGAGCAGGCGAGCGTGGTTAATTGGGAGCGGGTTGAGCGGTTTGTGCCGTATGGTGGTATTCGCATTGAGGATAATGTGATTGTCCATGAGGATAGGATTGAGAACATGACCCGAGAGGCAGGATTGGCTTAGGTTGTTTGGTTTGGGCGCCTGCTCTCAGTGTTAACTGCACTTCGCCGACTCGCAGGCTCGTAAGGACTGCGTGAAGTTAACACTGAGATCAGGCTATAACTTAACCTGAAATATTGTGTTGTTAGCTGAGATCAACGGGGGTGTTGCTTAGTCCAAATCTTAGTGCGCCAGCATCGGGGAATAGACGGGTTAGGATGCCTTTCTGGCAGAGTCTTTCGTGTTCTTTGGCGGCGGCTTCTTTTCCGAGAATTACGTAGGCGAATAGGCCGGCTTCGGCGACTTCTCTTCGATAGTGTTGTTCTAATTGAGCTTTGAGTACAGCCATGGCGACGGGAATTTGTTGGCGCTGTTGCTGTTGCCATTGCTTGTCGCTAAGCGCTAAGCGACCAGCCCATCGTGCGGGGTTGCTGACTGACCAGTCATCTTGTAGCGCGACTAATCCACTTAATATTGATTCTTCCGCCCAGACAAAACCCAGTCTAATTCCAGCTAAGCCAAAGAACTTCCCGATGGATCTGAGTACGATGAGTCCGGCTTGGGCATGTTCCTGAATCAGGCTACCTTCTGGCGTTAAATCCATAAAAGCTTCATCAACGACTAGCCAGCCTCCGCGCGCGGCTAGTTGCTGATGCCAGTTGTTTAACTGTGATTGTGAGTAGCGTTGTGCAGTGGGGTTGGTGGGGTTTACTAGTAGCAATACATCCAGCGTTGCCAGTGCATCATCCAGTTCACTTAGTGCTAATTCCAATACTTCATGACCAGCTTGTTGCCAGGCTTTGTAGTGGCTGTGGTAGGCAGGGCTGATAATACCGACGCGGCTTTTGGTTCTTAACTTTGGTAAGCGTGCGATGGCTTCTTGAGAGCCTGAAACGGGCAGTAATTCTGGGCTGCCGTAGTAAGCTGCGGCCGCAGTTTCTAATCCATCATTAACTTCGGGCAGGCGATTCCAGATTGCTGGGGGAACTGCTGGTAGTGGGTAAGTGGTTGGATTGATACCTGTCGAGAGATCGAGCCATTGTTCACGAGGAATGCCGTAGCGCTGGCTGGCGAGTTGGAGTTGTCCGCCGTGGGAGTGAGTCGGTTGCATGGGAGTTCCTGTATTTTAAGCGGTGGTTTTAAAGTGCGCTTAGGCCTGCGAATAATAGAGCGATTGCTGCCCAGATATACACGCTGCGATCAATTAGGGTGAGTGCGCGGCTTAAGTCTGGTGCTTCTGGCGGACGGCCATTGCCGAGTGTTGGGCGGCTTTTTAATTGGCCATGGTAAATGGCATTGCCGCCGAGGCTTAAGCCTAATGCACCTGCACCCGCTGCCATCACGACACCAGCATTTGGGCTATACCATTGACCGGCTTGGGCGCGCCACGCTCGCATTGCACCTTTAAAGTCTCCGGCCAAGCCGTAAGTGATGGCGGTGAGGCGAGCGGGGATGATATTTAACAGGTCATCAACACGTGCGGAGAATTTGCCAAATTGCTCGTAGCGATCGTTACGGTAGCCCCACATGGCATCCAGCGTATTGCATAAGCGGTACAACACAACGGCTGGCGCGCCGCCGACGGCTAGCCAAAATAACGGAGCAAAAATCGCATCGCTGCCATTTTCTAATACGGATTCGATACCGCCACGGCTAATAGCGGAAGGGTCTAATTCGGACGTATCGCGGCTGACAATCCAGCTGAGTTTGGCGCGGGCTTCGGTGAGATTGCCTGCGGTGAGTGCTTGTTCTACCCAGCCGCCATGTTGCCGCAAACTTTGCCAGCCGATAGCCAGCCAGCCACATAAGATGCTCATCCACCAGCCGCCGAGTAGTTGATCAATTAGCCAAACGAGCAGGGTGATCGGTATAACGGCCAATAGCCATGCAATAACGCCTTTGCTGATTTTCTCGGAGCCGTGATTAAGTAGGGCTTCGATTTTATCGACGAAGGCACCATAACCAACCAGTGGGTGAAAGCGTTTAGGTTCGCCCAGCAGGCGGTCGATCAGTAGAGAAATGGGCAGGCTTAACAGGTGTAGCATGGGATAGTGCGCCGGGAAGGAGGAGAGCGCTTAGACTATCAGCAGCGAGGGGGAGAATCATCTTTTTTACACGCCAAAAAAACGGGCCAACATTGCTGAAGGCCCGTTTTGCTAGCGTTTAAATGATGCGATTAAGCATACAGTTTTGGAGCGCCTAGCTTGTCGTGAATCTCGTTGCTGGCTTCCTGAGTCAGGTTCAAACCTTGTCTCAGAGTATCCAAGTAAACGGCTTCTTCTTTAGTATCTAAGCTGATTGCCATTAATGACATCAGGTAAACCTGCTGCTCTAATCCTGGAGGAACATCAGCGATCAGACCCGTTAAGTCCAAAGGTGCCTGCATTTCACTGCGAACAAAATCCGCTTCTTCCTGAGTGATTTCACCCAAGTGCTCAGTGATTTTACGCTGCTCATCAGCATCCATCTGGCCATCTGCTTTTGCTGCGCTGATCATTGCACGCAGTAATACTGCTGCATTTTTCTCATCTTGATCAGATACTTGCTCTGGCTCGTTGCCTTGTAGTGCGCTGTTAAACATTGCGCCAAAATCAGGGCTAGTTGCTGCCGCTGCTGCGCCGCCAACTGCTGCACCGCCGCCCAGTGAGCTTAGTAAGCCACCCAGTCCGCCGCTGCCACCTTGCTGACCACTCAGGCCAGACAGTAAGTCGCCCAATCCACCGGAGGATGCACCACCAGCGCCTGAACCACCCATCAAATTACCTAGCATGCCGCCTAAACCACCAGCACCTGCGCCGCCAGCTTGGCTTCCGCCTGTCAGTCCGCCGAGTAATCCACCCAGTCCGCCGCCTGCGCTACCGCCAGTGCTTGCGCCGCCCATCAGGCCGCCCAACATGCCACCGAGTCCACCGCCGGAAGAAGTACCACCCGCTGCGCCACCCATGACTTTACCAACGCCTTTTGCCACGATGATACCCATGGCTACTTTACCTAGTGTTCCCATTAAACTCATTTTGCTTCTCCCGATGCAGTTAAATAATTAGATTTATTAATTTGTCTTTTTATTGACCATGACTAATAAACCTCAATCGTGATGATTGTTCAACCCTTTAGTGGCAATCCAGACGAAAGGGTTCATAAACAATCTTTCGGGCAGCTATTAGTTTCCTTTCTTGTCAGGCCATAGCAACAGCGTGGATAATGGTCGCCTTTAAATACGGGTATTCAGGGTCACCATGAAAAAGACAGGGATTATGATTTGCGGCCACGGCAGCCGTTCTAAAGTTGCAGGTGAAGAATTTGGTCTATTGGCGAAGGGCCTGAAGGCGCGTTATCCAAACATTCCTGTTGAGCATGGCTTTCTGGAATACTCCGCACCCAATATCCACATGGGGCTGGATAGAATGGTGGAACAGGGGATTGAGGAGATCTACGCCGTGCCCGGCATGTTGTTTGCCGCGACGCACGTAAAGAACGATATTCCTTCAGTATTAACCACTTACCAGCAGCAGCACGATGGTTTAACGATTCACTATGGTCGTGAGTTGGGCTTGCATCCTTTAATGATTGCGGCGTTTGAAGCGCGCATTTTAGAAGCGATGGGCATGAGTGAAGCACCAGCTCCGGGCGCATTGTACGACACCATGTTAGTGGTCGTCGGTCGTGGCACCTCTGATACCAATGCGAATGCCGAAGCCAGCAAACTGACGCGCATCGTGGCGGAAGACTTGGGCTTTGGTTGGGCTGAGACGGTTTACTCTGGGGTAACGTTCCCATCCGTTGGTCGTGGTTTGGAGATGGCATTGAAGCTTGGCTACAAGAAAATTGTGGTTGCTCCTTACTTCCTATTCTCCGGTCGCTTGATTACACGTATCCACAATTATGTGGAGAAAGTGGCTGCTGAAAACCCTGATGTCAACTTTATGACCGCACATTATCTAAGTGATCAGGCGCATGTGATTGATACCTTTATGGCGCGTATCGAAGAGTGTGCCACCGGTAAAATTGTGGAAAATCACGATTTGATGAAGTCATTCCATGAGCGATTGGCGCGTGGTGAAGTAGATATTCATCATCACCATGCTGAGTTCCAACCGGAAGGTGGTGAGCATTCACATGATCATACTCACTCTCATTCTCACGGGGATCACAGTCACTCGCATGATGGGCACACGCATTCCCATGGCGACCATAGTCATTCACACGACGGGCATACGCACTCCCATGCGGCAGCTGCTAGCACGGAAGAGGCAAATGTCGCCAAGAGTGCGGGTAGCGCTGAAGAGCATGTAAAAGCACATGGCCATTCGCATGGTATTTATAAGCACATTGCGCACCCACACGGCCCACGTACCATGGTTGATGACAATCTATGTCATTGCTTTATGAGCCAGTTGCCAGCGGAAGTGATTGAAGAAGAGCGTCGTTTAAGAGCGGAGCAGGGGATTAAGCCGGTTCACGATAAGCCGCCGCACTAAGCTGTTTTGCTGCGCTAAACTGTGATTGATTTGGCTTAATGGTATGAAAAAGGCGCTCCACTATTGATTTAGTGGAGCGCCTTTTTATTGAAAGCCACGTTAAAACTGCCTGCGCAAAGCTATTGATGCGCGGCTATATTAAGTAGGATTAAAATCCACCTTGACTGCGCAGGTAGTTCTGCACCGTTGGATATTTACCGGCAATCGCTTGATCTAATGGTGTTCGGCCCGTCACATCTACCGCATTAATATTCGCGCCATTGCTCAGTAGTAGCTTAACAATTTGCAAACGGCCCGAGCGCGCAGCAGAGTGCAGCGCTGTCCAGCCATTGCCTTCCACGGTATTTACATTTACACCGGCATTCAGGCAGTTGCGTACAAAATTGACATCACCACCCGCAGCCTTTTTATGCAGGGCATCGCCCGCAAGGCAGTTTTGGCGAATTTGCGCATTGTTGTTAATCGGCGTATGTCTCGACAGGCAATTACGTAAGCCGGATTCACGAATATTGAGCTCGGCTAGTGAAGCATGTGCAGATACGCTACGGCACCATCCCTTATGACCCCACATATTATTACTCCAGCGATTTTGAAGTGCCGCATTGTTGGTAGGAATTGCGCTTGAGCAACCTTCGCTCACTCGACGATTTGCCTGCAGAGCAGAGGCTTGCGCATAACTATCGCAATAGGCGATGTAGCGTGAGTCGTTAAAACTAATGCCCTTTAGCGAATTGGCCCAGCTCACCAAGCTTTGGTAATTAGCCGTTTGGCGGTAGTGATGCGCAGACCCTGAAACGGGTATTAATAAGCCACTGATCAATATCAGCGACAGGAAAGTCGTGTGCTTTTTCATAATATCATCCATCTCATAGTCGGCAGGCAGGAATAGACCTCTCCAATTAAATGGAGGGACCTACTCAAATAACTATAGGACACTATTTGCTAACTTGTTGAACATGATCATTATTAACTGATTTAAACGGCCAGCATCACAAATGCATGCGGATGATCTGGCCGTTATGCAGCTTAATAGTATTTATGCTTACTGCGTTTCGTGCTGTGCTTGTTAGTATGTTTACCGTGTTTATCAGCGTGCTTGTGTTCCTTTGAGTCACGCCCTTGGTGTTGATGCTTAGAGTGCTTTGACTTATGAGGGGGCTCGCGCTCATGGGTATCGCTTTCGGAGCTAGTTTTAGTATTACAAGTCGCATTCGCCGCACCTGTTTTGTGATGTCCCAGTTTGCGACTTTTGCCTTTATGGTGATTCTTCTTGTTGTGATGCTTATGGCCATGAGCGTGTCGCTGTTTAGCAGTGTTGCAGGCCTCCATTCCCGCATTGTTTGCTGCTTGCTCAGCTAACTCTTCTAAGTAGCTAATGCTATCGGCATCCTGATACAAACTGTTGCTGTCATAACCGGTTGCTTCCTGAAAGTTCGACAAGCCAACATAAGACGTACCCGTAATCCCGCCCCAGTCAAAAATAGCCGAATCGGCATTTGCAGATGCACCAAAGTACAGATTGTTATCAATCGTTAAATCCGTGGCATTTGCCGCTGCAATCAGCATCAGATCAGAGCGCGAGACAAACAAGTTATTCTGAATCGATAAGCCATCGGCCTGTTGGATGGTCAGCTCGCCACCCCATTCGCCATTTTGGTAGTTTTGCTTAAACTCATTAAACTCAATCGTGGTATTGCTCACAGCTGCGCCAGCGTGAATGGTGCCGACAACCAACCCAGCATCGTCATTTTCATAAGCGACATTGTAGCGAATGGTATTGTTTTGCGTGGTTCCCGGCTGCTCACAACCCACTGAAAAGCCAACCGAGTTATGGTGGGAGATATTGTGCTCAACCAATACATTATGCGCACCATCCAAGTAAATTCCGGCCGAGTTAGCCACCGGAGAAACGGCATAGCTCACGGTATTTTTACGGATAATGCCATCACGTGCATGGTTTACGGCATCCGGAATCTGCACGCCGTTAGCATCTTTAACCCAGGTGTAATTACCCGCCGCCACAATGCCGATATTCGCGATCTCGCGGATGGTATTTTGCTCAACCAGAAAGTCCGTCACATTGCCGACAATTTTAATGCCTTCGCTGTACCCCGGCACAATGTCATACAGCTGATTACCGCGAATCACGATATTGTGCATGGCTTGCTCAGGATTATTTCCAATCACTGCAATCGGGTTTAAGTTGTCTGAAGGTAGCGGTTTGGTTTCATCTTCCGAGGCTTCATCGGCCCAACTCATGCCGTGCAATGTGTTATTGATTAGCTCGATATGGTGGCTACTGCCTTCCATATAAATGGCTGACTTTGGCCCGTATAAATTGGTAAAGGTCAGCCCTTTAAGTCGCACATAAGCCGCTGAGCTAAAGGAAGCCATGGCGCTAAATGGCTGATCTAATAAGCCACCATCAATCACGACAGACTCATCGTTATAAGCTTGTACCGTAAAATATTTACCGCTTGAGCCGCCCCGTAAAGCTTCAAAATACAGCGCAGTCGGGATTTGATACGTACCGGCGCGAATATTGATCGTTGCATTATCTTCGGCATGAGGAATACTAAATAAGGCTTTGTGGATTGTTTTCCATGGCTTATCCAAGCTTCCGATACCGGCGTCATCATCGCCATCGGTGCTGACGTAATACTGCTGATTTTCAAACACATCCGCATCGTTATCTTGCAGGGTATTGCCGCTGAGGGTTGCCAGCGCAGGCGCTAACACGAGAATCGGCTCGCCATAGCCGGTGACTAGGTCGTGTAGGTTATTATTCTCAATCGTGATGTCGTAACTGTCGCCCACCACGGCAATGCCATTAAAGCGATCGGATAGGGTAGGATAGGCGGCATCTTCTGCGTTAGTGGTCCATTGAGAATTACGAATTTCATTGCCCGAGAGTGTTATCAGGCTGGAGTTATTGATGTAAATCCCTGACTTGCCAGCGCCACTAATATTGCTCAGCTCAAAGCCGGAGATCGTGACATTCGCCGTGCCCGCAATTGAAATTAGTGCGCCATTCTCAGCGACATTGGCCCCATCTAACATTACGTTTTCATCGGGAAACGCGATTAAGTTGAAAGGTGATGAGGCACTGGCATCCCCGCCACGCTCTTCGCCAATATACAAAACGGCCGGTGCATAAACGCCTCCGCGGACGACAATATTCGCGGATTGGATATCATAGGGAACATTGTTCATGGCCCACGTAATCGACTTCCAAGGCTGGTCAATTTGGCCGGTTCGGCTGGGGTCATCAATGCCGTTGGTTGCATCTATCCAATAGGTTTGCTCGCTAATGGAGTCTGCGCTGTGTGGCGCGTTATTTACCACACTAAGTGCTGCCGCAATGGTTTGGTAACTGGCTTGCTGCTCTGCGCTAAAGTCCGTTAACGCGGCATGCGCGCTCAGGCTGATTGAAAGCGCTAAATTAAGTAGTGAAAATCCAAGAAATCGTTTGAGTGTGAAGCGTCTTTTATTAGTTTTAGTCATCTTACTGCTATCCTTGATTGCACATCCGGAGTCCGCCATGACTTGCCCGGAAGTGCCGCACTGTGTCCCTGTGCATTAACATTGAAAAGCCGGTTTTTTGATTGGTATCGTGAGGAATGACCGGCATCCATATCGTTGTGAACCTGCAGGCTCACCTCTGCGCAAGATAGCGTTTGTGGCTGAAGCTTCCCATTGAATACCCGACGAACGAGCGCGAATATTAAATAAAGGACGTGCTGGGAATTGTGATGATTACTAATGGCTCACAGGGTTTGGATGTTGAGTGTCACAGACTTGATCAATCCTGTGCGACTAACTGTGTGGTGTACTTTTTTTGCTTTAGCGCAAAGAAGGTATTGCTTGCTTTGACGATATTTCGGCCGAGTAATTGCTTCATTAAAAAGCTTTCCAGCGTCAGGTTATCTTTGACCAATACCCGCAGCAAATAGTCATAACTGCCGCTGACGGAGTAGCACTCCAATACCTCCGGCGTGCTTTCTATAAATTCATCAAATGAGCGCATGGTGGCTTCGGTGTGATCGGTGAGCGACACCTCGATATAGGCTAAGGTATTGAGGTTAACGCTGGCGGGGTCGAGCAGTGCAACATACTGTTTAATAATCCCTAAATCTTCTAACCGCTTAACCCGCCGCCAACAGGGCGCAGTCGACAAATTCACCTGATCGGCAAGGTCTTGGTTAGTGATGCGCGCATTCTGCTGCAATATCGCGATAATCGCCTTATCAAATTTATCTAGCAAGATTCTGTCCCCTCATCGCTCTATTTAGAAATATCCTTTCTAATTAGTAGTCGATCAAGAACTATTACGCAATAAGCTATCCCTAATATTTAAATATACTGAGAATCATTCGCGATGAGGGGAGGATAAAAAAGTGGCTAAACTCAGTCAGTACGTTGCTAAACAGCCCGACGCTAGCGGCTGTATTCAGTACGATGCGGTTGAAAATGAGACCTGGAAAATCTTAATTCAGCGGCAGATGCCCTTGGTGGAGCAGTATGCTTGTCCAGAGTATATCGACGCGCTGGCTAAGCTGGATTTACCCTTGGATCAGATTCCGCAATGCGCCGCCATTACCGAGCGCCTAATCGCCAAAACAGGTTGGAAAGTGGCTCCAGTCCCAGCCTTGATCGACTTCAAAACGTTCTTTGATATGTTGGCGAATAAGGTGTTTCCTGCCGCGTCATTTATTCGGTCCCGCCAAGAATTAGACTACCTACAAGAGCCGGATATTTTTCATGAAATATTTGGGCATACGCCACTGCTAAGCGACCCACACTTTGCCGAATTTACCCATAGCATTGGCTTACTTGGCCAGCAGGCGGATAAAAGCCAGTATGTGTGGATTGCACGCATTTACTGGTTTACCGTGGAGTTTGGTTTGTTAAACGATAAAGCGCTGGGCGCGGGACTTATTTCATCGTTTAGTGAGTTGTCGTATTCGGTCGAAAGCAAAGCGGCAATTCGCAAGCCATTTGATTTGATTGAGGTGTTGCGTACACCGTACCGCATTGATATTCATCAGCCAATTTATTATGTGCTGGAGTCGATGGAGCAATTGCTGGAGCTTAGTAAGCAAGACCTGTTTGCTGCGATTGAGCAAGCCCGAGCGCTTGGGCTGCATGCGCCATTGTATCCTGTGAAAGCGGCCAGCTAATTAAGCACTAATTACACTAGAGAAGAGGAAATTAATATGAGTCAGGTTTGTGATTTAAGTCAGGGAAAATGCGTGCCATGTGAAGGTGGCGTTCCGATGTTATCGCGTGAAGAAACGAAGGCATTTGCGGCGCAGTTGCATGAGGACTGGGTGATTGCCGAGGATAATAAATCGATCACGCGAGCGGTGAAGTTTAAGGGCTTTGCAAAAGTGGTTTTGTTTGTGAATGCCATGGCTTGGTTGGTGGAGAAAGAAGGGCATCATCCGGATGTGAGCTTTGGGTATGGCTATTGCGATATTACGTTTACTACGCATGCGGTGGATGGTTTGTCGGAGAATGATTTTATTTGCGCCGCAAAGGTTGATGGGTTGCTTTAGATAGCAGGTTGTCGCTGGGCTTTATTCAATTCGCTCACTCAAGCTGCGCTTGAAATGATTCGCGGAATTAAATAAAGCCCAGCGACAACAATCAGCATTATCTTAGCGGTTGGGGAGGGTGATGGTATTTCTTATAGGGCCAGTGGTGCAGCCTCGGTATGAATAAATGACGGGGAAGTGCCTTAGCGACAAAAGCTTGGCTAAGGCACTTTATGGCGGTTTACTTAGTCATATCCTTTACAAAGAAATCGACCATTTCGGACACCATGTTATCGCCCATCCCCTGCTCAACGGCGGTGGAGAATGCTTTGTTGGTGCTGGTTGACATGGTTGATTCAACGCCCAGATCAAGTGACATTTGGCGGTAATAGCCGACGTCTTTTGATGCGTTGCGAATTGAGAAGCCTAGTTTGGTTGAGTCGCCGTCGACACCATAAGCTTTTACGAAATCCATCATGGCGGAGCGCAATGGGCCTGCTGCCATGACGTCATACAGTGCTTCGCGGGATACGCCGGCTTGGTCTGCCATTGCAAAGGCTTCGGCCATCGCGCCTGCGGTTGTCATTCCGAAGAAGTTGTTAATTAGTTTGATGGTATTTCCTGAGCCTAGCTCGCCCAAGTGGAATACATTTTCGCCTAAATCTTCCAATACCGAGCGAATTTTCTCGAAAGCGGCTTTGTCGCCGGAGCACATAATATTGAGTAAGCCATCGACCGCATGGGCTGGGGTTCTGCCTAATGGGCCGTCCAGATAGGTTCCGCCAGCGGCGGCAACTTCTTCGCCTAATGCTTTTGTGGAGGCGGGGAGTGAGGTTCCAAAGTCGATCACTACGGTGCCAGGTTTTAGGCCGTTGATAACGCCATCTTCGCCACGCATACGGCCTTCGACTGACGCGGAGGTATCCATGCATAACATGACGATATCGCTGGCTTCGGCTACGGCGCGTCCGGTGCTTGCTTCAGTAGCGCCAGCTGCAACGGCTGCGTCAATTCTTGGGCGGGATACGTTGCCCATTACGGTGAGTGAATAGCCTTTGTCTTGTAAGCGTCCGACCATTGCTGCGCCCATTAAGCCAAGGCCAATAAATCCAATTGTTGGTTGAGTCATGTTTCCTTCCCTCTATGTGAAAACTGTAAGTGTTTTGGGGTATTTCCCCTGTAATCGTTTTATCTGACGGTTTCGATGTGACCATCATAGATAGTCTGACAAAAAGTGCTTCTAGCCAAGTGACGCTTGGGAGACTAGCTACTAAATGTTACAAGAGTTGCCATCAGATGAGTGGGATTATGGTAACAAATTTTTACAAATTATAAATGCATCATTATCAGTACTATTGGGTGAGAGACGCATATTCCTGCGAATGTGATTATCAGAATGGTATTACGGCCACAGGGCAATGAGGATCGTGTCATGTTTATTGTGGTGCTCTTGTCATCTTAGATTCCATGCTAAACTCAATACTCTAACCTCCTACGCACTGAACCATCATGAAGCGACGTAAATTACCCATCGGCATTCAATCCTTCGCTAAGGTCCGTAGTGATGATTATTACTACGTTGATAAAACGGCACTGGCTTTGGATTTGATTGACGGAGGTTCTCACTACTTCCTGTCCCGCCCGCGTCGATTTGGTAAAAGCTTATTTTTAGATACCCTGAAAGAGTTGTTCGAAGGCAACGAGCCCTTGTTTCAAGGCTTGGCGGTGCATGATCAATGGGATTGGTCGGTCAAATACCCCGTGTTGCGCTTTACCTTCAGCGGTGGCCATTATGCCGAGCAAGGTCAAACCGAAAAAACACTGTTTGAACAATTGGATGTATTGGAGCAAGCGTATGAGGTTCCCACCATTTATGGTACGGCTTCCGGTCGTTTAAAGGCCTTGATTGTTCATGCGCAAAAACGAACCGGGCAGCCGGCTGTTGTGTTGGTGGATGAATACGACAAACCCATTTTAGATGCGCTACATGACCCGGTCCTTGCTCGCGAAAACCGTGACTTCCTGCGCGGTTTTTATGGCACGATTAAAGACGCTGACGCGCACATCAAGTTTACTTTTTTAACCGGCGTGAGTAAGTTTTCCAAGGTCAGTTTGTTTTCTGGTTTAAACAATCTGAAAGACATCACGCTGGATGCTCGATACTCAACGCTGTGCGGCTACACAGATAACGATATTGATACTATTTTCGAGCCTGAACTAGCAGGGCTGGATCGTACTGCCATTCGTGATTGGTACAATGGCTACAACTGGCTGGGGGAGGGCGTTTATAACCCGTTTGATATTCTGCAACTGTTTGATAAGCGTGAGTTTGACAACTATTGGTTTGAAACCGGTACGCCAACGTTCTTGGTGGATTTACTGTTTGAGCGTCAGGTTAGGTCATTGCAGTTGGATAATATGTTTAGCAGCAGCACGATGTTATCCAGTTTCGATGTTGAGCAAATCATTACCGAGGCGTTGCTGTTTCAAACCGGCTATTTGACGATTAAGTTCACCGAGCGCTTAGGCGATACAACCTTCTATACCCTCGGATATCCGAACCGTGAAGTCTATAAAAGCTTAAACGAAAGCTTGTTATCGGTGATGGTGAGAAACCCATCCGAACAAGCCATGCAGAGTGGGCGACTGTACAAAGCCTTATTAGTTAACGACTTTGATGCACTGAAAACCATCTTCCATGCTTTCTTTGCCAGCATCCCTCATCATTGGTATACCAGCAACGACATTCAAAGTTTCGAAGGCTTTTATGCCAGCGTGTTTTACTCTTATTTTGCGGCGTTGGGTTTGGATGTAAAGGTTGAAGATTGCACTAACCATGGCCGCTTGGACATGACGCTGAAATTCAATAATCAGGTCTATTTATTCGAGTTTAAAGTTGTGGAGTTAGCGCCTAAAGGTAACGCACTGCAGCAAATCAAAGACAAGCAATACGCGGATAAGTATCGTGACTTAGATCAGCCTATTCACTTAATTGGCGTCGAGTTTAGCAAGGTCGATCGGAATATTGTGGGCTTTGAAGTAGAGCAAGCGTAATCCACCAATGAAAAAATTCGACCGAGTCACCTCAATCCTAATCTACCTACAAACCAAATCAGTAGTGACTGCAAAAGAGTTAGCCACCCGTTTTGAAGTCTCTGAGCGCACGGTCTACCGAGATTTACGCTCGCTTGAGAACGCCGGTGTGCCTATTGGCGCGGAAGCGGGCGTCGGCTATTTCCTGGAAAAATCCTATCGCTTACCACCCGTAGCTTTTACCCGTGAAGAAGGTGCTTCTCTACTATTTGGCGCTAAAATGCTGGAAAGCCGGGTCGATGCCGCGACGAGTGAAGAATACAGAACGGCGCTGGATAAAATTCGCTCGGTAATGGAGTCTGAAGATCAGCATTATCTCAATGCCATCGACAATTCCATTGCGGTATTTAAACCGACAACCTCGGAGGATGCCTTAGAGCAGGATACGTGGTTGCCTGAGTGTCGTGCGTCTTTATCCCGATCTCAAGTCGTGGTGATTGGCTATGAGGCCGGCTCTTCCTTGGCGGCAACCACCCGCGAACTGGAGCCGATTGGGCTTTATTATTACAACGATAATTGGCATCTGATTGCTTGGTGCAGGCTACGTGAAGACTATCGTGACTTCCGGCTGGACCGAATCAAAACACTCACCCTGAAGCCCGAGCAATTTGTGCGCAGGGAGCACGAATCACTTCAGGAATATCTGGAGCGCGAATCTTCCAAAGACTTGCATGAGATTGTCGTGGTGTTCTCCTTTGAGGCGGCTCGATTTGTGGGAGAGCAGCGTTATCGCTTCGGTATCGTTCGTGAGCGCGAGCTTGAGGAGGGCGTGGAGATGACTTTTGTCACGCCGTATCTGGATTACTTTGGTCGCTGGCTACTTCAGTTTGCCTCGGGTGCCAGTAGCGATAACACGCTTTTACAGTCGGTTATGAAAAAGCTAGTCGCTGAGCTTAGCGATAAATGGGCAAGCTCCTAATTCTCTCCTGACACACTGTTGTCAGGAGTGTCCTCTAAAGTGGGTTTCATCGGAATCATACTGAACACCGGCATTTAGAGGATAAGCACAATGAGCAAGCAAACACTTCACAGAACACCAGTAAACCCATGGGCATGGTCACAAAAAGTCGGCTATAACCAAGGCGAAATATTGGAAGGTGGCAGCCGCCAATTAATCTGCGCAGGCCAGACGTCGGTTGATGACGAAGGCAACCCTCAGCACACCGATGATATGAGAGGGCAGGTACAACTTGCACTGGAAAACCTGGAAGCCGTGCTAGTGGCTGCGGATATGAGCCTTGCGAATGTGGTGAAGCTAAATATTTACGTGACTGACATGGATGAGGCGATGAAGAACTTTGATTTACTGGGTATGCGCTTTGGACCTCTAGGTATTGCGCCGCCGATGACCTTAGTGGGTGTGACTCGACTTGCGCTGCCAAGTTTGATGATTGAAATTGAAGCAACAGCGACAGATTGATCTCAGCCGTTTATAGCGACGGACAGCTTGTGAAGTCATTCTCCATAGTTTCTTCATGACTTCTCCTTATGCGATTCATTATTGGCGTGCAAAGTCTCTGGAACGATAACTAACAGAGAACAAATAATGAAACACACTAACAAGCTAATGCTCACACTCGCGCTAACACTGTTTGTCACTGCCTGCGCGACCAATGACGAGGGCGGTGAGCGTGGCGGCAAAGGCGGCGGAAGAACCCCTCCGGCAGAAGCCTTTACGGCGTGTGAAAGCTTATCTCAAGGCGAAGCCTGCTCAGTCACAACACCACGTGGTGAAATGAGCGGGACTTGTAAAGCAGCGCCAAGCGGCCAAGTTGGAGCGCTGGCCTGTGCGCCAGAAGATGGAAAGGGCGGTAAGTCACGCATGAGCCGCTAAGCAGTACCTAGCCAAGCTACAGCTCATCAAACTGCCATGAACAATGGCCTGATGACGAAGCTATAAAAGCAGTCACGTACTCCACTAAAAGACGAGTGGAGTACGTGCTGACTTAAAACTAGTGTGACGCTTGGGCAGATTACACGGAATCTGTTACAGGGTCTTACTGGGTCGTTACTGATTGTCTGCCGCTATTAATATAGATTCCTATCACTTAATTTCTGGCGGATAACACTCAAGAATTTGAACCCCCGCTTCCGAAACAATCGTCGCCATCTCAACGCCCGCAGGGCAGAAAAACCGATCAAGCCTCTTAAGCTGAGTCGTCTCTTCACCAATCATGATACTGCATTCGCCTTCGGTCACGATCCCGATGTAAAAGTCTTTCTCCACCTTCTCAACCGCTCCTGAAATCGTCGATCTTTTGACTCGGAATTTATCGGTCACACTGTCATCAATTAATGACTCTTGAAACGACGTATTCGTGTACTGACGCTCAACTTTAGGCTGCTGATAGAACTTCTTTTTTGCATCCTCAATGGATAGCTGCGTGAAGTCAAAAACATCCATGCAGAACTCAAGATCGCGCTTCATAAAACGAGACTCAACAGGCATGGTATAACCCGCTTTTGAGAACTCAAAGCGCACTGCCCAATCAGAGGGCTCCATAATCTCAACCATCAAAATACCCTCACCAATGGCGTGAGGTGAGCCGCCGGGAATGTATAAGCAGTCGCCCGGTTTTACGGTGATTTTCTCGAAACACGCTTCCATCGCATCGATGTTTTGTGTTTCGATCATTTCCTTAAAATCTTCACGGCTTGGCGGGTGCTGAAAACCAACATACACATAAGGATCAGTGCCTTCACGCACATCTAATATGTAATAGCCTTCAGCCTTGCCGTGGTTACTGTTCAAATGCTCGCGTGCAAACTCAGCCGTCGGGTGTGCCTGAAAGTGCAGGCGTACCGAGGAGTCTAAAAACTTCACCAGTAGCATCGGGTTTAAGTCGAATGCTTGGGTGTGTTGTTCGCCCAAAAAGTAACTGGGGTTCAACGCCAGTAGCTCATCAAAACGAATCGTCTCACCGCCGATCACTGCTTGAGAAACGCCTTCTACGATATGTTCGCGGTCAGGGTTTACAGCCTGCGTAGTCGAGCCAATCCAGTCCTCAGGAAAATGGGTATCTTCCGGAACCGCTTTTTGCTCCATTTGATCAAGAATCTTGCCGCCGGTATAAGTGCGCCATACGCGGTTTGGGGGGAAGCGAACGAGCTTGTTTGTATAATTCATGAGTGTTCCGTGATGTTACTGGGTTTAATTTTGGAGGGTTTTAGCGACAAGAGCTTGAGCGCCAATGGTTCTTAATTGGTCAACAGCCTCAGTAAGTGCGCTAACCAATGTTTTGTTTTGAATCAAGTCATCGCCAAAGATTTTGCTGATACCTAGCAAGCCTAGAACAATTGATTCTGCTGTGTTCGCGCCATTGTAAGCTTCACGCAACTCTGCCAGCATTGGGTCTTTCACAACAATAGTCTCGCCTTTCTCATCTTGTTCACCGGCGTATACCATCCAGCCTGCGATACCAAGAATTAACCAAGGCGTCGGTGTGTTATTGGCTAAGTGGAAGCGCAGTGATTCGCATAGGCGCTGTGGTAGCTTCTGGCTGCCATCCGTTGCGATCTGGTAGGTCTCGTGTTTGATACTGGTATTTGAGAAGCGGGAAATCAGCAAGTTGGCGTAGGCTGCTAGGTCGGTGCCTTCTGGCATGGATAGCGTCACTGCTTGCTCATCGGTCATGAGTTTGAACGCCGCATTACGAAAGGCCTCATCCGCCATGGTTTCGTAAATGTAGCGATAGCCCGCCAAATAGCCGAGGTAAGCTAAGAAAGAGTGACTGCCGTTAAGCAAGCGCAATTTCATTTCTTCAAAAGGCCTAACGTCTTCAACGAAGGTTGCACCGGCGACATCCCACTCCGGTCGTCCATTCACGAAGTCATCTTCAATCACCCATTGTGTGAATGATTCGCAGACGATGCCGCAAGGGTCGTTAACGCCAAGCTGCTCTGTGAGCTCGGCAAAGCTGTCATCGGTGATGGCTGGCACGATGCGATCGACCATGGTGCAAGGGAAGGTCACGTTTTGCTCAATCCATGCGCCAAGCTCGGTATCCAGCTGGTTGGCATAATCCAGAATGACTTGCTTTGCGACGCGGCTGTTATCTGGCACATTGTCGCAAGACATCACGGTAAATGGTTTGAGCGATGCCTCTTTACGTATTCTCAGCGCTTCAACAATATAACCAATTGCAGACTTGGGGCTTTGCGGCGCTGCCAAGTCTTCAATAATCATGGTGTTGTTGAGGTCTAAGCGCCCGGTGCTTAAGTCTGCACAGTAGCCTTTTTCGGTGATGGTTAGCGAGACAATCGCAACTTGTGGCTCTGCCATTTTGTCTAGCACTGCCTGTGTGCCATCCAGTTTGGGATGGACTGACTCGATCACTGAGCCGCTGATTTTGGCGGTAATGGTGTCGTTGCCTTTCTCTAATACTGAGAATAGGTGGTCTTGCTGGCGAAGTTGCTTGATAAGGTCGACACCAAATAGACTGATCTCACAAATTCCCCAATCAGAGTTTGTTTTTTCAAGCATCTCATTGGTATATAACGCTTGATGAGCACGGTGAAACGCGCCAAAACCAAGGTGAACAATACGGGACTTGAGTGCTGATCGGTCGAAGCTCGGGCGAATGACTTGAGCGTTCAAAGAGGCATTTGATATATTCTTGTCCACGATTTCCATCCTTTGGTTTAGATTTGATAAGCTAGTGCAGCATTCCTGAGAATGCGTCTATTAGTATATTACGTTATTCATTTAATATGTTACTTAATGTGGTTTTCGCAATTCACCAGCAAACGAGCCCGTAAGCATGCGCAAAACAGATAAGAAAATTGATAAACAAATCAGCATCGCGCTAACCGACGTGTGCGAGAACGCTCTGGAACAGTTTACTGGTTTTGAGTGGTTAACTCATTTAGTGAATTATTCCAACTTTCCGAGAAGTCTGAAGGTGGTTTGTGTATTTGATACGGATGACAATCTTAGCCGCTTTCTGGCAGGCAATAATGCCCAAGAGCTAGGCGCTTTAATTCAGAAAAAGCTGTTTGAAATTGATGTGGTGATGAGCGATACCGCCAGCCAGATTGCTTACGATACGGAAGAGCAGTGTCAGGAAAAAGATAAGGGAAAGTGGGCGGATAGGCTAAGCAGATTAAAGTAAGCCACCCCAAGCGAGGTGGCTCTTCGGGTACTTACTCGCCGATGCCTTTAGGGCCTTTCTTTTTAGCCGCTTTTGCTGCTTTCTTTTCTTTAGCGGTTAAAAGAGGCGCTTTCTTTGTGTCTTTTTTACTGTCTTGGCCTTTACTCATAATCATTTCACCTATTGTGATGTCATAAACCTAAGGCCAGACAAGGCTGGCTTCAGGGCAGTTGAGAACTGCGTAACACTGTCAGTATGTGCCTATGAGTGGCTAATAGATATATAGCTATCAATTTAAAATCAACTATTCAGTCTGCCGCAGGGTGTTATTCAATTCGCTCACTCAAGCTGCGCTTGAAATGATTCGCCGAATCAAATAACACCCCACGGCAACGTGGTTATAGTTGAATCCATGCCGTTTTAAGGTTGGTGTATTTGTCCAATGCATGCATCGACTTATCAACACCGTTGCCCGACTGCTTAACTCCACCCAGCGGCACGGTTACATCAGGCCCACCATAGGTATTCACATGCACCACGCCTGCTTGAATCGAGCGAATCATGCGATGAGCGCGAGATAAGTTATCGGTCCAAACACCCGAAGCCAAACCATAGTTAGAAGCATTCGCCAGCTGTACCGCTTCCTCTTCTGTATCAAAGCTCACGACACCGAGTATCGGGCCAAATACTTCTTCTTTGTCCAGCTGCATTGTTGACTTAACGCCATCAAACACGGTTGGAGACATGTAGTAACCACCACTTTCGGTGAGAATGCGCTCGCCGCCAGTGACTAAGTTGGCTCCTTCTTTTACCGCACTTTCAACAAACGATAGGTCCTTTTCAAGCTGCACGGCACTATTCACTGCACCGATATCACTGGCTAAGTTTAAGGGATCTCCGATGCGCAGTTGGCGAGCGACGGCGACTAAGTGCTCGACAAATTCATCATGCGCTTCGCGCTGGACTAATAAGCGTGATCCTGCCACGCAGACTTGGCCTGAGTTTCTGAAAATTCCCATTGCGGAAACTTTGGCTGCCTTCGCTAAATCTGCGGTATCTGCAAATACAATATTGGGTGATTTGCCGCCCAGTTCCAGATACACCCGCTTCAAATTAGAGCGTGCTGAGTATTCCAGTAACTTACGTCCAACAAAACCAGAGCCGGTAAACACCAATACATCGACATCGTTGTGCAAGCCCAATGCTTCGCCAGATACAGCACCTTGTCCGGTAATCACGTTAAACACGCCATCGGGTAGCCCTGCTTCGCTACAGATTTCTGCGAGACGCAACAAGCTTAACGAGGCTGTTTCAGAGGGCTTTAGTACCACGGAATTACCGGTTGCCAGTGCGGGTGCAATTTTCCAGGCAGCAATCATCAGTGGGAAGTTCCACGGTACAATGGCCCCGACGACTCCAACGGGTTCACGGTGAATCATACCCAGCACTGAGCTAGAGGTTGGGGCAATTTCTCCGTACACCTTATCAATGGATTCTGCATAAAAGCGCATGGTCCCAGCGGCAGAGCCAGGCTCTGCACGGTAGGCCATATTAATCTCCGTCCCGTTATCACGCACACCAAGTACTGCAAGCTCTAGTGCATTGGCCTCGATTAAATCAGCAATTTTCAGCATGACTTTCTTGCGTTCGGCAGGTGCGGCTTTCGACCAACTACCTTTTTCAAACACCTCACGAGCCGCCTTCACTGCGCGATCGACATCCTCTGCGCCAGCATCTGCCATCGTAGTGAGAACCGTTCCATCAATCGGACTAATCACGTCCATGGTTTGACCACTGCTTGCGGCCTGCCATTCACCGTTAATAAATAGCTGCTGAGGGGCAACCGTCTGTTGGCGAAGCGTGTCAATTTTTTGTTGATCTAACATAGTCATTCCCGAAGTTTTAATGCACCGCTAGCGTGCAGTCCATGAACTGATAATACATAAGGTTGCCGGTCTAAACCGACCCCATTGCTGCTAATTAGCTGGTTTTAATGGTGCCGTCCGCAACCCACTGGTCAAAGATTTCAAGTGCGGTATCGGCAAATGCCTGATCATTGATATGCGCATCTATCTCCGTCATTTTAACGGGAGCCACAATGGCCTTGCGCATTTCATCACAGAATGCCGCCAAGCCTTGCGGATCGTAAGCATCGCCACCTTCCTTATCCCACTCTTCAATGCCTTGGTTCGGTAAGATGAGGTGAGTTGGCGCGCCAGACTCGGATAAGCGCTTAGCCATCTCTCTTGCTGTTTGCCTGCGTTCTTCGCTATTGAGTGCGGATGATTTAATCAAGCGGTTGTGAGCGTGAAAGGGCCGGTCCTGAAACTGTTTTGGTATGGCTTGCCAGCCCGCAAAATCAATCAGGTCGATAGCGCCCGGTGCCACTAGTTGTGGAGTACCTGCGCGGCCAGCACTTAACAAGCGATCCTGGCCTGAGTTGACTACTGAGCCAAAGACTAAGTTACTCAGCTCCTGCATGGAGAAATCCATCACACAGGCAAATTCGCCTTTGGCCGCGATACTTTCATAAGCCATACCGCCCATGCCCGTTGAGTGAAAAATGGCGACTTCAAAGCCACGTGCTTCAAGTGCAGGTTTTAACCGTTTCATATAGCGCAAACAAGAGCTGCCTAGTGATGTCATGCCGACGACCGGACGATCATTAGTGCAGGGCTCCACTGCTCTTGCGGCACCTAATACTGCACCAGCTGCTTGGCTTAGGGAGGATTTACACACGCTATTCAATCCATATAATCCACCCGCCCAGAGAATCATTTGGATATCTGCGGCTAAGCGTCCAGGCTCTATTAGCGGTGAAAAGGATACGGTTGAAACCACATACTTTGGAATACCTAGTGGTAAGGCTTGGCACACATCCAACGCTAAGTCTGTCGCCATGGTGCCGCCTAAGAATACAATGCCATCGAAGCGTCCTTGCCGGAGGAGGTCAGCTGCCAATCGGGAGGCACCGGCGGCCATCATCTGTATCGCTTTGTTTTCACTATTGAAATCAATGGCTGCTTGAATGGAGCTACCAGCGGCTTCGGCGACTTGATGCTTTGAGATATCCTTTGGCTGCTCAGGGTCGCCTAGCACACTCACATCCATGGTCAACACGCCACCGCCCATGGCTTTGATGCGTGATGCCATGTATTCCAGCTCATCGTTTTTAGTATCGTAAGTGCCGACAATTAAAATCGTTTTATCTGACATAAGATCCTCCTGAAAATCGTTTTACTCGCTGAGGTATGGTTCAGCGAGTGCGATGGCATTATTAATAAAACGCTCACTGCGTTGCAGTCCACCGGCTTCATTCAAGCGTGGTACCACCCAGCCGACATAGGTACAGGCACGTAATAACATAAGCAGCGGTAAGTATTCCGTTGCTAGCGGTCGCACCGTTTGATAGCCTTCAATTAAGGCTTGCTCCAGCTGAGGGTAGTCCGGCTCATCGCGATTTTTAAACAGCGCAGTTGCCACCTCAAATAAGCGAAACCCGTAGCCACTGTCATCAAAGTCCAGCAATTGAATGTCATCGCCTTTCAAAAAGATATTCTCACGCACCATGTCAGCGTGAATCAGACCGAAATCCAGTTGCCCATCCAGCTCATTCAATACTTGTGCTGCCTTATCTCGAACGGCTTTTAGTTGCTTGGCCTGTGCGCTGGAAAGCTGTGGATTGTCCCAAAAACGCCCCCATAACGGCTCTTCTCCGACTAGGCCATCCTGATCCCAAGCGGGTCGGGTAAAGCCATTAGGCGTCTTCCAACCGTCGGTGACTTGGTGTAAATGGGCCATGGTTTGCCCGATTTTACGGAAGGTTTCCAATCGCTTGTCAAGTATCAGAGCTTGTCCGGTACTGCCTAATGGCACACCATCCAGCAGGCTCAGGCAGTCAATTTGCCAGTCATCAATCACCTCGCCAAAACTGCCTGCGACTGAAGTAATCGGCTGAGGCACTGCCATTCCTTGATCAGCCAGATAAGCCATCCATTGCAGCTCTGAGTTTAGCTGTGCATCGCTGCGATATTGCTGGCGATGAAGGCGTAAAACACAGGGCTTTGCTTGTGCTGGTTTAATGAGATAAACGCGGTTTTCCCGCTCAGCGAGCAAAGAGTAGGGCGTCTCCTCAGACCAGCCCCAGCGCACGAATGCTTGGCGAATGATGGAGTCCATTACGCCTCCAATGGTGTAACAGCCAGTACCGCATCCAGTGTTTGCAAAAACACATCGGCTTCTGCCCGCCCAAATACCATCGGTGGGCGGACTTTGAGTACGTTGTAATGAATGCCCAGTTTGTTAATCAGTACGCCCTGTTGACGCATGCCATTGACCACGCGTTGAGTAAATTCTGTGGCGGGTGCTTTGCTTGCTTTATCCAGCACCATTTCGGCACCAAAGAATAAACCAGAGCCTCGCACATCACCGATACAGTCATACTTTTGAGCTAATTGTGACAAGCCTTGTCGGGCATATTCGCCAACGTCCCGGGCATTTTCCATTAGCTGCTCTTCCTGTACGACTTTCAGCGTTGCCATTGCTGCAGCACAAGAAACGGGGTTACCACCGAAGGTATTAAAGTAGCGGAATGAGTTACGGAAGGTGGCAAGAATTTCAGGTGAGGTCACCAGGCCTGCAACCGGATGACCATTGCCCATGGGTTTACCCAAGGTAATGATGTCGGGTGTGAAGCCCATCCGTTGGTGTGCCCACATATGAGTGCCCGTGCGGCCAAATCCTGGCTGTACTTCATCGGCAATGATGACGCCACCGGCTTTGCGAATAACCTCCACGGTAGGGGCTAGCCAGCCCATTGGCAGATCTGGAAAGCCTTCATTGGCAAAGTATGGGCATAGAATCATTCCTGAAAATCCGACGCCGGAGCTTTCCAGTTCAGCAATTTTTTCCTCAACCGCACTGGCAAAAGCGTGAGCATGGGCCATGCCGGCTTCACCACCTAAGGGGCGATAGCTGTCTGGTGCCGGAACATAGGCAACGCGATCTGCACCGCCACCGATGGGTGGGTTGGTGCGGCTTAAGCGAGACACGCTTTCGGTATTGCCATGATAAGTGTGGTCGGTCGCGATAATTCCGGTTTTACCTGTTACCGCCTGTGCCATGCGCAATGCAATATCGTTAGCTTCAGAGCCGCTACAGGTCATAATCACACTGGAAAATGGCTCTGCAAACGTTGCTGTTAAACGGTCTGCATAGTCGAGGATGCCTTCATGTAAATAGCGGGTATGCGTGTTTAGGGTGTTTGCTTGTTGGCAGATTGCTTCGACCACTTTGGGGTGGCAATGTCCGACATGTGCAACATTGTTATAACAATCTAAATACCGTCTGCCAGCCTTATCCCAAACCCAAGCGCCTTCACCTTTGACTAAGTGAACAGGCTCTTCATAGAAGGTTGAGACATTGGGCCCAAGGCGTTGTACGCGGCGCTTTAATAGGGTTTCTACTGCGGGTGAGTTAGCGGTCACGATTGATCTTCCTTTTGAATTTTCTTTTTGTGTCCGTGGTATTCTTTAATCACGGTACGCACATGTAAGATGATGACTAGCACAATAATGCCGAAGATGATTGCGGAGATGGGGCGGTCAATAAAGTCCAGAGGTGTTTTTACGCGAGCCATTGAGGAGCGCAATTTCACTTCCATAATACCGCCCAAGACCATCCCCAGAATAATGGGAACGATAGGGAGGTTCAGGCGTTTTAGTACCAAACCAAACACACCAAAGCCTGCGGCGATCACGCAGTCGGTCACTGAGTTTCTCAGCGAGTACACACCAACGAAGCTCAATGCCAGTATCACCACACCCAGCAAGCGGGTCGGGATTTGAATCATGCGTAGAATCATATTGGTGGAGAACATCAGGAAGATCAGCACTAATACATTCAGCAGCAATAAGGCGATATACAGCGCCATTACAAAGTCCATTTGATTCTGGAATAACTGCGGCCCTGGAATAACGTTGTGTACGTAAAACACTGATAACATCATGGCGGTGAGTGCTTCACCGGGAATACCCAGTGCCAGCAGGGGAATCATGGCGGCAGCCGGTACTGCATTATTTGAAGTCTCTGAGGCGACTAATCCTTCGGGAGAGCCTTTGCCAAATAACTCAGGATTCTTTGAGGTTTTTTGGGCATAGGTGTAGGACATAAACTGAGCGGTGAATTCACCCACGCCCGGAATCATTCCCATCAATATGCCAAAGCCTGCGGAAACACTGGCGACACGCTTGTAAATCCAAAGCTCTTTTAAGCCTTCAAACAAGCCACCTTCTACGGGTACGGCCTTGGGAGCGCTATCTTTTTCAGTGAGCAGTAAAAAGGCTTGTGAGAGAGCGAATAAGCCCAATATCACGACAATCAAATCAACCCCTGAAGCCAGCCAGGTCTGCTCAAAGGTGTAACGTTGGGTGTAGCCGATGGGCTCCATGCCAATACTATTTAGGAAAATACCGAAGCAGGCGAGCATTCCTGCAGCTAAGACCTGACCACGGTGGGCAAAAATCACCAGAACAATACCGAGTAGTGCCGCCATAAATATCTCACGGCTACCAAAGTGCGGAGCGATCATGGCTAAAATCGGCGCAAATAGTATCAGGCAAACGATTGAGAGTATGCCGCCAATGAATGAGGAGGAGTAAGCAAGGCTGAGCGCGCGACGACTTTTTCCTCGTTTGGTCATGGGGTAGCCGTCGTAGGTGGTGAGTGCATTAACGGCAGTGCCAGGTGTATTAATCAGGATGGCAGGGATGGAGCCACCATACATAGATGAGCCATAGATGCCGAGTAATAGTGTTAGACCGACAATGGGCTCTAAGGAAAATGTGGCGGGTAGTAAGATGGCAATGGCAACTGCTGCGCCCACGCCGGGAATCGCCCCAATCAATACACCACCTACTGAGCCAATCAGTAAAGCGATCAACACATCCCAGCGGAGCAAGGTATCCATTGCTCCCATAAAAACGTCCATAACGCCCCCTAAAAATTAATCAGCATGAAGCTACGGATTGCATCGGGTAAATATTCATAGAGCATGCCGCCCGGAATTTTCACTTCCAGAAAGGTCTTGAATATCAACACAATGAGTAAACCGATAAATGCTGCGATGAGTAGTATTTTTTTGTCTCGGTAGCCCGAACGAAAAGCCAATAGCGGAATAAATAATACCGTCATTGGCAGGTAGCCGATGATCGGCACTAACCAAACATAAGCCAGAAACCATGCCGCATATTCTAATGACCTAAGCCAGAAGCCGATCTCTTTTAAGCGGCCATAAATACGGGGTGACAAGGCTGAACCAATGAGGTGCAGCAGCGCAAAAAACGTCATGCCCACTAAGCTCACCATGGGCCAAAATCCTGGTTGCGCAAAGATCTTGCCACGCTTGTTCCACTGTACTTGATCACCCAGTTGGGAGAGCAGCAAGGCGGAGAATACTAGGAAGAGTACCGCAAACACTAAGTCTCCAGTACGGCGATCACGCTTGAACAGGGCTTGCATGGACTTCACTCTAACCATGGCTGTTCCTCAGATAGTTTATATCGATAGCTCTTAAGCAGAAGTTCCTCCCCGTATTGCATGATGCAAACGCAAATAGGGGAGAGGCAATCAGCACTTATTCTTCAAGTACTTTGTCTAACACTTTGAGTGTTTCAAGGTCCGCTTCAATCTGCTTGTTAGAAGCTTCTGCATCCTGCCAGTAGATTAGTGCACCAGTTTCTGCCGCCAGTTTTTTTGCCGCATCAGAAGCGATCACTTTCTTAGCAGAGGCAATGATCTTGTCGCGGGCAATCTGAGGGGTGTCTTTATGTACAAACAAACCATTCCACAATGAGACGTTTAACTCAGGCACCAGCTCAGCAACCGTTGGAACATCGGGCGTCAATGGAATGCGTTCTGCACCGATGGAGGCAATGATTTTAACGTCATCTATACAAGGGAGTATTTGCTGCAAAGTGGTATTCATTACATCAACATCACCCGAGGCTAAAGTGTTGCAGTTCAGGTCATCGAATGCCGCGTCAGAGCCGAACTCAAAGCCTTTTTCTTTGGCCAGTGCCAGTGTTACCCGTGTTGGAATGAGTTGTGCACCAAAGTGGCCGAGCGCCAAATCATTGTCTTTAGCATAGGCTACTAAGCCATCAATATCGTCGTAAGGGGCATCTTTACCGGCAGCGATAACAAATGGGTAGGTAAAGAAATTACCCAATGGCTCAAATGGGTTTGGTGTTAACTCGGGAATTCCAATTTGTGGTCCAATCGTTGGAACCGCAATAATGAATGAGCCTACGGTGTAACCATCTGCTGGTGCTTTGGCCACTTCAACCGCGCCGGGGAAAGGCCCACCACCACCACCAGGTTTGTTTACGACAGCGGCTGCAACGCCATAATCTTTTTGAAATTCTTCTGCAATCATTCGCGTCAAAACATCTTCCAAATCGCCAGGTGGCCAAGGCACCACAAAGGAGACCGGTTTTTCAGGGTACTCGGCGACAGCCGCAGTTGAAGCCAGTAGTGCTGTGCAAGACACGCTAAGTGCCAATGCAACGGATAATAATTTGCGCATGTAAATCCTCCAAAGAATTATTTCAATTACAATCGGTTCACTATTGTCACCGATGGTGTAAATAATTATTGCAATTAAAAAGCGCTTGTGTCAATAATTTATTGCATAAAGCGATTAACACGGGAGAACACATGAAAACGGTCGACAAGGCTGTCAAGCTGCTCAATCTATTCAGCGTTTCACAACCAGAGATTGGATTAAGCGAGCTGGCGCGAATGGCAAACTATGATAAGGCGGCGACACGACGTTTTCTGGTTGCCTTGCAAAATCATCAATTTATTGAGCAAAACTCTGAGACTAAAGCGTACCGCTTGGGCATTGGTTTTATCCATCTTGCTAAGGTTCGTGAAGCCACGATGCCTTTAGAGGTTGTTATCCAGCCGGCGCTGACGCGCTTGATGGAGCGCACCAATGAAACGTCGCACGGAAGCCTGATGGTCAATGGCAATCTGTCGAGTATTGGCATCAGCTTTCCTGCTCGTGGTAATCGTGCGCATTTAGAGTTGGGCGAGATTTTGCCACTGCATGCAACGGCTTCCGGCATTGTATTTCAGGCTTTCTCTGGTGGTATCAAACTGGACGACTTATCAGCGTACACCGATTCGACGACTACCGACCCAGATAAGCTCACCCAAATTATTACTGAGACACGCCAGCGAGGTTACGCCGTCGCCAGTGGCTTTTACTGTAATGAAGTCACGGGTATGGCAACGCCTTACTTTGATGCAAATGGCAAGCCAATGGGATGTATTGCGGTGGCGACTCCCAGCTCACGCTTGACGAATGATTTGCAGCAAATCATTCAAAATGCGCTGTTTACTGAAGCGCAATACATTACTAAAGCAATTGGTGGAAAGATTCCGCCAAGCTATCAGTCCTTTATTTCATCGTTAGAGGAGCACGCGGCATGAGCCAAGCCCCTGCGTTAGTTCTAGACTTTGGTGGAGTTATCTCCCGTACCATTTTTGAAACTCATGACCTGAGTGAAAAAGCCTTGGGTGTTCCTAGAGGAACGCTTACGTGGCCCGGGCCGTTTGCGCCTGAGCAAGATCCGCTGTGGCAAGCCATGCAAAATGACGAGATCAGTGAGCGGGATTACTGGCTAACACGCGCCAAACAAGTCGGCGAACTGGTCGGTGAAAACTGGACTACCATGCAGCAATTCGTGCAAGCCGTGCGGGGTAATGATGTGATGGCTGTGATTCGACCTGAGTTTTTAGCCACGATCGATGCAGCTAAAAAAGCCGGCTATCAACTGGCTATTTTATCCAATGAGCTGGATTTGTTTTACGGGAAGGATTTTAGAAAACAGTGCGCTTTTCTGGATGACTTCGACCTCATTGTCGATGCCACGTATACCGAAATTCTGAAACCTGATCCTCGCGCTTATCAATTAGTGACCGATGGTTTAGGCCTTGCGGCAGAGCACTGTGTGTTTGTCGATGACCAATTACGCAATATCCGTGGCGCTGAAGCCGTGGGTATGCAAACCGTACATTTTAACGTAATGCAACCAGCCGCGAGCTATCAACAGGCGCTTGAGCTGCTGGCTAATGAAGGAGAGCACCATGACTAATCTACCTGAAGCAACAGGTTTCGAGCACTTGACCGGACACGACCAGTCCTTCTGGCACCCAATGACTCACCCTGCGGATGCATTGGCTAATCCTGCGCGGATTTTTGTGAAAGCAGAAGGCGTCGAGATAACCGATAACACCGGACATACTGTGTTGGATGCAGTGGGGGGCTTGTGGAATGTGAACTTGGGCTACTCCTGTGAGCCCGTGAAAAAGGCGATCAGCGATCAGCTGCAACAGATGCCTTACTACTCCTCCTTTCGTGGTACGACAACCGCACCTGTGCTTGAGTTGGCCAGCAGTTTGAAAGAATGGTTTGCAGAAGATGGAATGACTCGTTCGTTCTTCACCTCAGGTGGTTCTGATTCGGTTGAGACTTGCCTGCGACTGGCGCGTCAGTATCATAAAGTCCGTGGCGATAAAGACCGTTACAAATTTATCGGTTTGAAAAAAGGCTACCACGGGACTCATTTTGGCGGCGCATCGGTCAACGGCAACTCTAACTTCCGTCGAAACTACGAGCCGCTGATGCCAGGTACTTATCACATTCCTGCCCCGTGGACTTACCGTAACCCGTTCAATACGACAGACCCTGTTGAGATTGCCAAGCTGTGTGCTGCCTTGCTGGAAGAAGAGATTAAATTCCAGGGCGCGGATACCGTTGCTGCGTTCATTATGGAGCCAGTGCTAGGTGCCGGTGGCGTTATCGTGCCGCATGAAACCTTTATGCCGATGGTGCGTGAAATTTGTGATCGCCACGGTGTATTGCTAATTGCCGATGAGGTGATCACTGCGTTTGGCCGTACTGGTTCTTGGTCTGGCTCTCGTCATTGGGGTGTTAAACCTGATTTGATGGCGACTGCAAAAGCAATCAGTAACGCTTATTTCCCAGTTGGCGCAGTCATGATTAATGACAAAGTGGCTGAAGCCTTTGAGTCTAACAAAGACGCAATGGGCGCTATCGGACACGGTTACACCTATTCAGGGCATCCTGTGGGTTGTGCTGCGGCTGTCGCTACCTTGGCAGAGACTAAGCGCTTGAACGTGGCTGCAAACGCCGCTGCGCGGGGTGAAGAGCTGCAGTCTGGTTTGAAAGCATTGATGGCAAAGCATAACAAAGTGGGTGATGCGCGTGGTGTCGGCCTAATGGGGTGCTTGGAGATGGTTGCTGACCGTGAGAGCAAATCACCTCTGGATAAAGGTTCAATGGAAGCGGTTGCCGACGCGGCTTATGAAGATGGCGTGATTGTTAGAACCTCGGGGAATAATATTATTGTTTCTCCGCCATTAATTATTACGAGCAGCGATGTGCAACGCATCTTAAACGCGCTTGATACCGGCTTGAGTACTATTAAGGCTTAAATCGGCAGATGCCAAAGTGAGGTGGTTAACCGCCTCACTTTGACAGTAGAACAGCTGAGGGCTAATCTGGTGATCTCCACCTGTGAACATGAAGCTGGCTAACAGTCTATTCAATCATCTAAGCAATAGTCCTTGTCAGGTATTTCAGTCTGATATGAAGGTCGCGATCGATGCTTTGGATGACACCCGCTATTACTATCCTGATGTGCAGGTTAGCTGCGAAGAAGAACACGACGATTATGTAAACCGGTCGCCATGCCTGATTATTGAGGTCTTATCGGGTCGCCATGGTGCCGCCTAAAAACACAATGCCATCGAAGCGCCTTTGCCGGAGGAGATCAGTCGCCAATAGGGAGGCACCGGCGGCCATCACCTATATCGCTTTGTTTTCACTATTGAAATCAATGGCAGCCTGAATGGAGCTACCAGCGACTTCGGCGACTTGATGCTTGGAGATATCCTTTGGCTGTTCAGGGTCGCCTAGCACGCTCACATCCATGGTCAACACGCCACCGCCGGGCTTGAGCGCTTTGTTCTACGCTGTGTATAATCGAGTATTAATCGAAGATATAGACAAAGATCGCGGAAAAGTAACCCAGCTCCCATTACCTTCATGAAATCATCCAAATCACTGATATAAGCAACCATTATGCGTAAATTCGAACGATCACTGCCCATGTCCTTACTGATAGCTCGAGAGTCGGTGATGAAAAAATTCATACCTTATTTGCGTGAGCATAAACTTTCACCACAACAATGGCGTGTACTTCGTGCATTGTTTGATAGTGAAGGTGTTGAAATGACTGACCTTTCAAAAATATGTTTTCTACTGCTGCCTAGTCTTTCAAGAATCATTCAAAACTTAGAGTCGCGCGACATTGTACTAAGAAGCAAAAGTCCAATAGATCAACGCCGTTCAATTATCAGTCTGACTGCATACGGAAAGGAGCTGGTAGAGCAAATGGCCCCAGAATCTGAAGCGCGCTATGCACATATCACTGACAAATTCGGTTACGAAAAACTAGAGTTACTTTACGGACTATTAGACGAGTTAGTTGAGAAGTTAGAAGAGAGTGAAGAAGATAAATCGTAAGAATTTACACCCATTGTAAACTCCCCCCATCACCGACGACCTTTATTTATTTTTCAAGATAGCGTTTGACATAAATAATTTTACTGCTTATTATTTTGTTACTTAACAGGTTAAGTATATATGGTTTTCACCCATCACAACGTATATACATAACTCGCGCCACAACACCCCGACATGTGTCTGCGCTAGTTATTCAATGGCAACACTATCGATTTGGAGGAGTAAAATATGAGTACGCTGGATAAGAACTTAGAGAAGCTGGATGGTTATCTCGCTCGTTTTAAAGAAACCGGTATCCTGAATAGAATTAATGGTGTTGATCAATCTGGATCAGCAGGGGTATTTCAATCGATTAGCCCAGTAGATAAGAGCCTGATATGCGATGTCACTCGTGGCACTGAAGCTGACGTTGACCTTGCTGCTCAAGCGGCTGCCGATGCTTTTCCAGCATGGCGAGATATGAAGGCGCTAGATAGAAAGCAAATCCTTCACAATATTGCAGATGGTATTGAAGCTCGCGCCGAAGAGATTGCACTTTGTGAGTGCTGGGACACTGGTCAAACTATTCGCTTTATGGCAAAAGCTGCGATACGTGGCGCTGAAAACTTCAGGTTCTTTGCGGACAAAGTGGAGTCAGCTCGCGACGGTCAACACCTTCAATCGCCTACGTTGATGAACTTGACTACCCGCAAGCCCATTGGCCCTGTTGGAGTTATCACGCCGTGGAATACCCCCTTTATGCTATCAACCTGGAAGATTGCTCCCGCACTTGCAGCAGGTTGTACCGTAGTACACAAGCCAGCTGAAGACTCTCCGCTGAGCGCACGCATTCTGGTTGAAATCGCTGAAGCAGCAGGCTTACCTAAAGGTGTTCTCAATACAGTTAATGGTTACGGCCATGATGCAGGTAAGCGCCTGACTGAACATCCTTTAATAAAGGCAATTGCTTTTGTTGGTGAAAGCCGCACCGGAAGTATTATCACAAAGCAGGGCGCTGATACGCTAAAACGCATGCACTTAGAGTTGGGTGGTAAAAACCCAGTCATCGTATTTGAAGATGCTGACCTTGATCGTGCATTAGATGCCGTGTTGTTTATGATCTATTCGATCAATGGCGAGCGTTGCACCTCATCGTCACGCTTGTTGATACAAGAGTCTGTGCGTGAAGCGTTCGAAGCAAAACTTATCGAGCGCGTGAATAACATCAAAGTTGGCCACCCGCTTAATCCTGAAACGGAGATCGGCCCGCTGGTGACAGAAGAGCATTACAACAAAGTGTGTAGCTATTTTGACATCGCAAAAGAAGACGGTGCGACGGTTGCGGCTGGTGGCGTGAAGTTGGGCGACGCAGGGTATTTCATCAGACCAACGCTATTCACGCATGCCAATAACCAAATGCGCATTGCCCGGGAAGAAATATTTGGCCCGGTGTTAACCTCCATTCCATTTTCAACCGAAGAAGAAGCGCTGGCGATTGCTAATGACAGCCCTTATGGCTTAGCAGGCTACGTGTGGACTAATGATTTGACGCGTGCTTTGCGATTCACCGATCAGCTCGAAACCGGCATGATTTGGGTGAACAGTGAAAACGTGCGTCATTTGCCATCGCCGTTTGGTGGGGTTAAATCCTCGGGTATTGGTCGGGACGGTGGTGATTGGTCATTTGAGTTCTACATGGAGCAAAAGCACATCGGTATTGCCCTTGGCCACCACAAAATTATGCGGTTAGGTGCCTAATATTATGTTTGATCTAAAGGATAAAAGCTTACTCCGTGAAGCAGCGCTAGTCGGTACTCGATGGGTCGCTGCCACAGAGGACTCGCGCATTGAGGTCACTGAACCGGCCACTAATACAGTGATTGGATATGTGCCTAAATTAGGCGCAGATGAGACGCGTGAAGCAATCGAAACGGCTGAGGCGATGCGTCACGGCTGGGCGAAGCGTACGGCTAAGGAGCGCAGCAACACTCTTAATGAGTGGTATCGCCTGATTATGGACAATCAGGATGATCTTGCGGCCATCCTGACCGCAGAGCAAGGTAAGCCACTGGCCGAAAGCAAAGCGGAAATCGCTTATGGTGCAAGCTTTATTGAATGGTTTGCTGACGAATGCCGTCGGGCTTATGGCGATATTACGCCTGGCCATGCAGCGGATAAGCGCATTATTACGATCAAGCAGCCCATCGGTGTTGTCGCAGCGATTACCCCATGGAATTTTCCCTGCGCGATGATCACGCGAAAAGTGGGGCCAGCACTGGCCGCAGGCTGTTCGGTGGTATTAAAACCGGCTTCGCAAACACCTTTCTCCGCTATTGCACTCGCAGTTTTAGCCGAGCGTGCGGGTATTCCTGCTGGATTGTTTTCAGTGCTGACAGGGTCTGCTTCAGCGATAGGTGCTGAAATGACGAGTAACCCAATCGTTCAAAAGTTGACGTTTACCGGCTCGACTGAGATTGGCTCGCTACTCTATGCGCAATGCGCGCCGACCATTAAAAAGCTGGGACTTGAGTTGGGCGGTAATGCTCCGTTTATTGTTTTCGATGATGCTGATATTGATGCAGCGGTTGAAGGCGCGATCGTGGCTAAGTTTCGTAACAATGGTCAAACCTGCGTATGCGCCAACCGGATCTATATACAAGCGGGTGTCTATGATGCATTTGCTGAAAAGCTCTCTGCTCGCTTGGCGACACTGTCGGTTGGAAATGGTTTTGATGAAGGCACTGTGTTTGGGCCATTGATCGATCAGGCGGCTGTTGAGAAAGTTCAGGAGCACGTGAATGATGCGAAAGCGAAAGGCGCTCATGTGTTGCTTGGTGGCAATCCACATGCGTTGGGCGGTACGTTCTTCGAACCGACCATTCTGACGGGTGTAACGGCAGAAATGGCTGTTGCTGGCGAGGAGACTTTTGGCCCTATCGCCCCGTTGTTTAAATTTGATACCGAAGCCGAAGTGATTAAAGCGGCAAATGACACCGAGTTTGGCCTTGCCTCGTACTTTTATACCCGTGACCTTGCACGTACCTGGCGTGTGAGTGAAGCACTGGATTCTGGCATGGTGGGCGTCAATACCGGCTTGATTTCAACCGCTGAGGCGCCGTTTGGTGGCGTCAAGATGTCGGGTATTGGCCGTGAAGGCTCACGTCATGGGCTTGATGACTTTTTTGAACTGAAATACATCTGTATGGGCGGCATCAATGACGCCGATGAGGAATAAAATAATGAAATACGCAACTTACACAGCCAATGGAAACACGTTCTACGGCGCAATTAACGATGAAGGTGCGATTGCACTGTCGCCAGAATTTCCGCAATGGCCGACCTTATATGATGTCATCGTGGCTGATGGGCTTAACGAACTCGCGACTGCGGCTGCGAACAAAGCGGTCACGCATACCGAATTCGATTATGAAATGGTCATGCCTAATGCCCCTCGCATTTTATGTGTTGGTGTGAACTTCCCAGACCGCAATGCTGAATACAAAGATGGACAAGAGCAGCCAAAATTCATGTCGCTGTTTCCACGCTTTGCCAGTGGTTTCACAGGCCATAATCGCAACTTGGTTAGACCACCTGAAAACCACACGCTGGATTACGAAGGTGAAGTCGCGATTGTGATTGGTAAAGGTGGTCGCCGCATCCAACAAGCGGATGCTTACGATCATATTGCGGCGTTAACACTCTGCAACGAAGGCACGATTCGGGACTGGGTACGCCACGCTAAATTTAATGTGACTCAAGGTAAAAACTGGGATAAATCAGGCGCTATTGGTCCTTGGCTGGTGCCTTTTACCGATGCTGCACAGATTGATGATGCAAGAATCATTACACGAGTAAATGGTGAGGTCCGTCAGGACGATGTGCTGTCTCGCATGATGTTCCCTATTCGTAAAGAGATTGAATACATTTCGACGTTTATGACGTTAAAACCAGGCGACATTATTGTTACCGGCACACCAACAGGTGCAGGTGCTCGTTTAGATCCACCGCAATACCTCAAGCCCGGCGACCGAGTTGAAATAGACGTTGAAGGGATCGGTATATTGAGTAATGGAATCGAAGACGAAATCGTTTCAAAGAAGTAAATTTAGATAGAAAATACAATGGAGGAAACATCAATGAAAAACTTTTTAAATAAGTTCATCATTTCGACAGCGACTGCCGCGACAGTATCGTTGTGTACGCTCGGCTCAGTAGCCTATGCAGATACTACTCTTGCATTATCAAGTTGGCTTCCACCTCGCCATCCTATTGTTGCTGGTGCGATTAAGCCTTGGGCTAAAGAAATTAAGAAAGTGACTGACGGTCGAGTAACTGTACGTGTTCTAGCTAAACCAATGGGTGCTCCACCGGCTCATTATGATATGGCACAAAAGGGGATTGCGGATATCACCTACGGCCTACACAGTTTTACAACTGATGACCGTTTTGTTCGCTCTCGTATCGGCCAATTTTCTTTTCTGGCAAATGATGCGGTGAGTGGTTCAAAAGCTTTTTGGGAAGTCTATGGCAACCAATTAGAGGCTCAAAAAGAGCATGAAGGAACGAAACTCTTAGGGCTATTTATCCATGGTCCTGGAGAGCTTCATAATAACAAGCATGAAATAAAGTCTACGGATGATCTTGCAGGTTTAAAGCTACGTGTACCTGGCGGCTATGTTTCAGAGTTGATGGCAAACCTGGGTTCGACCACCTTGTTTATGTCTACTGGTGAAGTTTATGAAAAACTGACGCGTGGCGTTATCGATGGTGTGACATTCCCTATGGATGTTCTGCATGCATTTAAACTGTCGAAAAATGTTAAGCACACCATGATAGTCCCTGGCGGTCTTTACAATACGAGCTGGTTTCTAGCGATGAATGAAGATAAGTGGAATGAAATCTCTAAAGAAGATCAAGCGGCTATAGAAGCACTTTCAGGAGCAGCCTTCGCAGAACGAGTAGGTAAGGCTTGGGATGAAGCAGATGCTAAAGGTATCGCAGCGGGTAAAAAAGATAAGGTAAACGTCTACGATACGCCATCAAGTGTGCTTGAAGCGATTAAAGCGAATGCTAACACGCTAGAGAGCGAGTGGGTCGAGTCCATCAAAGCAGATGGTTATGACGGAAAAGCTGCGCTAGAGAAGTTCCGAGCGCTTACAGCTGTCGTTTACTAAGTAATGAAAAAGTATCAACTCCACAGCAAAAGCACTATTGAAAATGGGAGGATAAAATGCGTTCAGTTCTAGAAAAAACGTTAGGTTTGGCGGCAGCATTGATTTTGTTCTGTTTGATCTGTGTTACCTGTGTAGATGTTGTGGGTCGGTACTTTTTCGATTCACCACTAGCGGGTGCTTTCGAGTTGACAGAAGTCATGTTGGCAGCACTTGTGTTTGCAGCATTCCCACTGGCCACTGAGCGTCGCGAACATGTGGAGGTCGATTTACTAGGCATGAAGCTAGGCCCTGCGGCTAATCGCGTGCTTTCAGTCTTTAGCGGAGCGTTTTCGTTTGCGTTATTGACTACATTTTCATGGCGTTTATTTATCCACGCGCATGAGATTGCGGCAGATGGGGCTACAACGAATGCTCTAACCATACCACTCTCGCCGTTTGTTTATATAGCAGCCTCAAGTGCACTCTTGAGCGGTTTAATCGCGTTAGTGCGAGGCTTTTATCCTTCGGCTGATGCCGTGGTGGAAAATCAAGATAGCAGCAAAGCTGAGAGGGTCGTTAAATGATTGAGTCACTATTAGGCTTTGCTGTTCTTTTTACTCTAATACTCCTGCGTGTACCCATCGCGTTTGCAATGTCTGCAGTAGGTGGTATTGGTTTTGCTTTACTCAATGGATGGAGTCCTGCGTGGTATATGACAGGACAAGTCGTCTTTGATACAACATTAAGTTATAGCTTGTCGGTCATTCCTTTATTTATCTTCATGGGAAATATGCTGGCCAGTTCTGGCGCAGCTCACGGCCTTTTTGCAGGCGCAAACCGATTGTTTGGCGGTATGCGTGGTGGTGTCGCGATGGCTTCCGTCTTTTCCTGTGGTGGGTTTTCAGCCGTTTGCGGATCATCTCTGGCGACTGCTGCAACCATGTCAAAAGTCGCTATGCCGTCAATGCGCAAGTTTGGCTATGCAGACAGCTTAGCAACAGGTTCGATCGCTGCTGGTGGCACACTCGGTATATTAATCCCGCCGAGCGTTATTCTCATCATCTACGGACTACTCACCGAGTCAAATATAGGGTTACTCTTTATTGCCGGGATCATTCCGGGGATTGTTGGCGTTGTTTTTTATCTGATTGCAGTGATGGTTGCGGTCAAGCTAAACCCAGAGTTAGCACCTGTCGAAGAAAATCCTGAACCGATGAATCGTGGAGACATCATTGGCGTCTTCAGTGTAGTCGGGCTGTTCTTATTTATCATGATAGGGATCTATGGTGGGTTTTTCACACCCACTGAAGCAGCGGGTATGGGGGCTGGTGCGTCGGTGATTATTGCGCTTGCCTTACGAAAAATGACTATGTCGTCTTTCTTCGGGGCCATTTTAGATAGCATTCGTGCTACTGCAATGATTTTTGCCGTCATCATTGGTGCTGAACTATTTACCAACTTCATCAATTTTGCAGGCCTACCTGAGGCTCTATCTGAATTTGTGGTTGGTGCTGAATTATCTGCTTGGATGGTCATCGCAATTATCATCGTCATTTATATGATTTTGGGTTGCGTGCTGGAAAGTCTGTCGATGATTTTGTTAACCGTTCCTATCTTTTATCCACTGATGTATGAACTAGAGTTCGCGAACGAATTATTGCAAGACCCTGAGTACGCCCTTATCTGGTTCGCCATTGTGGTTGTCGTAGCCACTGAGATCAGTCTTATTACACCGCCCGTTGGTATGAACGTCTTTGTACTCAAAGGAGTGCTGAAGGACGTCTCACTCGAAACCATATTTAAAGGTGTTTTACCTTTCTGGATCGCGGATATATGTCGTTTATTGTTGTTGGTTAGCTTCCCCATTATCTCGCTTTGGCTAGTGGATAAGATGTAAATAAAGGGACGCCAGACAGCTAATGATAAATATACAAATGAGTTAGGAGATTTATAACATGCAATACCACCTAAATGGTTTTAAACCTGGTAACTACCAGATTCCCGATGCGATTAGAAAGCCTGACCCTCTACCGCCGATAGTAGATCTTCCAACGGAAGTCGATGTGTTAATTGTTGGTTGTGGGCCTGCGGGACTTACGATGGCTAGACAGTTAGCTGAGTTTACTGACATCACAACCTGCATCGTTGACTTGCAAGAAGGTCCGTTGTTGTTTGGTCGTGCTGATGGTATTTCGTGTCGTACCATAGAAATCATGGAAGCTTTCAACAGCAGTGACATGGTGGTGAAAGAGACTTACCAACTAAACCAAAATACTTTCTGGGAGCCTGACAGCGACAACCCTGAAAAGATAAAACGGACGCATAAAATACCTGATGCGAGACTTGGATTGTCTGAGTTTCAACATGGCATTGTTAATCAGGCACGACTTCACCAGTTATTGCTGGAAGGCATGAAAAACTCAGTCACCGGCCTTGTTCCTCATTACAGTCGTCGCTTACTGGAGTTAGACGTTGACGCTGAGTTGACGCAGGACTTAAATGCCCATCCTATCACTGCAACGTTTGAACGTGCGGATCAGTCTGAATCACCTAAAGTTGAAACCGTACGCGCCCGATACGTTGTTGGTAGTGATGGCGCAAGAAGTGCTGTCCGAAAAAACCTAAAAATAGCATTGGAAGGCGATTCAGCAAATAAAGCATGGGGTGTTATGGATCTGTTATTAGTGACAGATTTTCCTGACATTCGCGTTAAGAGCTTTATCCAATCGAAAGAACACGGCGCAGTGATGACTATTCCGCGAGAAGGCGGTTATTTGGTTCGATTTTATATAGAGCTTGGCCTATTGGAAAAAGGTCAACGAGCTGGAGATCTGGATCTTAAAGCTGAAGACGTTATCGCTAAAGCACAGCAAATTATGTCGCCGTATACGTTAGATGTTAAAGAAGTGGCATGGTGGTCAATCTACGAGGTTGGGCAGCGTGTAGCTGAGCGCTTTGACGATACACCGGTTGGTAATCCAGAAGGTCTTATTCCTCGCGCGTTTGTTTCTGGTGATGCCTGTCATACCCATAGCCCGAAAGGTGGTTGGGGGTTGAATACTTCACTACCCGATACGTTTAATCTTGGCTGGAAAGTGGCTGCTGTTTTACAAGGTAAATGTAAGCCTGAACTACTACAGACCTATGCTTTAGAGCGTCGCAAAGTTGCATTACAACTCATTGATGCCGATAGACAATTATCAAAGCTAGTAGCGACACAGCCGTCATCTACTAACGATAAAACAGAAGCTAAAACGAATACTGCTGACATTGAGAAGTTCATGGCTCGGCAAAATGGCTTTGTCGCTGGTACTGCTATCGAATATTACCCGTCATACATATGCACGGGCGCAGAGAATCAACATTTAGCCGCTGGGTTTAAGATTGGTCAACGATTCCATTCTGCACAAGCAATACAAATAGCGGATGGTAGACGACAGCATTTAGGACACCTCAATAAAGCGGATGGTCGCTGGCGCATTTTCATTTTTGGTAATGAACAAAACCCAACTGAAAGCTCATCGGAGTCTTACAAGTTGGTAGAGTTTTTGGCCAACGATGAGTCATCACCTGTACGGAAATATACGCGTGAAGGTGACGATATTGACTCAGTATTTGATGTGTATGGGGTCTTCCAGCAAGACGACTTGTCAGTGACTGATTTACCAGATTTTTTATGGCCTGCTAAAGGCAAGTTCGACCTGAGAGATTATGAAAAAGTCTTCCAAGCAGAAACCGGCAACGACATTTTTGAGCTACGTAATATAGATCGCACTAGTGGTTGTATGGTTGTGGTTCGACCAGACCAACACGTTGCCAACATATTGCCGCTTAATGCTCATGCCGAACTATCAGCGTTTTTTGATGAGTTCATGATCGCTTAAAAAACGCTAAGCCACTTGTGTTGTATATATAGGAATTTTTTATGGCTCACTTTGTACTCGAATATTCTGAAAATTTAGGACTAAAAAACGACCAGGATGCTATCCAGCAATTATTTGCAGACTTGCATACTGCGGCGGAAGATACGGGGTTGTTCCCATTAAAAGGTATTCGTAGCAGAGCTTACTGCTGCGAGCAGTACCGTCTTGCGGATGGTAATCCTGAGCTTTGTTTTGCACACCTTGAAGTTAAGTTGGGTGCAGGGCGTTCATTAGAGGATAGACAGCAAGCAGCTGAGCAATTTTTTGCGGTGTTTACACAGCACTTTGACAGTGCTTTTGCTTCAAAAGGTGTTGCGCTATCGTTTGAAATGAAGGAATTAGAACCCGTTTTAAAATTCAACAAAAATAACATCCAAGATTATTTATAAGTGATTAGATCAACGTTGTAATTAAGCATTTAGATAGGAGTTAGTTGTGTTAAATAGTGATCAAATTCAAAAAGCGGCGGATGATTTATACACTGCGGAGTCTAGCAGAAAGCAAATTGATCCCCTTACTTTAACGTATCCAGATATGGATATGGAGGATGCCTATGCGATTCAGTCTTCATGGGTTAAGCGAAAAATTGAAGATGGTCGTAAAGTTGTCGGTTATAAAATAGGCTTAACCTCTCGTGTGATGCAGCGTGTGATGAACATCGAGACGCCAGACTATGGTGTGTTGTTGGATGACATGGTATTTCCTGACGGTGGCGATATTAAAACAGCTGACTTTACTGATCCTCAGATTGAAGTGGAGTTAGCGTTTGTACTCAAAGATCGTTTGTTTGGTGAGAATGTCACGGTAGAAGAAGTGATGGCCGCAACGGATTACATCATTCCAGCCTTTGAATTGATTGCTGCCCGTAGTCATCGTGTTCATCCTGAAACGGGGTATACGCGAAAGGTCTTTGACACTATTGCAGACAATGCAGCCAATGCAGGAATCATCATGGGTGGCCGTAAAGTGAAGCCCGGCGACGTTGATTTGAGATGGTGTGGTTCTATCGTCAAAGTAAATGGCGTGGTTGAGCAAACAGGCCTTGCTGCGGCGGTACTGGATCATCCCGCGAATGGTATTTGTTGGATTGCCAAGCGCTTTGCTGCTCATGGTATCGCGCTAGAACCAGGGCAGGTTTTACTCTCAGGTTCATTTACAGCACCAATGAAAGTTAAAGCCGGTGACACGGTTGTCGGTGACTATGGTGAGTTGGGTTCTATTTCAGTTAACTTTGTTTAATAGGAGCGCTTGTCATGCCACTAAAGAAAAATGCTTTTAAACAGGCGCTCAATGCAGACAAGCCATCCTTTGGTTTGTGGTTAGGGATTCCTGATACAACCGTTGCTGAAATAGGGGCGGGCGCTGGTTTTGATTGGGTACTAATTGACGCTGAACATGGCCCTTTTGATTTGAAGTCGATTATGGCTCATCTGCAAGCTGTTGAGCCATACCCTGTGTCGGCGGTTGTTCGACCTGTTGAAGGACAGACTGCGCTAATTAAACAGTTAATGGATATTGGTACTCAGACGTTACTAATTCCGATGGTGAATACCGCTGAGCAAGCTGCTGAGCTAGTTAAAGCGGCTTACTATCCTCCTGTAGGTATTAGAGGTTTAGGTACTTCTATGGCTAGAGCGGCTAACTGGAATCGCGAACCTGATTATCTTAAAAAGGCCAACGATGAAGTCTGCATAATCGTGCAAATCGAAACGTTAGAAGGTTTGAAAAATATCGAATCAATCGTGGCGGTTGAAGGCGTTGATGCGGTGTTTATTGGGCCATCAGACTTATCAGCAGCGATGGGTCATATCGGTAATCCGGGTCATCCTGAAGTGCTAGCAGCCATTGAAAATGGTTTTAAAGTTATTAATGACGCCGGCAAAAAAGCGGGTGTTTTAGCGGTGACTAAAGACTTGGTTAACCACTATGTAAATGCTGGCGCTCAATTTATTGGTGTAGGTGTAGATGCTGCCTTACTGGCGAATGCGACCAAAAAATTAGCCGCAGAATATATCGACACGAATGATACAAATGAATCGGCGGGGTATTAAATGAGTCTCTATTACACACAAAAAGTACTTTATGATCTAAATCGTGATACGAAGGTACAACAACGTTATCAAGATGATGTTGACAGTTTATTGGCTAATTACACACTAACAGATGAAGAAATATCTGCTATCACTGAGCCTGATATTGGCTTGCTGTACGTGCTGGGTGTGAATGGTCAAATCTTGATGCACTTTGCCGCTTTTCATCAAATTGCATGGGATGATTATCTTCAAGCGATGAGAGATGGTATAGAAAAGTATGGGCCTGTGAGAGAAGGGGTTTATGCAATGACTGGTGCAGGTCAAAGTTTTACTCAAGAGACAGAAGTCAGTGCTTCATTAGAGAATACAGAGGGCAAGTCATGAGCTTAGTTTATGCAGGTGTGTGTAGTCATGGGCCGGGAATTACTGCCCGTGCAGACAGAGCAGACCCAGAGTTGCGCGATGCTTTTTATGCAAACCTAGGCCAAATGCGACAGGATATTGTTGACTCTGGTGCTGAGGCATTAATTGTTATTGCTGCGGAGCATTTTGCGAACTTCTTTATGAATAACATGCCTGCTTATTGCATTGGTATGGCAGATGAGTATGAAGGACCGATTGAAGATCCGGATTGGTTAAAAATCCCTCGTACAAAAGTACCCGGTAATGCGGAGTTGTCTGAGCGTTTAATCACTGAAGTGTTGAAAACAACGGATACTGCATTTTCTCAAGAATGGAAGTTTGACCATGGCATTAGCGTGCCACTTAATTTCTTAACGCCAAATTACGATCTACCGATAATTCCCGTGAATATTAATTGCCAAGGGCCACCATTAACACCACTGCATCGTGCATGGGCGTTTGGTGAAGCGATTAGAGCAGCATGTGACGCATTACCTGAAAAAATAGCATTGGTTGGAACTGGCGGAATCTCACATTGGCCTGCAACACCGGACTCTGGAAAGATCAACAGCGAGTGGGATGCAGAGTTCATGGATCGTTTTCAGCGTAATGACAAAGAAGCCATGTTGTCATATACGAATGAAGAAACTTATAGAGATGGTGGACAGGGTGGGTATGAAATCAGAACATTGATTGCTACTGCTGCCGCTGCGCGAGGCGCTAAAGCAGATGTTCACTTTTTTGAGCCTATTCCTATTTTTGCGACTAGTTGTATTTGCGCGAAGTTTGAGTTGTAAAGCAAATGGTATTAAAAAATAGCTGCTCTTCCAAAAGAGTAGCTATGCAAGGCTAACTAATGGAAGTTGAGCCTTACTAGGGTGTTCTAGTTTAGAAAGCTAGAGGCTGATAGTAGCTTCAACTTTGTTATTACAGTGTTATTTCAAAATTAACGAGTTAACTGTTCAATTAAATATGTATTACGAACAAGTTAACTACATGGAGGAAGTATGAGTAATCAAGTTTTTGCAAGAATGTTAATTAATGGTGAGTCGAGAGAGTCAGATGATACATCTGACACCATAAACCCTGCAACAGGGGAAGCTTTTGCAACTTGCTTCTCGTTTTGGCGCAAGAACACGAAGACAACACCTTGTCTAAACGTAAGTGATGAAATGGTCTCCTCCCCTTAATCGGCATCTATGTGCCAGAATTGGAAGGTACAAATCTTACCAATACAAATGAGGAGAAGACCACATGAGTAATATTAGCGTCATTGGAATGGATTTATCAAAACAGGTTTTTCATATTGTTGGCCTAAATACTCGGCATAAAGTTGTTATCAAGAAAATGCTCAAACGGAAGCAGCTGATTACTTGGTTCTCCAATCTGCAACCCTGTCAAGTGAGTATGGAAGCCTGCGCTAGCGCTCATTACTGGGGAAGAACACTGAAAAAAATGGGATTTGAGGTGTCACTGCTGCCTGCGCAACACGTCAAAGCATTTGTTCAGGGAAATAAGAACGACTACAACGATGCACTGGCCATTGCTGAGGCAACGAGTCGCCCAAAAATTCACAATGTGCCGCTAAAAACAGTGGGACAGCAAGACCAACAAGCGATTCAGCGCATGAGAAAACAAGCAGTTCAGAGCCGAACAGCACTTTGCAACCAAACTCATGGTTTAGTTGGGGAGTACGGACTGGTTATACCTAAGGGGGTTACTGCATTACGCAAAGCTATTCCTGATTTATTGGAAGACGCTGAAAATGGATTGACCGACTTATTCCGACAGCTCCTCAAGCAGCGCCTTAATCAGTTGATTGAGTTAGAAGCGCATATTCAGTTCTATACTGACCTGCTAGTGAATCAAGCTGAACGCTGTGAGGAAATCAAACGCTTACAAAGCATTCCGGGGTTTGGCCCTATTGTTGCCAGCGCCTATTACAGTTATGTGGGTAGCGGTGAAGTATTCCGTAACGGGCGGGGTGTATCCGCTTCGTTAGGCTTAGTTCCTCGTCAGCACAGTACCGGCGGTAAAAACGTCCTGTTGGGCATTAGTAAGCGAGGTGATCAGGAACTGAGGGGGTTATTGGTTCATGGTGCCCGTGCTTTTGCCAGAGTGGCGAATAAGAAAAATGACCGCTTGAGCAGTTGGGTCTGTCAACTTATTGAGAAGCGGGGGATGAATAAGGCCACCGTTGCACTCGCGAACAAGTTAGCCCGCATTGCATGGGCGGTGACAACCAATAAAGAGGCTTATATTGCTTATCCGCGCTAGCGCATTGAAGGACGACAAGGTACGCTTTTATAATTTAAGGAAGAGTGTGTAGCTTTCTTCTACCCGTTGCAAAGGAACACTAATTGTTGATGACATAACTGGTTAAACCGGCCTGGCAGAAACCTGATGTGAACAGAGGCTAAAAAAGCCGTGTAAGCGATAAGGATGCTAGGCGCGACTGCTTCATCAAGGCCCCGTGTTATAGACGCGATAAACAGGCCGGATATACGAACGCAAACCTATCTGTCAATCAATGAGTATTGTTGTTTGCAAAACTGGAGGAGACCATATATGTTCACGCGCAATATCAATAACTTACAAAGCAATAGCTTAGTGAACGTTTCTTTATTGATTAATAACCACGTTATTTATATATCCTGCTAGGTCAATAGGTTATCTAACTTGTTGATTCTACGTGTGAACACTTACCTCAGTTAGGTATTAGTTCCATAGGTCAGAGCTCCACTTTGACAGCTGACTAGCTGAAGGCTAATCTTGTGATATCCAGCAGCGAAGAGAGTTACACGATATGAGTATCGCTTCCAAATCAACTTGGGTAAGCCCTGAGGAATACCTTCAGCTCGAAAATGATCGGGCAGATGATGGTGAGCGTTGCGAATATAATAATGGCCACGTCTACGCAATGGCTGGCGCGAGCAGAACGCACAATTTGCTCACAATGAAGCTTGCCAATAACTTATTCAATCATTTAAGTAGTAGCCCTTGTCAGGTATTTCAGTCTGATATGAAGGTCGCGATTGATGCTTTGGATGACACGCGCTATTACTATCCTGATGTGCAGGTTAGCTGCGAAGAAGAAAATGACGATTATGTAAACCGGTCGCCATGCCTGATTATTGAGGTCTTGTCAGTGAGTACCGCTCAAAAGGATCGTGCGGAAAAGCTGGCGGGATATCGGCTTATTCCAAGTCTGCAAGAATATGTGTTGTGCTCTCAGGACTCTCCATTTATTGAGACTTACCGACGCCGTACCAATTGGCAAGTTGAGCACTTTATTAGTGGGCAAACGCTGTACCTTGAGTCCGTAGAGTTAGATATCAAGGTGGATGAGCTGTATAGCTTTTGGCAAAACACTCCGCCACCCCAAGGCAACGGAGCGTACTAATTCTTTAGACCTTCGGAAACAACGCATCGCGGATACGCTCAAAGGCAGCGTATTCGCGCGCTTCAAACTTGTGTGAGGTCATCATCGAGTTGAGCGCCCGCATCAATCTCAGCTCCACGCCCGGAAAATCCGCTAGCTTTTCTTGCAGCACTTCCAAATACGTTTCAAAGTCGCCATCAAACTGAGAGGCTGCGCTATACAGCTGGCTGACTTGCTCATCATTCAACCCAAAATCATTCTTGAAGAACGCATTAAAACGCTGCTTTTCCTTATCGGTTTCTACCTGATCGGCTGAAATCACATGGTAAATCACCACGGCAAAGGCGCGTTGCAGGGTTTCATCCTGACGGTCCAGCTCGAGGTGAGAAGGGGTGTCAAACCATGCTCTTAGTTTTGTCGGCATCTTGTAGCTCCAATAATATGAGTCGCGATCATTAAATTATAACAAAAAGCGCATTGGCCGACTAATACAAGCGAGTGTTCATTCTTCGAACTAACCGGTTGGTGTATTGTCTGTTTAAGTGGCTTATTGTTTTAGGTTTGACAAGCCACAGAGCGCACCGATACTCTGCTCCTATAAGCGAATAAAACAATCTAACTATTTAAAATAACGAAAGATTCTAGCTATGAAATTGTCCTTACACCGCATTGCCTTGCGATCTGTTTGCCTCTGCCTGTTACTCAATCTTCAGGTATTTGCCGCGGATGAGCCCATTGTCGCAAAAACGACAGTCGCTCCCACGGTTACCGTCGATACCGCCAGAAAAACCAAGTTGATTGATCGGGTCTCGGTTTCCGGCACGTTAGTTGCTGGTGAGGAGGTCTATGTGAATACGCGGATCAATGGCTATGCGATTGAGAAGATCAATGTCGACATCGGCGATCAGGTGAAATCTGGTGATGTGTTAGCGGTGCTGGATGGCATGAATCTTAAATCACAGGTATTACAGGCTGAGGCAGAGTTATCCCGTTCGATGGCAGCCATTGCTCAAGCCCAAAGTCAGGTCAATGCGGCCAAGGCAACGCGGAAGGAATTAATCCTGTCATTAAATCGCTCGCAGCGTTTACGCCGTAGTGAAGTGATTAGTCAGGAAGAGTTGGATAAAGCGGTGAGTAGTTCAGACTCTTCAGAAGCGAATCTAATGAGTGCTGAAAGCGGCTTGGATGTGGCGCGAGCGCAAAGCAATCAGGCAAAGTTACAGCTGGAGTTGGCGCAATTAAACCAAGCACGTGAAAAGATTCGGGCACCGGTCGATGGGATTATTTCTGCCCGTACCGCACGCTTGGGCGCGATTGCCTCCTCCGGTGGTGAGCCATTATTTCGAATGATTGAAAATGGCGTGGTCGAGATGGAAGCGGAAGTGATTGAGACGGCCTTATCGGCCATCAGTGTGGGTAATTCTGCTGAAATGGAGATTGCCGGACTCAAACCAATGACGGGGCGGGTGCGCTTGATTTCACCCACGGTGGATGACCGCACACGCTTGGCTAAGGTTCGCATTCGCTTTCCGGCGGCTACCCGCTTACGACCCGGGCTGTCAGCTAATGGCTGGATTATTGTGAGTGAGCGCAATGTGACGACCGTGCCGATCAGCGCGATTACCACCAAAGATAATCAAGAATATGTGAGCTTGGTAATAGATGGCGTGGTTGAAAAGCGGCAAGTCACCGCGGGTGCAGTCTCCGATGATGGGCGACGTGAGATCATCTCCGGCCTTAAGGATGGCGATGTGGTCATTGCCAAAGCCGGTGCCTTTTTTAGCGATGGCGATAAGGTGACCGCACAATGAATATGTCTACCTGGGCGATTCGCCAGCCAGTCCCGACGCTGGCCTTATTTTTGGTGTTATGCCTGATTGGTTTGGTGAGCTTTGGGCGCTTACCGATCACGCGCTTTCCCAATATTGATATTCCAATTATTACTGTGAATGTGGCACAGCCGGGTGCAGCGCCATCTGAACTGGTCAGCCAAGTCACACAGCCAATTGAAGATGCAGTCTCCAGCGTTACCGGCGTCAAGCACGTCACCTCACAAGCAACCGATTCCTCAACTAGCATCACCATTGAATTTAATCTGGAAGCCGATTCTGATCGTGCGTTAAATGATATTAAAGATGCGATTGCAGGTATCCGCAGTGACTTACCGGATGCTATTTCCGAGCCTATTATCAAGCGGTTGGATGTGACGGGGCAGGCGATTTTAACCTATGCCGTATCAAACTCTAATCTGTCGATTGGGGCGCTGTCTTACTTTGTCGATAACGTCATGTCGCGTGAGCTACAGGCACTTTCCGGCGTGGGTAAAATCACGCGATTGGGAGGTGCAGACCGTGAGATTAAAGTTGAGTTGGAGCCAAACCGCCTGCTGGCTCTAGGCATTACCGCATCGGATGTGAGCAGCCAGTTAAGCGCCACCAATATCGATTTAGGTGGCGGGCGCGGAAACCTTTCAGGACAAGAGTTTAGCATTCGCGCGCTCGGTAGTGTGGATAGCATTGAGAAGCTATCAGAAACCCAGTTGGCGCTTTCCAATGGCCGCACCGTGCGCTTGGATGACTTGGGTAAGGTGATTGATGGTCCCGCAGAGGTGCGTTCATTTGCCATGAATAATGGGGAGTCGGTGGTCGCTTTTGGGGTGTATCGGGCGACTGGTGCCAGTGACATTACCGCCTCGCAGGCCGTGAAAACCAAGCTGGCTGATATCGAATCGCGCTATCCTGATTTTAAAGTCTCGTTGATTGACGACACCACGGTGTATACCGAAGGTAACTACAAAAGCGCGATGGAAACCCTGTATGAAGGGGCGGCATTGGCGATTATTGTGGTGTTGATTTTTCTGCGGGATTGGCGCGCCACCATTATTACGGCGGTGGCCTTACCGCTGTCGATTATCCCGACCTTTTTTGTAATGCAAATGCTGGGCTTCTCGCTCAACACGGTTAGCTTACTGGGCATTACCTTGGTAACGGGGATCTTGGTGGATGATGCGATTGTGGAAATCGAAAACATCATGCGGCATATCCACATGGGAAAGCCCGCCTATGAAGCTTCTACCGAAGCGGCCAGTGAAATTGGCTTAACTGTAATCGCGATCAGCTTTTGTATTGTGGCGGTGTTTGCGCCGGTGAGCTTTATGAGCGGCATTGCCGGTCAATACTTTAAGCAATTCGGGCTAACGGTCGCCGTAGCCGTGCTGTTTTCATTGCTGGTGGCGCGCTTAGTCACGCCCATGATGGCTGCATATTTTCTAAAAAGCACGGGCGTTGCCGCTGAAGAAAAAGACGGCTGGCTAATGCGCGTTTATCAACGCATTCTGCATTGGACGCTTCGCAACCGCACGATCACTTTGCTAATGGGCGTATTGATTTTTGCAGGCTCTATTTACTCAGCCACGCTGTTGCCAAGTGAATTTGTACCGGTGACGGATGAGGGGCGCTCGACCATTTCAGTGGAGTTGCCACCGGGCTCTACCTTGGATGATACCCGTCGAGTCTCGCGTGAGATTACCGCCAAAATTGCCGCTGTGGATGAGGTTGATCGGGTGTTTGTGGATGGGGGCTCCGGTGATATCACCAAGGCCAATTTCATTATCAATTACATTCCAAAATCAGATCGTGATCGCTCTGCCGTTGAGCTGCAGCGTTATATTCAAACCCTTCTGGAAGGCACGCCGGATGTACGACTGACCTATATGAAAGCTGATGGTCAGCGTGATTTTCAGCTGTCGGTATTAGGTGATAATACAGAAGCGGTGCAAGCGGCTGCTGGCCTGCTATCCAAGCAAATAAAAGGCGTTCCCGAGCTGACCAATATCACGGCTTCGGCATCTTTGGCGCGTCCGGAAATCCGCATCACGCCAAAGTCAGAACTGGCGGCGGAGTTAGGAATTACCGCCGGCGCATTGGCCTCGACCATCCGCGTGGCAACGATTGGAGATAGCAGTGCGAATCTGGCTAAATTCAATGCGGGCGATCGTCAGCTCCCGATTACTGTGCGCATGAAAGAGTCGGTGCGTGATGACTTGTTCCAGATGGCAGGTGTGCGGATTCCAAGTACCGCAGGTGACCCTGTGCCGCTAGGCGTGGTTGCAGATATTACCTTTGCCAATGGCCCGAGTACCATCAAGCGCTATGACCGCCGTGAATTGGTGACCATTGAAGGCGATCTCACTGAAGGCGCCACGCTAGGTGCAGCAGTGGAAAAAGTGAATAACTTACCCGCTGCGGTGAATATGCCAGAAGGCACGCAAATCAAAAGTGCGGGGGATGCAGAAGTCATGGCGGATGTATTCTCCAGCTTTGGCTTGGCGATGGGGGCGGGTATTTTGCTGGTGTATGTGGTGCTAGTCTTGCTGTTCTCCAGCTTTATTACACCGATTACGATTCTGCTGTCATTGCCCTTAGCGGTGGGTGGGGCGATCTTCGCGCTGTTTTTGGCGAATAAGGCAATTAGCTTACCGGTGGTCATTGGCTTCCTGATGCTGATGGGGATTGTGACGAAGAATGCGATTATGCTGGTGGAGTTTGCGATCGAAGCTATGAGTCGCAATGTGCCGCGAGATACCGCCATGCTCGATGCTTGTCATAAGCGGGCGCGTCCGATTGTGATGACGACCATTGCGATGGTGGCGGGTATGGTGCCGAGTGCTTTAGCCTTTGGAACGGGCGGCGAGTTTCGCTCGCCAATGGCCATTGCGGTGATTGGTGGTTTGTTGGTATCTACCTTGCTGTCGTTATTATTCGTGCCATCGTTGTTTAGTGTGATCAATGGTTTGAAGAATCGATTACGGCGTTTATTAGTGACGGTATTGGGCGCGAATCAGCCGCAAGAGGATTCTGCAGCTTAGAAAGTTTTAGTGGCAAATCCGGTGTTATTCTCCGGATTTGCTAGCAATTATTAGCCGAAGTGTATTTACCGGTGGCCTTTTAAAGTGGTTATTGATAGGCAGCTATTTGGCATAACGCCTTACAAAAACTCTCTCATATTTGTCATGCCAAGAATGTACATCAGCTCATTGGTTGAGATATCGCCAAACTCTCGGCGGATGGTGAGTAATACCTTTTCAGCATAGCGCTGAGTGATGCCGTACACCTCTGGAATATTCTTCATGGGCGCGCCACTCATCATATGGCGGAGCACATTCTTTTTGGTCTCACTAAGGTTTTCCAAGAGTGGGGCGATAAAGAACCGCATGTCCTCATTGGATTGGATAATGCGTGTGTGGTAACGATTCGCGCACATTTGCAGCACTTCCAGTGAGTCCTGCTTTAGCTTTTGAAAGTGATCCGCATCGTCAATTTTACTCACCACTGAAATGCCCGCGATGGCAAACGTACCATGCAGCACTAACACGGTCAGCCCGTGATAAATACCAAATTTGGCCCGTACCATTTCCTGCACGGCCCGCTCACTGTCAGTGACTTTGCCTGCATCAATCTGTTCCCACCAGTCAATCGGCTCGTCATAACCCTCAAATGCAAGGCGAATAATGAAGTCATTATTGCCGTAATTCTTTTCCAGGTAGTAATCAATGCAGGGCGCAAATCCTTCGGAACATTGGAAAACAGGCTGCACTTTGCTGTTGATGAAGACGGGCTTAGGGATGAATGAGTATAAGACACCATCATAACCAAGGCGGGTGATATCCCGCGCTAATTCGAGAAATTCGGGGTTAAATGACTCCGTTGATATCTTATCCATCTTATGACTCTTTCTATTAATTATAGGCCACTTATCGAGGGTTTTCTTGCACTCTCGTGGAGTTTCTTAGTCTCGGCTGACAAGTAACTAAAAGTGGCTAATTACTTGTTCTTCACCTGAACTTAAGCAATTTAGCACAGCTTGGCTCACTTTACCCCAAAAAAAATGATAAGCGAGGTGGCTATTATCACCGAGCTAATAATATTAACTATTTGATAATTATAGGCAAGTTGCTAGGGGTGTAGTTTTCGACCCTTGATAAGTCAACTAAAAAAATATCCAATTGCTGAGCTAACATATTTATATAAGAACGCAGTTAAAAAGGAACACTACCCAATGCCAATAACATCAAGACAAGAACGTAATATTTTACGCATGGGTGAGTTAATCAACTGGCAACTACTGGAGAGTCGCATAGGGCATCACTTTGCGCGAAAAAATTCTCCGCCGATGCGCCTGTTAATAGGCTTACTGTATTTAAGAATGATCAACAACTCGTCTTACGATGAGGTTTTAGAGAAGTGGAGTCAGTCTCCCGCATTGTCTAAGTTTTGCGGTGATGAGCGCTCAGCTAGCGGTATCAATGATATTCGCCCTTCGACCCTGAGTATTTGGGAGCGAGAGCTTGGAAGCGATGGCATCCGTTGGATGCAAGTAGCCATCACTGACTTAGGCAGCAGGCCTCGCTTGCACTAGTTCTCTCGGCAATTCCGAGGAGGGAATAATCTAACCGAATCCCCCAAGCCAGCCTATTTGGTTTTGGGGGATTTGGTTATTTAACTTAGTTTGATATCCATGCCGATTTTAATCTGGTTGGCATGATGAAGGTTATTCAGGCGCATGATTTCCTTCATTGATACTTTGTAGTGCGCTGCGATTTTCTCCAGCGTATCACCACGCTTCACCCGGTATATCTTTGTTTTAACTGGCGCTTTCGCCAGACTTTGCTTACCCGTTTTATTCGAGTCTTGGTTGCTTGCTGCCATCGTGCTTCCTGCGAAGCCAAGTGCCATCAACGCCGAAAGTAGGGAAGTCGTTAGCATTTTCATTGTGTAAATCCTTTACTAGTTAGTGCAACTGTCGTTAATTTGTTATCGGCTTGTTAGGGGAATCTCATTTGCCGATGCGCAGCAGTATGCTCCAACATTGTGTAGCCGGGCGTTAAATTTTGTTAGGGTTTTGTAAAGGTATACGAGTGGATTTATCCCCCACGCCATATCCATGGCATGAGGGATTTAGCGTTGCTTAGCTCAGTCTGATGTTCATGCCGATTTTCAGGTGATTGGCATTACGCAGGTTGTTCAGGTGCATTAGTTTATTCACTGAAATGCCGTAGCGTGTTGCGATGCGGTACAGGGTATCGCCCGTTCTTACGCGGTGAGTTCTCACTTTAACGACTTTTCGTGGTTGCTGCTTAACGACGCGTTTAACGACACGCTTTGCTGCAACGTGCTTAACGGGCTGTTTCACGACGCGCTTAACAACACGTTTAGCCGGCTTCTGTGACACTTGCTTAGTGGCAACTCGTTTAACCGCTTTCTGGTGATGGTTGCCTGTTTGTACGTGAGATTTTTTGATGACCATCGAATCTTCATGCTTCGGTGCGGCGGCGGCATTACCTGCCAATCCAATTGCCATAATCGCGGTCAGTACAGAAGTTGTTAGCATTTTCATGATGTCATTCCTTTATAAGTGAGTAGTGTTATTTTCAATTTATTAACCGGCTTGCAGTGACTGTGTAGCCGATGTAGAGAAGTATGCACTAGGCCTCTGTAAGGGTGGGTTATGACAAGGTAAAGCTACGTCAGGATTGTGTAAAGAAGGCGTTAAGCGGCTTTGGGTGCGGCAGAGTAGCGTGGGCTTTCCTTGGCATTGAGCCAGTAACGACAAGCGATTTCCCGATAGCCTGAAAAATGGTATCCGTTATTATCGGCAAGGATTTGCTCGCGCTCAGCTTTCCAGACGGCAGGAATCTTATACCAAGCCAAACCCGGATGCGCATGATGCACGGCGTGTAGATTATTGTTTAAAAAAGCCAGACTAAGTAGCGGGCAGGCTTCTACAATGACTGAGCGATGTTTGGGATCTGCTGCCAGCTGATGTTCTGCAAATGAGCGTACTAGCGAGAGCGCTAATCCGGGATAGACGAACACCAGCAGATACTCCCAAAACGAAATGCCACACACGGCGACCACCCAATACAACAACAATGCACAAGCCGCAGCGTGGACTAGCCAGCGCTTGAACGTGTGTTGGCAACCACTGAGTAATTGGCGGGACTCGCTAACCAGCAGCTGCGCCATAATGTGTATTGGTCCCCAGAAAAAGCGACCTACAAAACTGTTATAAAATTGGTAGTAGCGCTGTTTCCAGTTAGGCAACGTTTCCCATTGATCGGCGCTGATGTAATAGCTTTCCGGATCACGATCAGGATCAGTCAGGTCATCATTATTGTGGTGTTTTAAGTGGGTTTGTTTGTATAGCGAGTAGGGAATCCATAAAGTCATGGCTGGAAAAATCAATGCTTCATTAAGCCATTGCCAAGGGGTTGGATGGCCATGAAGTACCTCATGCTGCAAAGAGCCAAATAAGGTTAAGGTATAAGCCGCGAGAGGAATGATCAACCAGAGGGGAATCTGTTGGTAAAAGAAAGTGAGCAGCGCAAAGCTCAACCAAGTCACTGCAATTAAAAATACAGTGGGCCACTCAACGTGATTGGGCGTGCGAGCTTGTGATGGTTGGCGATGGGCGTTTGTGTTCAACTAGAGTCTCCAGAGGTGTGTGATTGGCTAATAGATTAGCAATGCTTAACGCATCAGAAGAACTATCAAATAATGATTTTGAAGATCAGGAAAACTGATTACTTAGAATAAGCAATCACAACAGTGCCGGAAATGGCTAATATCGCTTAGCGTTAAGCGGTAAACTGATTTTATTCAAAGCTTGGGTGATACCCGCCATGTCAGTTAATACCGTCGAAATTGAAGTCGCTAAACAGAGCGTTGGAGACAGTTTGCCGATTTCGGACTTTTCTACGCTCACTATGCAGCAATGCCAGCGCGCCAGAGTCTCGCGAGATGGTCGTTTTGATGGGCACTTTTTTGTTGCGGTGAAAACCACGGGGATTTTTTGCAGGCCTATTTGCCCTGCGAATTTGCCGCACGAGTCCAATGTGGAATATTTCGGGAATCAAGCGCAGGCGCTGCAAGCAGGTTACCGACCTTGTCTGCGTTGCCGTCCAGATAGTGCGCCGGGCTCATGGGCATGGAAAGGGGTGGAAACGACTTTTCAGCGAGCGATGACATTGATTGGGCAGGGCGAGTTGCAGCGTCATAATCTGGTTGAGCTATCCGCTCGCTTGGGGATTAGTGATCGTTACTTGCGGCAGTTGTTTCAGCAATATCTTGGCATGTCGCCTAAGCAATATGCGCAATATCAGCAGCTGATGTTTGCCAAGCAGTTGCTACATACCAGCAATATGAGTATTGGTGATATTGCGATTGCTAGCGGCTTTAATAGCGTGCGCCGCTTTAATGATGCGTTTCAGAAAAAACTTCGATTAGCTCCACGGGATACGCGTAAGCAGACTGCCGCCGCTTCAGGTCGCGCAAGCAAACAACTTCGCTTAGCCTATCGCCCGCCATTTAACTGGAGCCACTTACTTAACTTTTACCGCAAGCGTGCGATTTGTGGCATTGAAGCGGTTGGCGATGATTTTTACGCCCGTAGCTTTAAACTTGATAACGCCAAGGGCTGGTTTAGCGCTCAGCTTGCCGATAAAAATACACTGGCTATTGAGTTTGAAATTGATGATATCTCTCAGTTAAAACACATGGTCGCGCAGATTAGAAGGTTGTTTGATTTAGATGCCGATATTGCCGTGATCGAACAACACCTCAGTCAAACAGCGATTGCGCCGCTAATGAGCGAAGGGCTGCGGATACCGGGTGTATGGAATCAGTGGGAAGCGGGTGTGCGAGCTATCTTTGGCCAGCAAATTTCAATCACTGCAGCGATTACCTTATTGAATAACTTTGTGGAAAACCTGAATCAGACTAATAATGAGCTTGGCAATGAGCTTGGCAATGAGCTTGGCAATGAGCTTGGCAATGAGCTTGGCAATGAGCTTGGCAATGAGCTTGAAGCGATCAAGGCTGCGGACATGGACTCTAATGAGCTAAAAGCCAACCGCTATTTCCCCACACCAGCCGAAATTACCGCCGCCGACCTAACATCTCTAAAAATGCCACAAAGCCGCAAAGACACCTTAAAGCGCTTCGCAGAATTTATGGTTGATCACTTCGATGCGCCACCGGAAGAATGGCTGGCACTCAAAGGCATTGGGCCATGGACGGTTAGTTATGCCAAACTGCGTGGCTTATCGCCGCCAGATTGCTTTCTCTCGACAGACCTTGTGATCAAAAAAGCCATTGCCACATTACCCGAACAAAGCACTCAAGCCGAGCTTATCGACGCTTTATCACCTTGGGGCAGCTACGCCACCTTTAACTGTTGGAACTCACAGTCATGAAATATTTTACCCATTACCAAAGCCCCGTCGGCACCATTACTTTGCAAGCCAATGATAAAGGCCTGTTAGGTGCGTGGTTTGATGTTCACACGACAGCGCCCGATGACTTTGGTATCGCCTGTGATAACCACCCAATCTTGCAACAAGCCGTCACCGAGTTTGGTGAATACTTCGCGGGGAAACGCACCCAGTTTGAAGTACCAACCGATGCACAAGGCACTGACTTTCAGAAGCAAGTTTGGAAAATGCTACAGACCATTCCCTTTGGTGAAACCTGGAGCTATCAGGATTTGGCGATAGCCATTGATAATCCCAAAGCAGTGCGTGCAGTGGGCTTGGCAAACGGCAAAAATCCAATCTCGATTATTGTGCCATGCCATCGGGTAATCGGTAAAAATGGCAAACTCACTGGCTACGCTGGCGGCATTGATAAAAAGGAAAAGCTGTTAGTCTTGGAAGGGATTTTGGATGACGTATCACCCGCGCAAATGCCGCTGGATATGTCATAATTTCCGGAATAATCAGCGATACCAATTAATCATCGCAACCCAACCACTGCTAACTAAGGTTTAGATATGAAAGCGAGCTTCTGGCATCAAAAATGGGAAAATAACCAAATTGGCTTCCATGAAAGTGATGTAAATCCACTATTAGTAAAACACATCGATCAGCTGAATCTGGCAGAGGGCAGTCGAATTTTTCTGCCATTGTGCGGCAAAACATTGGATATGGCTTGGCTGTTGGATAAGGGTTATCAGATTGTCGGTGCAGAGCTAAGTGAGCTGGCGATTCAGCAGTTATTTGCAGAGTTCGATATTGAGCCGCAGATCTCAGAAGTTGGGAAATTAAAGTGCTATCAAGCTGAAGGACTGGATATTTTTGTTGGCGATATCTTTGATTTAAGCGCGGAGCAACTCGGCAAGGTCGATGCGATTTACGATCGGGCTGCTCTGGTCGCATTGCCACCAGAAACTCGCAAGCACTACACTCAACACTTGATCAATCTCACCGAGAGCGCGCCACAATTACTGCTGTGTTTTGAATATGATCAAAGCCTGATGTCTGGCCCGCCGTTCTCCATTGTGGGCGAGGAAGTGCATGCGCATTATGATCAAAGCTATGATGTTCAGCAGCTGGAATCGACTCCCATGGAAGGTGGCTTCAAAGGCACGATTGCCACCTTAGATACAGTCTGGTTACTGAACCCTACTGCTTAATGGCATCCAGCAATCGAGAATCATACACAAAGTTATCCACAATTCTCTGATAGTCATTGCTGCGATTAAATAGCCCTTTTTTGAGCAGCATGGCAGCTCTGGCGCTCTCTAAATCCGCATCATTAAACGCGGCTTCCAATGCAGCTTGCATGCGGATAATGGTGTCGGGCGAGGCGGCTGCGCTAGTCACATAAGGGTGGGCTGGCGCTTCGTCGGTTTGCCCGATAATGCGTATGCCATCCAACGCTTGCGGGCGATATTGTTTGAGTAGGTCGTAGGTTACGCAGTCAATGGCCGCCACATCAGCACGTCGCTCAATAATGGCTTCCAAGCTGGAGGCATGCGCACCACTGATATCAACCTGTTTGAAAAACTGACCCTCAACGCTATGCGGCTGCACTTTGGCAAATAATGAATTCATGCCAGAGTGTGATTCAGAGCCATTGATGATCGCCGTGTGGCCGTATAAATCTGCAATATCCTGATGCGCGCTGTCTTCATGTACCACAATCCAGCTGGAATAATGGCCGGTCGAACAGCCCTCGGCATCCCAATCGGTGATCAGCAATACACGCAGCGAATCCTTCAAGCCATAAGCCACGTCAAAGCCGCAGCACTGGCTTAGCAGTAAGTCCGGATGCTGCCAAAGTTCTTTGACTGGCACATCATGCAGCAATTGCTCCGGCACCTGATCAACACCCGCTTGCTTTAGGTGACGCGCAACGCCTTGCCACCAAGCATCGCTGGCTTTGCGAAATTCTGGAAAGTCGTACATTGGCAAGCTGGCTTGTTTATTCATTCGTCATTTCCCCGTGCTATATTGCGCGAATGATACGCTACTCTTTAAAACAACTCAGTTATTTTGTGGCTGCCGCCGAGCTACGCTCAACCTGCGCGGCGGCTCGTCAATTGCATGTGTCGCAGCCGTCGATATCGGGAGCGATTAAGCAGTTGGAAGCTTCCTTTGGCCAAACTTTGGTGATCCGGCAAAAAGGGCAAGGTATTACCCCAACTCCTTATGGGCGTGAGTTGATGCAGCGCGCCAAGCACTTGTTGAATCTGGCTAGTAATTTGGATTCGGACTGCACCACGGAGAGCGTTGGCTCAGTGTTACTGGGCTGTTTTGTAGATATCAGCCCGTATTATTTGCCAATGGTGTTGCTGAATTTAAAACAGCGCTATCCGGGAATTGATCCTCGGGTTATCAATGCCGAACTTACCGAAATTCCGGGCATGTTAAAGCGTGGCGATTTGGATATCGCGATTAGCTATGGCGTATTGCAAGAAGAAGGGCTGATTTACGAGCGGCTAAAGTCGGTGACGCCACATGCCATGTTACCGGCAGATCATGAGTTGGCTGCGCTGGAGCGTGTGCCATTAAAACGCTTGATGGAAGAGCCGTTTGTGTTATCTGATGCGCCATATTCCAGTGACTTTTTATTGATGACTTTGAGTAGTTTGGGTTATCTGCCGAAAGTCGCTCATAATGCGCAAACCTTTGAATTACAACGCGGCATGGTGGCGAATAATTTAGGCGTGTCGTTGGTGTATACGCAGCCTCTATGCTCAAGAAGCTACGATGGCAAAGAGTTGGTATACCGGCCTCTACAGGAAGAGTTACCTGCACAAAATATTGTACTGGTACGCAACAGCCACCTTGAATTAACGCCGGTGACTGCTGCGGTTTGGGAGCTAGTCCGCGAGCTTATGACAGATCTCTAAGCTTCTTGATGGCAGCTGCGATAAAGGATTTTTACTGAGAAGCTATTCACGGTTAGATAGTCTTTTTGCTCTGGCGTGCTGCGTATTAAAGCACTGGCTTTCAGGCGCAAAATACTGTCACTGCCACAAGCGGCCCATTGCTCGGTTTTATTCGATACGGTCAGGTTGTCGTGGGTACTGGCTTCAAGTACGGCTGATTTTTCGGTAAAAGGATCTGCTGAAAAGCCTGCGCTAACGCTGATATCACCACTGGAAGCATCGCCCAATGAAGCAAAGGCATGCATCGTTGTCTCGCCAACCCCGATTTGATAGCCCGCTGGCACACTAACACCGACCGCAATATCACACTTCTTACGCTCCAATTCTTGCTGATCGGTGGCGCTGCTTAAGTGAAAGGCTTTGGGAATAATGGTCAGTGAGTCCGGTGTTAATTTAACCACGGTATCGCTATCGGCTTCGCAGCCATTACCTGCATAACCGACTTCGCCAAACTTGGCTTGGCTACCGCTAAAACCGATAGCGGGGACTAAGGCGACAAGTAAGGCGAGTTGTGCAATCTGGTATTTCATGAGTCTGTTCCTTTGCTGATGTGCAAAGTTTGACAGAGGATAGTTGGCCAAGTTCTTCGATGTACCGGTCCTATTGAAAATATAAATGAGCGCTCAATAATTACGGCGATTTATTGAATGCTTAACAGCAAGTCCGGCAGTTCACTGAGTGACTGCACAATGTAATCAGGCTCCGATAGCGCAATATCTTCGCCATGGTTATAGCCGTAGGGTACTCCAACGACCCGTATTCCCGCTGCTTTAGCTGCTGCAATATCATGGCGCGAATCACCCACCATCAAGCACTGATCAATGTTGACTTGCTGAATGCTTGCCACGTGTAGTAAGGGAAGTGGATCGGGTTTTTTGCGCTCCAGCGTGTCGCCACCAATGATTTGATCAAATATGTCAATAATTTGTAAATGCCGTAATAAGGTTTTTGTAAATTCTTCGGCTTTATTGGTAATGCAGGCAACCTTATAGCCTTGAGACTTGAGTGTTTTTAATGTCTCCACGACGCCATCATAAAAAGTCGTGAACTGGCAAACGTTATTGCCATAGTACTCCCAAAAAATAGGTATGGCTTTTTCGTAAAGTTCAGGATCAGGCTCTTTATGCATATCTTGCGTTAAGATTCTTTTTATCAAGGTAAACAAGCCATTACCAATATAGTCACGTGTTTTGTCAATACCGCATAAGGGCAAACCCAAACGCTCCAAAGTGCGGTCAGCGCTCCAGGCTAAGTCGGGAATCGAGTCGACTAAAGTGCCATCTAAGTCGAACATGACCAGCTTAATTTTGGATTGTGTCATTAGGGGAGTCCTGAGGCTAAAAAGGGATTATGTCACGTGGCTTTATTTATTCGGTCTGCAATACAAATTCTATCTAAAATTTGTAAAAAGTGATATTCATCTATAAGTGCCACGTCATTCTACAGGAATTGACCGGATAACTGACAAGCCTGAGCGTGCTTAACTAGTGATGCGGCGGAGGAAGTCGGTGGCGCCAAAAATTTTTCAGGAGAACCATGTATGAAGATTTCAGTACCAAAGGAGGTTGTCAGTGGCGAACGACGCGTCGCGACAACTCCTGAAGTGGTCACTCAACTACTGAAGCTTGGATATAGTGTTGAGATTGAGTCCGGTGCGGGCGAAGCGGCCAACTTTAGTGATGCAGCCTATCAGGAAGCCGGTGCCAGCATTGCCGCCAGCAAGCACGATTGCTGGCACGATGCCGATATTATCCTGAAGGTGAATAAGCCGGATGAGAACGAAGAAGAGTATTTTAAGTCCGGACAAACACTGATTAGTTTTTTCTGGCCTGCGCAAAATGAAGCTTTGCTGCAGCGCTTGGCTGATAAAAATGTGAATGTGATTGCCATGGATGCGGTCCCCCGCATTTCCCGTGCTCAGAAGATGGATGCGCTGAGCTCGATGGCCAATATCGCGGGCTATCGTGCCGTGGTTGAAGCCTCGAATCATTTTGGGCGCTTCTTTACGGGTCAGATCACCGCAGCCGGTAAAATTCCACCAGCTAAAGTCTTAGTGATTGGTGCCGGTGTAGCAGGCTTATCTGCAATTGGTGCGGCTAGCAGCATGGGTGCGATTGTTCGCTCATTCGATACTCGTCCCGAAGTGAAGGAGCAAGTTGAAAGCATGGGCGCTGAGTTCCTGTTATTGGAATTCGAAGCGGATGAAGCCGGTGGCACCACTGGCGGCTACGCAAAAACCATGAGTAAAGAATTTATTGATGCCGAAATGGCGCTGTTCCGTGAGCAAGCCAAAGAAGTCGATATCATTATTACCACCGCACTGATTCCCGGTAGACCCGCGCCTAAGTTGATTTTGGCGGATATGGTTGAGCTGATGAAACCCGGTAGCGTGATTGTTGATCTGGCAGCAGAGCAGGGCGGCAACTGTGAGTTGACCGAGCCTGGCGAAGTGGTGGTAAAGCATGGCGTGACGCTCATCGGTTATACCGACCTCACCAGCCGATTAGCGACTCAATCCAGTCAGCTATACGGCACTAACTTACGCCACATGCTGGCCGACTTAACACCCGAGAAAGACGGCAATATCGTCCATAATATGCAGGATGATGTCATCCGTGGTGCAACCGTTACCAAAGCCGGCAAGATTACTTGGCCACCACCAGCGATTAGCGTGTCGGCAGCGCCTGCAGCAAAGGCTGCACCTGCGGCAGTTGCTGAGCCAACCAAGGCCGAGCTTAAAGCGATTGCCAAAAAGAAAGCGACGACTACCTTGGTGAGTATTTTCCTAATGATTGGCTTTTTGCTATGGGTAGGTTCAGTTGCACCGCCTGCATTTATGAGTCATTTGATCGTATTTGTGCTGGCGATTTTTGTTGGCTGGCAGGTGATTTGGAATGTTTCGCCATCCTTACACACGCCGCTAATGAGTGTCACCAATGCGATCTCAGGGATTATTGTGATCGGGGCTGTGCTGCAGATTGGGTCATCCTCATTCATTGTCTCGTTTCTGGCGGCGATTGCCGTGTTGATCGCGAGTATCAATATTGCCGGTGGTTTTTTAGTGACGCAGCGTATGTTGCGCATGTTCAGTCGTGAGGAGGATTAAGTCATGATGAATGGCGTAGTAGTCGCGTCCTATATAGGCGCAAGTATCTTATTTATCCTAAGTTTAAGTGGGCTTAGCAAGCAGGAAACCGCCCGCCGTGGAAACCTATACGGCATGCTGGGAATGGGCTTGGCAATCATTGCTACCATTCTGAGTAATCGAGTTGAGAGCTATATTTTACTGATTGTGATGATGGTGATTGGTGGCTCGATTGGTGCGGTACTGGCCAAGAGGGTTGAAATGACCGCGATGCCTGAGCTGGTGGCGGTACTTCACAGCTTTGTGGGAATGGCGGCCGTGCTGGTGGGTATTGCCAGTTATCTCGACCCCAATATGCACTTCACCGGTGCTGAGAAAACCATTCACGAAGTTGAAATTGTATTGGGTGTGTTTATCGGTGCGGTCACCTTTACCGGTTCGGTGGTTGCCTTTGGTAAGCTCAAGGGGCTGCTATCAAGCAAACCGCTAGTATTTAGCAGCCGTCATTACGTGAATCTGGGCTTGGTTGTCTTCTCAGTCATTCTGGCTGCGGTATTCCTATCCAGCGATAGTGTTGGCATGTCGATGTTTGCGCTAGTGTTAGTTATGTTGCTGGCCTTTGTCTTCGGTGCCTTGTTGGTTATGGCGATTGGTGGCGCGGATATGCCTGTGGTTATCTCGATGCTAAACAGCTATTCAGGCTGGGCCGCAGCCGCCACTGGTTTTATGTTGGCAAATGACCTGTTGATTGTGGTGGGTGCATTGGTGGGTTCCAGTGGTGCGATCCTGAGTTACATTATGTGTCAGGCCATGAATCGCAAATTCCTAAGCGTGATTATGGGTGGTTTTGGTAATACGCCAGCAGGTGCTGCAGATGATAGCGAGATTGCTGGTGAAATTACCGAAATCAAAGCCGATGAAACCGCTGAGCTATTAAAAGATGCTAAAGAGGTCGTGATTGTGCCGGGCTATGGTATGGCGGTTGCTCATGCACAGCATCCGGTATCAGAGATGACTAAGCGCTTGCGGGCTAATGGCACCAATGTGCGCTTTGCAATTCATCCCGTCGCCGGTCGTATGCCAGGTCATATGAATGTGTTGCTGGCCGAGGCCAAAGTACCGTATGACATCGTGCTGGAAATGGACGAGATCAATGACGAGTTTCCGGAAGTCGATGTAGTCATGGTGATCGGTGCGAATGACATTGTGAATCCATCCGCGAAGGATAATCCAAATAGCCCGATTGCGGGTATGCCAGTACTGGAAGTTTGGAATGCGAAAACCACGATTGTATCAAAGCGTTCAATGGCATCGGGTTATGCAGGTGTCGAGAACCCTCTGTTCTACAAAGAAAACTCGCGCATGTTATTTGGCGATGCGAAAGATAGTGTAAATGAGATTCTGAAGCGCTTGTAAGCGTGGTAGGATCTAAGCGGTAAAAAGCTGCGGCGACAATGATTGTAGGGATCGGTCGCCGCAGTGATCCGGATCAATTAATGCAAATGACCGGGGGTTGTAAACGTTGTCATTTTCGGCGCTTGATCGCCGAGTATCATATTAACTTCTGACTCATAGCCATAGGCTGCTGCAATGGCCAGCCAGTATTCTGCACGCGTCATATCAGCGGCAATGTTAGCCTCGCCGTGTAAATACAGCTCACCTAAGTCGAGAGCAACATACGGGTCTTGAGTTACTGCAAGGTTAAACCAGAAGGCGGCCTTGTCTGCTTCTCCGAAGTATTTCAGATAGACAATACCCAGATTGATTTTCATTAGTGCATGGCCACCCGTTGCGGCAGTCAGTAGCAAGTCTTCAGCGTGCTTGAGATTTTGCGGTACGCAGTTGCTGCCCTGAGATAAGATCATTCCCAGATTATAAATGCTGTGCATATTGCCTTGATCGGCAGATTCGCGGTACAGCGCAACGGCTGCTGAATTATCGACGGGTAAGCCGCCCTCACCAAACTCATACATCACGGCTAAGCGCTCTTTGGCAGGGGCAAAATTTTGCTTTACAGCCTCGCGGTACCACTGAACGGCACCATTATAGTCACGGACATCACTAATGCACTGCATTAAAACGCCGGTGTTGTGTTGAAAGGCGCGGTCGCCTTTTTCGGCTAGCTTGATAAAAGAGCCAAGTGCTGGATTATAGTTGTTAGAGCGTATGCAGGCTTCGGTGATTTTCCTAGCCTGAGTGTGCTCGATATTGCTCTCGTCGAACTGTAAATAGAGTTCACAGATTCGTGAGTTATTCTCAGTATTCATTTATTTACTCCCCAGTAATAAGATGAATTAAATGACTTGTAGCCGACGTGTGAAACGACTATTAGCTCATTTATAGATCATCTTAAAGTGAAACAACTTAGGAGTCCTCACCCTCTAGGGTGAAAATCAGATTGGCGGTTAAATGTTGCGCAAAATGCGTTGAATCGCGACCCTTAAAATGGCTGGCTTTAACGGCTTGCGGAAAACACTGTGACCGGCCTTTCGTATTTCTTCCAGTCGCTCGGAGTCTGTCTCACCGGTAACCACCATGGTCGGGGTTGCGCCTAGTATGGTTTGCACCTGTTCGATCACATCACAACCGTTATAGTTCGGGCTCAAATAGTAGTCGCTGATCAGTAGCGTTTCATTGGGATTAAAGTCATCTCGCTCATAGAGTACTTTGGCTTGGCTAATGGCTTGCTCCATAGTGGCTGCGGTAACAACCTTGCAGCCCCAGCTTTCCAGTAATACGGCCATTGAATCCAAAATGCTACGATCATCTTCAATCACTAATACCGTCAGGTTCTCCAGCGACCATTGCGCGCGCGAGCTGTCCGGTAAATTATCTTTAGCAGGCGCTTCAGCGAGGTTGAGGCCGAGCGTGAACTTGCTACCGTGCCCAGGCTCTGAGTCGAGTTGCAGTTCATGGCCTAACATTTCACATAAGCGCTTTACAATGGATAAGCCTAAGCCCAACCCTTTAGTATTATTGGCGCGGGTTTGATCGAGCTGCACAAACTCATCAAAAATGACCTGCTGATCATCCTCAGAGATGCCAGGGCCTGTGTCTTTAATGGTGACCGAAGCGCTATTAGCGGTGTGGCTGACCGATAAAGTGATCTCACCTTCATGAGTGTAATGCACCGCGTTACTCAGTAGGTTTGAGATAATCCGCTCCAGCAATAGCTCATCGCTGGTTACATACAAATCTTCTGGATTATCCAGCGTCAGCACCAATCCTTTACTATTGGCTTGCTCTACATAGCGGTCCAACATTTTATTGAGAATCGGGCTCAGCGCGATGGCTTCGTTATTCACTGTAAGCTGTTCTGCATCCAGCTTGGAGATATCCAGTACGCCATTTAATAGCTCGGTAATACTATCTAGTGAATGATGAATTCCCTGAAACAAGCGGGCATTGTCCGGCGTTTCGGCTTGCGATTGTAAGGTGCTTAATAGCAAGGTCACCGCTTGCAATGGTTGGCGCAGGTCGTGTCCGGCAACCGCTAGAAATTTAGCTTTGGCGACTTTTGCTTGTTCGGCTTTAATCAGTGCTTCTTTAGTCGCCCGCACTTGAGTCGTTAGTAATAAAATAAGGATGGCAACGATTGAAACCACCCCAAAGACTGATAGAACAACCAAGGTGCGGGAGTGCAGCGTGGAGCGTTTGAGGTAGGCTTGCTTCCAGTTGGTGCCAATGCGTATTTCACTCAATACTTCCAGCACAACCGGAATGATTTCCTGCTCCATGACCTGATCAAAGGCTCTCCAGGAGCCATCACCCGGCCGCAGTTGCATGACTAGTGGCTCAAGTGTTTTGAAGGCATTAAAGCTGTGTTGTAGCTTTTCATGAATTCCCGGAATAGTTGAAAGCACCTCATTGGTTTCTCCTTTAAGGAGAATCTCAAACTTACTCCAGCAAATATCATAAACCTCTGCGACGCCCGATTTGGTTTTGAGTGGATTGCCGAGAGAGTAGCTATCAAATGCCTGCTGCGTTTGATAGATGCACAAACGCAATTGGTAGCCATTAACCACAATATGCCTGACCTTGCGCGTGTAATCGTCGGTCTCTTCGGCATGTTGCTTATAAGCGCTAAATAGCATGGCGCCAAAGGCTAATAAGACAATAAAGATCAGCAGGTAGTGCGGGGTTTTTGACGCTGAGGTCATAACACCTCAATCATGGATAGTTGCCACACGGAGCGGCTATTGATTTGCTTCTTCTTAAGTTGTTGTCGCTCATCCAATGGATAAATCAGCCACAGCGGGCCTTTGCTGCGAATCTTCATGTATTCACCGTGATTTTTCAGCGCAATCAAGGTGCGGTGTTCATACATGTCTTCAACCGGTACACTCGCCGAGTAGTCATCGATGCCATGCACTCTCAATTGGCCTTCAGTGACGCCAACCAGTTCAAATATTGCCTTGGCAGGGACGCCTTCAAACTGCTGTACGCCATCGGTCCAATAGGTTTCAGTGTCTAACTTGACCATGCCCAAGGCTTCCAGCATTTCGCGGTCAAAGCTGGCAATACCGTCGCCATTACTGTGTTTAATATTGCCCGTAATCGTGAGTAAAACTTTACCTTTAGGCGCGGGTAATGTGTCTGCAATGGCCGTCAACGGGAGCAGGAGTAGCATTAATACCGAGCTTAGCAACAGGTTTAACGAACTTGACATATATATCTCCGAAGCTTGAAAATAAGATTCTCTTAGCGGCTTTCTGCGAAATTATAAGAGCATGAGGCTCTTGGTGCTAGTGGTTTTGGCGTATTCTTAATTATGGAAGATTTATGAAAATAATACACGTAGATGATCATACGCTGTTTACCGAAGGCTTAAATGCAGTACTGACCCGGCATGATCCCAGCTTAGAGGTGATTAGTACGATTAGCGCGCGTGAAGCGTTGGAGATTCTTGATATTCAGAAGGCTGAGGATGATCTGGCTGATTTGCTGCTAGTGGATTTACACATGCCAGAGCTGGATGGCTTTGCTTTTTTGCAGGCGGTTGAGCAGCGCGACTTGTATATACCGGTGGTCATTATTTCTGCCAGTGAAGACTTATGGGATATTCGTGCGGTCATGGATGCTGGTGCAACGGGCTTTATTCCTAAGACTTACAAGATCGACCAGATCGTTGGCATTTTAGACGTGATTATGAAGGGAGAGGTGTTTCTGCCCGATGATATCCGAGCTGGCATCGCACATTTGCCCAAGCAAAAGCCGGTCGACATTATTGATCGCTTAATGGCGCACTACAATCTAAAGGCTCGCCAAGTAGAAGTGCTACGGCTCATGCAGGAAGGTTATAGCAATGATGATATTGCGACTATTATGTATTTAAGCCCCAATACCATCAAAACTCATGTAAGCACGCTGCATAATGCCTTTGGTGTGAAAGACCGCTTTAACTGCGTGCGCTTCGCTGAAAAAGTGGGATTACTGAACCACTGAGTCCGCAGGCTTTGCCGCGCTATCGGAGTAAGGGATAACCGCTTTGCCATCCTTAATCCAACTGTTAATCCCTCTGCTCACATTGTGAACTTGGCTGTAGCCCAGCTTACGATCTAAAAACTGACTGACCATTCCGGTTCGTCCACCGACAGCACAAATCAAAATAAACGGCTTATCTTTACCCGCAATTTTATCCAAGTCGGCAATCCACTTTTCTAAATCATAATCCCCGTTTTCATCAAACAAGGTGAGTAAATGGCTGCCCTCGATAATGCCAGTTTGCTGCCATTCTGACTTCATGCGCACATCGATGACCGGTATGCCTTGTTTAACCAGCTCCTCGGTTTTTTGGTTATCGATATTAATGATTTCAGCCTGCGCGCTCAGGCTTGAGAGTGCGAGTAGGGCGGCTAGGCTCAATGTATGAAGTAATTTCATGAGGTTATTATCCGAAGTGATTATTTTATTCTCAATGATATAGGACTCACGACTTGAGGAAAACATTCCCTTTTAATGCATAAAAAGTCGCTTTTTGGTGCGCCAATCGCTTTTCCTGTTCTGTCGTGGTGCGGCGAATGCGTGACCTTGGATTACTAAAGGCTTGGCACCTTGTACCTTAACGGAATGTTAATGTTGGCACGCTTCATGCATTGAAGCTTTCTGAGTCTATTAACCTGAGATTAAGCGATGAAGAAACAGATCAAAGTAATGCTGGCGTCAGTTCTGACTGCCGGATTTGTGTTTGGATCAGCGGCAAATGCTGCAAGCCACTCAGAAGGTGAAACGATTAAAGTAGGGGTGCTACACTCCTTGTCTGGCACCATGGCCATTAGTGAAACCACACTAAAAGACACCATGCTGATGCTGATTGATCAGCAAAACAAAAAAGGCGGCCTGTTAGGCAAGCAACTGGAAGCGGTAGTCGTTGACCCAGCTTCAGACTGGCCGCTATTCGCGGAGAAAACCCGTGAGCTGCTGACTAAAGATAAAGTAGATTCTATTTTCGGATGCTGGACCTCAGTTTCTCGTAAATCAGTATTGCCGGTTATTGAAGAGTTGAACGGCTTGCTGTTCTACCCGGTTCAGTACGAAGGTGAAGAGTCGTCTAAAAACGTATTTTACACCGGTGCTGCGCCAAACCAGCAGGCAATTCCTGCGGTTGATTACCTAATGGCTGAAGGCGTAAAGCGCTGGGTGCTGGCGGGTACGGACTATGTTTACCCGCGTACCACTAACAAGATTTTAGAGGCTTACCTGAAATCAAAAGGTGTCGCTGGCGAAGACATCATGATCAACTACACGCCGTTCGGTCATTCTGACTGGCAGTCCATTGTTGCTGATATCAAGAAATTCGGTGGCGAAGGCAAGAAAACAGCCGTGGTTTCTACCATCAATGGTGATGCTAACGTGCCATTCTACAAAGAGTTAGGTAACCAAGGCGTATCGGCTGAGTCGATTCCGGTTATCGCATTCTCAGTGGGTGAAGAAGAGCTGTCTGGCTTTGACACTAAGCCTTTGGTTGGCCACTTGGCGGCATGGAATTACTTCATGAGCGTTGAGAACGATGACAACGAAGCCTTTATCAAAGAGTGGAAAGCCTTCACTAAAGACGATAAGCGCGTCACGAATGACCCAATGGAAGCGCACGTAATCGGTTTCAACTTGTGGGTTAAAGCCGTTGAAAAAGCCGGTACTACGGATGTTGATGCAGTAGCTAAAGCCATTATCGGTTTAGAAACTCCAAACCTAACCGGTGGAATTGCGAAAATGCTGCCTAACCATCACATCACTAAGCCAGTATTGATTGGTGAAATTCAGGAAGATGGCCAGTTTGAAGTCGTTTGGGAAACCGAAGGTACGGTTGCTGGCGATGCGTGGTCTGACTTCTTACCGGGCTCTAAAGATCTGGTCTCTGACTGGACCGATGCGAAAAACTGCGGTAACTACAACACCGTAGAAGAAAAGTGTTTGGGTGCTGTTAACTAAACTCCTCTCCGTGTTCTCTTCAGCACTTGTTCGCGCCCACTCTTAATCGGTGGGCGTGAACTTCTTCAAACATCTCACCAGAGGTGACATCCGTGCAGCAAAACAGATATGCCATCCGGTATTGGGTTTTTGCCTTATTACTCAGCTTGTTCAGTGGATTATTGACGACGGCAAATGCCGATGAATCCGTACTGCAAGCGGGTATCGAAAACCTGCTAGCCAAAGGCTTCAACCAGAAAATTCAGGGCGCAAAGCAAGTTGCCGAGAGTGGCGATGAGCGAGCTGAACAAATCCTAAAAGCATTGCTCGATAGGCAGCTTTTCTCCGTCAAATCAGATGATACTTTAGTGTTCTTCGACGAGGACACTGACCCCACACAAGCCAAGCAAGTCATAAGCGGCGAGATGCTACCAATCAGCGATGACGTTAAGCTTTCAAGAATTCGAACCAATAACAAAATGCGCGGGCAGATTAATCAGCTGTTGGCGCAGATCCAGTTATCCAGCCCCAGTGCAGAGAAGCGATTGGCGGCGGTGAAAGCCATCACTGGTAAAGCCGATGCAGAGCAGGTGGAGCTGGTCAGCGGTTTATTAAAAACCGAGCCTGATGTGCTTGTGCAAAAGGAAATGCAAACGCTGATCTCCTTATCGGAGTTGAGCTCGGATGAGCCAGAGCGGGTACTGGCGGCGATTGGGCATTTAAAAGGCAATCTGAACCAGCTGGTACGCCCACGTTTGGAGTCCTTAGCCGAATCGGATAATAAGCAAATTGCCGATGCGGCCACGCAGACCTTGGTCTCGATCAATGAAAAAGTGAAGTGGTATGGTCACCTCGAAACGCTGTTCTTTGGCCTGAGCTTAGGCTCGGTATTAGTACTGGCGGCGATTGGTCTGGCGATTACCTTTGGTGTCATGGGTGTCATCAATATGGCGCATGGCGAGCTGATCATGATTGGCGCGTACACCACGTACAGTATTCAGCATTATATTTTACCCAATTACCCAGGCATCGCCCTGGTGCTATCCATTCCGGCGGCCTTTATTGTGGCGGGTTTGGTGGGGATTGTGATTGAGAAAACCGTGATTCGTCATCTCTATGGACGGCCTTTGGAAACACTGCTGGCGACCTTCGGGATTAGCCTGATCTTGCAGCAAGCGGTACGCAGTATTTTCTCACCACTGAATCGCTCAGTGGAAGCGCCAAGCTGGATGTCTGGCTCGATTCAAGTCAATGAAGTGCTGTCACTAACCCTGAATCGTATGTACGTAATTGCCTTCTGTTTGGTGGTATTCACCGCGCTATTTTTAGTGTTAAAGAAAACCTCGCTGGGCTTACAAGTCCGAGCCGTTTCACAAAACCGTGGCATGGCGCGTGCAATGGGCGTTAAAGCCTCAAAAGTGGATGCCATGACCTTTGGTTTGGGTGCCGGTATCGCGGGCATCGCCGGCGTGGCCTTATCTCAGCTGACCAATGTCGGCCCGAACTTAGGGCAAGGCTACATTATCGACTCCTTTATGGTGGTGGTATTTGGTGGCGTGGGTAACTTATGGGGAACCTTGATTAGTGGCTTCACTTTGGGTGTTGCAAACAAATTTATGGAGCCTTGGGCGGGTGCCGTGTTGGCCAAAATATTGGTACTGGTATTCATTATTCTATTCATTCAGAAACGTCCGAGGGGCTTGTTCCCTCAAAAGGGACGTGCGGCAGAGAACTAAGGAGCGGCGAGATGTTTAGAATGTTACGAGGCGACTACGGTGGCCAGATATTGATCGCAATTTTGATCATGGCCTGTGTGGTAGTGCCGTATCTGAATTTATATGTGCCGCCGGAAAGTCCGCTGCACCTTTCAACCTTTACAGTGACCCTGCTGGGTAAATACCTGACCTATGCCTTGCTGGCCTTATCGGTGGATTTGGTGTGGGGTTATCTGGGAATCCTGAGCTTAGGGCATGGTGCATTTTTCGCACTGGGCGGCTATGCAATGGGCATGTACCTGATGCGCCAGATCGGTGATCGCGGCGTGTATGGTAATCCTGACCTGCCGGACTTTATGGTGTTTCTGAATTGGAACGAGCTGCCGTGGTTTTGGCAGGGCTTTGATATGTTCTGGTTTGCCATGATTATGGTGGCGTTGGTGCCGGGTTTATTGGCCTTTGTATTTGGCTGGTTGGCCTTTCGCTCACGGGTCACCGGCGTGTATCTGTCGATTATTACCCAAGCGCTAACCTACGCCTTATTGCTGGCGTTTTTCCGCAATGAAATGGGCTTTGGTGGTAACAACGGCCTGACTGATTTCAAGGATATTCTGGGCTTTAATCTGCAATCAGATGAAACCCGAATTGGTTTATTTCTCGCCTCCGCCATTGCGTTGTTATTGGGTTATCTAAGCTGCCGCGCCATTGTTGCATCGCGCTTAGGACGGGTTGCCATGGCGATTCGCGACTCTGAAACACGAGTCCGGTTTATTGGCTACCGAGTCGATAAAATTAAGCTGGCGATCTTTACCTTCTCAGCGGTATTAGCTGGTATTGCAGGCTCTTTGTATGTGCCTCAGGTCGGTATCATTAACCCCGGTGAATTCTCGCCACTTAACTCGATTGAGCTAGTAATCTGGGTAGCCGTTGGCGGACGTGGCACTTTGTACGGAGCCGCTTTAGGTGCGCTAGTGGTGAACTATGCAAAAACCTATCTGACCGGTGCATTGCCAGAGGTTTGGATCTTCGCGCTGGGTGCTTTATTCGTGCTGGTAACCTTGTATTTACCTCGCGGAATTGTCGGTATTCTCCAGCGTAAGCAAAAGGAGCCCGTGACATGAGTGCATTAGACACGTTACGCGAAACCATGCGCCGTGATGAGGTATTTGCCTTTGCCAAGCCCCATCAAAATCTGGAACCCATTACCGATCGAGGCGTGATTTTAAGCCTGGAAGGGGTGAGTGTTTCCTTCGATGGCTTTAAAGCAATTAATGATTTGAATCTGGCGATTGATGCCGGTGAGTTGCGCTGCATTATCGGGCCAAACGGTGCCGGTAAAACCACCATGATGGATATCATCACCGGTAAAACGCGGCCTGATAGTGGTCGGGTGCGCTTTGGCCAAACCATGGACTTGCTGGGCATGAATGAGCCTGAAATTGCTCAGGCTGGCATCGGGCGAAAATTCCAAAAGCCAACTGTCTTTGAATGCCTCACCGTTGCTGAAAATCTGGAACTGGCGATGCAGGGCGATAAGTCGGTCTGGGCGACATTCCGCGCGCGTTTGAGTGGCGAGCAGCAGGACTATCTGGAGCAAGTGCTAACCACTATCGGCTTGCAAGATGGCGCGGATGGCCGCTCTGGCTCTTTATCGCATGGCCAGAAGCAGTGGTTGGAAATCGGCATGTTGCTGATGCAGCGACCCCATGTATTGCTGGTGGATGAGCCGGCGGCGGGGATGACGCATCAGGAAATGGATAAAACCACTGAACTGCTGACCTCCTTAGCCGGTGACCATACGGTCGTCGTGGTGGAGCATGATATGGACTTTGTACGCTCCATTGCGCAGCGCGTTACCGTATTGCATCAAGGCAGCGTATTGGCAGAAGGTTCGATGGACGATGTGCAGCGTGATAAGCGCGTGATAGAGGTGTATCTCGGTGAGTAATAATCTACTAAGTATTCAAAACTTAAACCAATATTACGGCGAGAGCCACACGCTGTGGGATGTGATGTTGGACGTACCAACTGGCAAATGTACCTGCTTAATGGGGCGCAATGGGGTTGGTAAAACGACCCTGTTGCAAGTCATTATGGGGCTGTTGCCGACCGAGTCTGGCGAGATCATGCTGGATGGGCAAGCCATTCAAACGGTTAGGGCTGAGCAACGCGCCAGCTTAGGCATTGGCTATGTGCCGCAAGGGAGGCAGATTTTCCCACTAATGACGGTGCATGAAAATCTGGAAATTGGGCTACTGGCGCGCAGTGATGGGGTTAAAAAAGTCCCTGAGTTTGTGTATGACTTGTTTCCAGTGCTGAAGGATATGCTCAAGCGTCGCGGTGGTGATTTATCCGGTGGCCAGCAGCAGCAATTAGCCATTGCGCGAGCGCTGATGATTGACCCGAAAATGCTGATATTGGATGAGCCTACGGAAGGGATTCAACCGAATATTGTACGTCAGATCGGGGATATTATTACTCAGCTGAATAATGAGCTAGGGCTGACTGTCTTGTTGGTTGAGCAGAAGCTGCCGTTTGCTAGGAGAGTGGCGGATACGTTTTGTATTTTGGATCGGGGTAGGTCAGTGGCGTCGGGGGAGATTGCTGGGTTGAGTGATGAGTTGGTTGAGAGGTATTTGACTGTTTGAATGCTTCATCCTCTATAAAATTGCTGGAATATGTTTACGATTGTTACAAACATATCCAGCAGTGATTTCAAAAAACAGCTGTATTCTATTATGTTCAGGTTCTGAACGGTAAGCCTTAGTATAATTTATAAAAAAAGTCTTAAAATGGCTATAAATCGAGGGCATGATCAACAAATCTAGTTATCCATGACTAGTGGCGAAATTAATTTTGAGTACATAAACAGGCGAGTTCTACCCTTCGCCTACTTATTCGTGCGTCTTAAAATATAGGTAATTCATGACAGCGCAATCAAATGATAAAAATATTAGCAATATCATTGAAGGTATTTTCGAATCTCAAGCAGGGTTTGACAGCACACTTAATCTAAATGATGTTTTATCAAGAATCTACCAAGCGAATAGCTCAGAGGGGTTGGAAGATGCAAATGCAGTAGCGGAAGCAATTTCCAAAACGATTGATATTATCGAAGACAATTATCAGTCACTTGCAAAAGCTAAAGAAAGCGGGAGTTCAAGAGTTGCATGGTTTGAACAGCAGCTTGAAGGGGTAGTGCATGAATACAAAATCGAAAATACTGAGGAGTTTTTTGGTGAAATTAAAAATGCTATATCTGAATCAAACTCCAAAATAGTAAAAGATATATTTGGTGCTGAAAGTGAACTCTTCTTGCCGCTGAAGAGTACTAAATTTCAAGGTTTAAATAAAACCGCCATTGTTAATAACTTCGAAGAGGAAGTGAAGAACAATACTCTGTACAGCGCTTTAATTTTTGATAATGGAAGTTTTGAGCCTGATGAAGGCTCTAAGGAAGTTAAAGCGGTAAAAGACTACTTTGAGAGTGGTTTAGATTCAAAAAACGATAAAGATTTCAAAAAAAATATATCAATGGCTGCCGTCATTGCCAAAGAGAAAGGTTTTCTACCTGCCCTTGAGGGTAAATCAACGGAAGAAATTACAACGATTGTTGATAGAGGGGTAACCGCTGCAAAAGTTGCTCATAAAGTAGGAAGTGGTGAGTTTTCGCCAATTGATGCTGTTGAATATACGGTAGATCGTAGTGTTGCGACAATAAATGCAACGATAACGGCTACTTGTATGAAAATAGGGGAGGCGGTAGGCAGCAAGGTGGGAGCAGCTATTGGTTCTGTACTTAGTCCAGCAGGCGCTGTTGTAGGGGCTACGGTGGGAAAGATAGTCGGCAAGGCGGGGGGCTATGTTGTCGGAAAGGTGATTAAAAAGGGAGTGAAGAAGGTCGCAACAGGGGTAAAGTCAGTGGCTAAAAAGGCATGGAAGGGAGTGAAGGAGGGAGCTAAAAAGGTTGGTAAAGCCATTAAGGACTTTTTTAGTTTTTAAATAAACTTTTGTTTTCTACTAATTTTTAAAAATAATAAAATATTAACGGTAGCTGAGGCAGGTTATGGCGAAGAAAATAAAATTCAACCTGAGGCTTGATGGTAATCCTGTCCGGAATATAGAAGGAATAAGGGATAATTTTTCTATTGATGATGTTCTTGAAGTATACCAAGATGGAATATTACAACGGTGGCTAAAGTCTAGAGGTTTTGATGATATATGTCATGAAGTGAAAAATATTGAGGATAAAGATAATCCTATTTTTGATCTTTTGAAAATATTCGAGGTGCCTTTTGATGAAGAAGAAGTTTCTGAAACTATGATTTCTATTCAACGGCTTAATAGACGTCGTGAAAGGATGCAGTTGTTAGATAAATTAGAAAAAGAAAATGGTATTAAAAAAATACTGTTTATTTTAAATAAAATAACAAAAAAATAACGGTAGCTGAGGTAGGTTATGGCGAAGAAAATAAAATTCAATATGAGACTTGATGGTAATCCTGTACGGAATATTGAAGGAATAAGGGATAACTTTTCTATTGATGATGTTCTTGAGGTATACCAAAGCGGGGTGTTACAGCGGTGGCTAAAGTCTAGAGGTTTTGATGATGCATATTATGAAGTGGAAAATATTGAAAATAAAAATAATCCAATATTAGAGCTTGTGAAAATATTTGATATTAATTTTGATGAAATGGAACTCAAAGAAATAATCTCTTCTATAGAGCAACTTAAAAACAATCGTGAAAAATATAAATTACTAGACAAGGGAGTGGTAGATAATAAAAAAATAATAGAAAACTATCACCTTGAATATAATGAATTATTAGAAAAAGCAACTGAATATAAAGATGATTTTAACGAATTAAAAAAATAGCGAAGATAATAGGGGAAGATTATATTGAGTTGTTTGCTTTAGATGTTCACTTTTTCTATGAGAAATTTATTGTGTCAAGCCCATTTATGATTATTGCGTGTTTGAGCAACTATTTATTAGTAAAATATTTTATAAATAATAATTTTATTTACACTAGATTAATGGTCGATTTTGTGCAAAATTATGATGAAAATATATTTTCAAAACTTATAAATGTACCCAATAGTTCACTTGTTGAGGTTAGAGGATCGGGGGGTAAGGGGTGGAAGGAGGTAGTAAAAGAGAGAGTTATAATTATAAGAGTAGACTTTGATAGATTCACAGACAAGTCCAAACACAGTTTTGTTGACACTTCTACTTGGCTTCGCTCAATACAAGCAGAATACAATGACAGGCTTTTAAGTAAAGAAAACTGTGTGAGGACTCATATGGAAGAAAACTGTGTGAGGACTTATAAGGAAGAAAAGGTGAGTATTCATGAGCTATATAATAATATTAAAATAAAAAAATTGAAAATATTGCCTGATTTTTTGAGTAGTTTGTCTTTTAATAGATATGATCCTCTCTTTGAGTTGATTGATGGTTTTGACGTTAAGAAAGCGCATGGTGAGTATAAAATTCAATATTTGAGGGTTAGCTAATGATTTCACTAAATAAATTAGCTTCCTACGTTGAATCATATCGGCCAATAATTTACATGGAAAGCTTCGATTTTTCCTCTGTAGATAAGATGATTTTGGAAGTCTCAGAAGGTGCAAAAATTTACGAGTATAATGATGCTGGTGGAAATGTGGACTTTGAAACAAAACATTCCATTGATGATTACTCTATAAATGAATTCCTTTCATTGTTCGATAATGTTAAAGAAGGCCACACCGTTATTGTATTAAAAGACATTCATGAACATCTTGGTGATTTAAAAACGATTGCTTTATTGAAGGCTATCGCATTGAAAACTATAAATTTAGAAGGGTATGAGGTAACTATTTTTATTGTATCTACAAAATTAGTTGTGCCTGTAGAACTAGAAAAATTAATTACAGTCTTTGATATCCCTTTTCCTACCGTCACTGATATCTCTAAAGTTATATTAAATTATGCTGAAGATATGGAAACGATAATAGATAGTAAACTCGTTGCCGACTTGTCAGTATTACTAAAAGGATTCACTGAGTTTGAAATCGTTCAGATATTAAATTTAGCATTTCACAATAGTGGCTCAATACAGGAAGAAGATAAGAAGCTGATTCTAGAAGAAAAAGAGCAAATTATAAAGAAAACGGGTTTGCTTGAAATTCTGAATTTTAAAGAAACGGTTAGTGATATTGGTGGACTTGAGAATTTAAAGAAGTGGCTGGAAAATAAATCGTATATCTATTCTAAACTAGAGGAGGCGACTAAGTTTGGTGTAGATGTCCCGAACGGCATTATGATTGTTGGTATGCCAGGTTGTGGTAAAAGCCTGACGGCGAAAGCAACAGCAAACTTATTTCAAGTACCTTTAGTTAAACTCGATGTCGGGAAGTTGCTGGGTAAGTATGTTGGTGAAAGTGAAGCCAATCTTCGAAGAGCTATAAATATTGCTGAGGCTATTAGTCCTTGCGTGTTATGGATTGATGAACTAGAGAAGGCTTTCGCTGGTGTTGGAAGCTCAGGTAGTGGGAATGATGTTACCACTAGGTTGTTTGGCCATTTTTTGACGTGGCTTCAAGATAAAGAAAGCTCAGTTTTTGTCGTAGCAACATCAAATGATATTTCTAACCTTCCACCTGAGTTTTTGAGAAAGGGACGTTTTGATGAGATATTTTTTGTTGATTTCCCTAACGCTGAGGAAAGAAGGAAGATATTTGAGATTCATTTGAAAAAAAGAAAAAAGATGAATGTAAAAATTGATACTACAGAGCTAATGCAAAAAACTGATAAATATAGCGGTGCTGACATTGAATCTGTGATCAAAGAGAGTATAGAGAAGGCGTTTATTAACGGTGAAAAGGAGCTTACGACAAGTGACTTAGTTAAAGAAATTAACGACACGACGCCAATTTCTGTATCATTGAAGGATAAGATAAGTAAGGCTCGAGACTCCCTAAAAAGTTTGGATATTAAGAATGCTAGCAAGTGAGTAAGCTAACTGACTTTCTTTATGAAACCTTTGAGATATATTAGTTCCGACTTCATCTGACACTTCGAGGGTAAAGTCTATGTACTTGCAGAGGGGAAAGTATTGTTGGTTATTACTCGCTTAGCGCTCACTCAGTTTCTCGTGAAAATTTACCCAAGGATATCAAGCTAGGTGGCTATCAGGATATTCCGTTCTTGTTACTGGGTAGGCTTGCCGTAGACAAAAAATATCAGGGGCAAGGCTTTGGGTTCGTCAGGCTTCAAGGGAGTACGCGGCGATTGGTTCTGAATATTTTTGCACTTTCGACACTTCTAGCAGGCAAGTAAGTGATGGCTGAGCATCTCTGGCCTGACTAGCTTGGGTTGTTATAGACGTAACCCTTCACGGGGTTGCATTTAGGCCACAATTCGTTATGATTAAACAATGAACAAACTAACTGAGGCGCTTTTCAATCACCAACTGCCCGCGGATCTGGCGGCGTCGCAGCGTCTCAATCGTCAGTTATTGGATTTAGTGACCCAACTGGAACAGCGTGTCGCTGAGCTGGAAGACATCGCAGGCAGCGGGAGTTCTTCCAGAAACTCCTCCAGACCACCGTCCCAGGATTCACCGGAACAACGGGCTAAGCGCGAGAAGAAGCCTAAGAGTCCTCGCAAGCAAGGAGCCCAGCCGGGTCATCAGGGTCATCAACGCGTTCGGGTAGAGCTGTCTGCGACGGATGAGCAAGTTCATTACTACCCAGGCACTCAATGCACCTGTGGTGCGGTGTGTGATGTCGCTCAGGAGCCTTATCAGCGACATCAGGTCTTTGACCTGCCTGAGGTTCGCAGTCAAGTCACTGAACATTGTCTTTATGAGGCAATCTGTCCGGGTTGCCGCAAGCGTCAGGTGGCTCGCTTGCCAGACACGGTTCCCTGTGGGCAAATGGGGCCGGGACTGGTCAGCTGGATTACGCTGATGAATGGCGCTTATGCCTTATCGGTGTCAAACATTCAACGCTTACTGAAAGATCACTGGCAACTCGCCTTCAGTACCGGTGCCGTGAGCCAGGCCACCCGCTCGGTCACGGGATGGTTGCTGCCGCTGTATCAGCAAGTGGGTCAGGCGGTACGGAATTTACCCGTTGCTCATGCGGATGAAACCAGTCATTACCGCAATAATGAGCAGCGTTGGCTTTGGGTGCTGTGTTCCTCGCAAGTCGTCTACTTTCTAACGCATCATTCTCGGGGTAAAGGTGCCGCGAAGGGTTTACTGGATAATTTTGAGGGTATACTGGTCACTGACCAACATGGCGGCTACAACGATTATCCGGTCGAAAAGCGCCAGCTTTGCTGGGCGCATATTATCCGTAAGTTTCGGAAAATATCAGAACGTGTGGGACGGGCCGGGGTGCTGGGGAAACAACTCTGGCGATTATCCCGCTTGATTGTACACTGTCGTAATCGTTGGCGATCGGGCGGCTATTCTGATGCTGGCTACCACACACGAATGCGACGATTCAAACAGGCGATCCATACGCTACTGTGCCTGGGGTGTGAGACCGCGCCCGCTGACCCGTTAAAAAAAGCCAGCAAAACAGCCAATCAGTGCAAACGACTGCTGGCGGATGAATCGATGCTCTGGACGTTTTTGCAGGATCGCGCGATTCCCATGACCAACAATGAAGCAGAACGTGCGATACGTCCTTATGTGATCTGGCGTAAAACCAGTTTCTTCAGTCAGTCTGCCAGAGGAGATCAGTTCCGTCCGGTGATTCTGACTCTGACTGAAACCTGTAAGCGGTTGGGCTTAGGCGTTTATGGACTATTGAGAAAAGTCTGTGAACAAGGCCTGTGTGGTGAGGCTATTACCGTACGGCTACCCTTAGGTCAGCACGCTATATCAGCGTAAGCCCCCCGTGAAGGGTTACGTTATAGACAGCTGGGTAATTGGCAGTAATATTACCCAGCAGTACCTTTTGCACGTTGATTAAGGCGTTCCCAAAATGCTCTATCGATAGGTACAGGTGGCCGAGAACTTAACCCTCTCAGCAATGCCTGCTCAAGCCTTTCTTCAGCAGCACTTTGTTTTTCTGGCTTTGCCAAAGTGGAGTGGTAGGAATCAAGCTTGTTCAACGTCAAACCCCTCCACATTGCGTGATTCCTTACTAAAATCCACTCCAATTAAATGAATCGGCTGATTCAGCGAACGGTATTTATCCGCATACGCCTTATCCTTAATCTGCTGAAGCGCATTGCCTTCAGGCGCTAGTTCGACCACTTTAAATTCAAAAATATAGACTTGGCTGTTGAATTTCAGCGTCATATCAATGCGCCCGAGATTGGTACAGTCTTCGACGGTTACATCCAAGCCTAAGGCGGCAAAATAAGAATAAAAAACGCTGGCGTAATAGCCTTCGTAATTTTGGATCTCATTGTTTGAATACCAGTGATGCGGGATGCTAGCGAAGAAGCTGTGGAACAGTTGCTTAAGTCCGTCAAAATCATTTTCCAGCAACAGGGAGTACAACTGCATCCTTTGTGTGACTTGTGTTTCTGTGTTCTGGACAAAGAATTGCAGCAGGCTGTTATTGAGGCTTTGGTAGACTTCTTTATTGGGGTAGCCCAACCGATAAAAACGGTTGCCGCCTAAGTCCGTTGAGTTTTTAATTGTCAGGTAGCCTGTTTGAAACATCACCGCTTCAATGGGCATGTTCTCTAGGTCAAAGCTGGAGAGTAAGGCTTCATCACTATTGCGACTGGCAAGGTTGGGTGTTGGGATACGTTGAGTGCGGATCAGATCAACCAAAAAAGTGGGTGTGCCGGTTTCAAACCAGTAGTTTTTAAACTCACGCCGATAGAAGAGTTGTAATACATCAAAGGGATTATAAACCCCTTCACCTAACCAGTTATAGCCGTTGTACCACCCTCTGATTTGTTCGCGATCAAGGCCTTCCAACTCGGCTGAAAATACGGTATCAATGTCATTATCCGTATAGCCGCAGAGTATGGAGTAGCGAGGGTCCAGCGTAATATCGGTGAGATTGTTCAGACCTGAAAATAGGCTTACTTTAGAAAACTTGCTTACACCGGTTAGAAAGCTAAACTTGATATGGGCGTCATAGTCTTTAATGGTGCCGTAAAAGCCGCGCAGGAAATCACGGTTCTCTCTGGCGATATCCGGTGAGTTAATGGCATCCAGAATAGGTTTGTCGTATTCATCGATAAGGATCACAACAGGCAGCTTGGTTTTGGCTTTGATGTTGTCCATTAAATCGGCAAAGCGACTGCCGGCATCATCAAACTGGCGCTTCACATCGAATGCTTGCTCAATGCGGGTCAGTTGTTGATTCAGCGACTCGGCTAAACTTTGCTGTTGGTTGTAATTCTTACGCCCGAAGCTGAAGCGTATGACTGGGTATTTGACTGACCAATCCCATTGCTCATGTGCTGCCAGCCCTTCAAATAGTGCTTCATTGCCTTCAAAGAGTTCTTTCAGCGTGTCGAGGAAAAGGCTTTTTCCAAAGCGTCGAGGGCGGGAAAGAAAGTAGTGTTTGCCGTTGTTAACCAGATCAAGCGCCAACGCAGTTTTATCAACATAGTAATAGCCGCCCAGCCGTATTTCGCTGAAGGTTTGAATGCCTATGGGGAGCTTGCGTTGTTGATTCATCGTGATGGCTTCTGGTTCGTTGATGAATCGATTTTAGCATGACTGATATGCCTTGTTGGAATTATCCAAAGCAGGTTGCACTACAAGCGGACTTTTTCATAAACCTCATCTACCCGAAGTTGGCAACCAATCGTCACTAGTTCAACCAGTGATTCTGGTGAGTTTGCCTCTGAGAGAGTCCACTGCCCATCATCACTACGGACATAGCGTTCAATGCTGTACCGGTCCTGTGCGATTAGAACGTATTCACGTAGGGACTCCATGCGACGGTAATGTGCAAACTTAGCGCCGCGATCGTAACCTTCTGTCGATGGAGATAGTACTTCAATGATCAAAACGGGGTTAAGCAGAGTGTCCATTTCGTCATCTTCGAATTCAGCATCATTGCAAACAACGGTTAGATCTGGATAAAAATAGGCTTCCGTCGCGCGCGAACGTACCCGCATGTCATTAATATAAGCGGAGCAAGGGCTTCCACGTAACTGACCATGCAATAGACCTGCAAGATTAAACACCAATTGATTATGCTCGCGACTTGCCCCCGCCATTGCGTAAACCTGACCGTTTAAGTATTCACTCTTTTCGGTGGCTTCACGCTCTTGTTGCAGGTATGTCGCAGGGTTAACTGTAGGTAGTTGGGCGGCTGGCATGGTATACGCTCCGTTTGGATATACTGAAAGTATAGCATTAGATTATGCTTGTTTTGGCTGTTGAATAAGATCGATACCTGAGTGTGCATTTATGAGTATAGAATGATGTATATCTATAAGTGAGCACATGTATTGGTGTGTCTAAAACCGGTGATAAGTATGAACTCCGAAACCAGAAAAAGTCCGACCGCAAAATTACGTATCGATGATCTGACACTTCGGTTGTTACAGTATGAGCAGACTCGTTTTAACAAAAGCGATTGGTGCTTGTTTTTTGGTTCTTTGGATATACCTGTAGAGCCAACAGAGCGAATGAAGAAGGCTGCTAAGCGGTACAATCAAATCGTTAGTCCTGATGGAGCTTAGTGATTCAAATCCAAAGCAGGTTGTACTAGCCCAGACTTGAGCTAGTACAAAAGTGGCCAAGGAGCCTACTTCGCCATAACCGCCCGCTGCAATACAACCAGCTTATCCCACTGTTCAGCCGATAAAATCTTACGAACATTGTCACGACAAGCCGTCTTTGAGGGTAACCCTTCACGGGGGGCTTACGCTGATATAGCGTGCTGACCTAAGGGTAGCCGTACGGTAATAGCCTCACCACACAGGCCTTGTTCACAGACTTTTCTCAATAGTCCATAAACGCCTAAGCCCAACCGCTTACAGGTTTCAGTCAGAGTCAGAATCACCGGACGGAACTGATCTCCTCTGGCAGACTGACTGAAGAAACTGGTTTTACGCCAGATCACATAAGGACGTATCGCACGTTCTGCTTCATTGTTGGTCATGGGAATCGCGCGATCCTGCAAAAACGTCCAGAGCATCGATTCATCCGCCAGCAGTCGTTTGCACTGATTGGCTGTTTTGCTGGCTTTTTTTAACGGGTCAGCGGGCGCGGTCTCACACCCCAGGCACAGTAGCGTATGGATCGCCTGTTTGAATCGTCGCATTCGTGTGTGGTAGCCAGCATCAGAATAGCCGCCCGATCGCCAACGATTACGACAGTGTACAATCAAGCGGGATAATCGCCAGAGTTGTTTCCCCAGCACCCCGGCCCGTCCCACACGTTCTGATATTTTCCGAAACTTACGGATAATATGCGCCCAGCAAAGCTGGCGCTTTTCGACCGGATAATCGTTGTAGCCGCCATGTTGGTCAGTGACCAGTATACCCTCAAAATTATCCAGTAAACCCTTCGCGGCACCTTTACCCCGAGAATGATGCGTTAGAAAGTAGACGACTTGCGAGGAACACAGCACCCAAAGCCAACGCTGCTCATTATTGCGGTAATGACTGGTTTCATCCGCATGAGCAACGGGTAAATTCCGTACCGCCTGACCCACTTGCTGATACAGCGGCAGCAACCATCCCGTGACCGAGCGGGTGGCCTGGCTCACGGCACCGGTACTGAAGGCGAGTTGCCAGTGATCTTTCAGTAAGCGTTGAATGTTTGACACCGATAAGGCATAAGCGCCATTCATCAGCGTAATCCAGCTGACCAGTCCCGGCCCCATTTGCCCACAGGGAACCGTGTCTGGCAAGCGAGCCACCTGACGCTTGCGGCAACCCGGACAGATTGCCTCATAAAGACAATGTTCAGTGACTTGACTGCGAACCTCAGGCAGGTCAAAGACCTGATGTCGCTGATAAGGCTCCTGAGCGACATCACACACCGCACCACAGGTGCATTGAGTGCCTGGGTAGTAATGAACTTGCTCATCCGTCGCAGACAGCTCTACCCGAACGCGTTGATGACCCTGATGACCCGGCTGGGCTCCTTGCTTGCGAGGACTCTTAGGCTTCTTCTCGCGCTTAGCCCGTTGTTCCGGTGAATCCTGGGACGGTGGTCTGGAGGAGTTTCTGGAAGAACTCCCGCTGCCTGCGATGTCTTCCAGCTCAGCGACACGCTGTTCCAGTTGGGTCACTAAATCCAATAACTGACGATTGAGACGCTGCGACGCCGCCAGATCCGCGGGCAGTTGGTGATTGAAAAGCGCCTCAGTTAGTTTGTTCATTGTTTAATCATAACGAATTGTGGCCTAAATGCAACCCCGTGAAGGGTTACGTTCAAAGTGCTTGTTTAACTGCATATTAAAGACAGGTTTTTCGGCGTGCCACGTGCTTGGGTCTGCTGTTTTAAATGGAATATTGATATCGACGACATCGGTAAAGCCCGTAAACATAATTTCAATGGGATCACGGACATCGATAAATAGCATTTTATCGCCAAGTTCTTGCTTCATTTTCGCCACTTCATTGGAGTCGATGTATAGCCCCCATGAGGTTTGCTGTGCAGGGGTGCTTGGAACATCGGCTGCTTGTACCGATACAGCATTGATACAAGTGGCTAGGAGTAAAGGGGTAATGAGTAAGTGTTTCATCGGTGCGCTTCCTGTGAATTGATCACTGCTTGGTTAACAATGATCTGATAGTAGGCGAGCGCTTTTTTTGAAACATTGATAAAACACAATGCACGGTGAGGGATTTACTCTTTAATCCGCTGGGGCGCTGCTATCTACAGCGTTCTGCGAGCTTTGTTGTAATGGCTAATCGAATGATCAATCATTTCTTTGAGGCAATCTTCTACTATAGTTAATGAGAAATAACTCATTATTCAGTGGTTATAGGATGAAAACCTAACGGGTGCATTATGAAATTCCTCATCTCACTTATCGTTATCCTCGCGGTGATCGTAGCGCTTGCTGTTGGCGCGATGGAAGGTAGCTATTACTACCAGATCAATAAGCTCAAGCCTGAGAAGCAGCTATCCGATACGGATTACTCCAAACAGCTGCAAGAGATAATGTGGGTTACCTCATCCGAAACTGGCGAAATCGGGATGGATCAGCTCTCTGCGACGAGTTTTGTTTACCGTACTTTCAGTTCGTTTGGCTCTGAGGAAAAAGGCCCTGGGCTTCAAGGCTCTTTCGTCGCGGCTAATCTGGCCGAAAATATGCTGGATAACGAGCTTCAGGCAGACTCCTCGGGAGATGGTCGAATGGCACAGTCAGGCTTGTTAAGTGTCTGGGTGACCAAAAACTATTCTGCGACTGAAGCAATGAATGCCTCCATCGATCGGGTGTATCTCGGAAATGAAACCTACGGTGCGGACAATGCCGCTAAGCTTTACTTTAACAAGCCGGCAGATTCGCTAAGCCTGTCTGAAAACCTTGTGCTCGGTGTGTTCTCCTATTTGCCCGACTCAGTAACTGTTTGCGGGGATGGTGCACAGCTGGCCGAGCACGCTAAATCATTACTGGAGCTGATGAAAATGAATTTCCCCGCTAGCTATCAAGGCTCAGCATTCACACTGCCCGAGTTTAGCGAAGCGGTGAAGGCAGGTTGTAACTAGCGCAAACCGCCCGTAGCTAAAGCCAGTTTTAGCTACGGGTGCGTGTGTATTGTTCATTGATAAACGCGATCCAATGGCTCTGCCCAGCCCCATTACCCAACGCCCGTTTGGGAATGTGCAATGCATGGTAGTTATCAATATATAAATAGATCTGACTATCTGTGCTTTCAATGCCGACGATCGCTTCCCAGCTAAATGAATACGCGCTATGGGCGGTTTTAAACGCGACGCCGTCTTCTGAAAATGACACCGTTTGCTCACCCAGTGAAAAGCCATTGTCGTCGAATGCGTAGCGTTCGTGGAGTTTGCGTCGGTAGGAGCTAAAAGCCATAAACCCGATCAAGCCCAATGCCGCGAAGATCAGCGAGGTATTGAGGTAGCTGAAGTCGATCTTGTACGCATCATAAAATCGCAGCAGGCTAGCCAGTGCGATCACCACAAAAAGAGACAGCACCCAGTTGGCGATATCCAGTTTTCGCTTTGCATTGGCAATGCGCTCCACTCGCATATAACCATATTTACTAAGCTCGGCAATCTCGGCTCGGGTGAGTTTAAATGTCAGGGGCTGGTCGCTCATTATTACTATCGTCTCCACAAAAAATCAGTGTTCCACAGGCGTGGCGTAGTGGCAACTTTTACGTGGCACTAGTTTTGTGCACAAAGGCTTATTTTGGCACCAAATTAGTGCGGATGATGTGGCGACTAGCGTTGGAGCGAGTCCCCGTGCCACTGTATCGGTGTTGGCTTGGTTTTTGCTTGGAGTGTAGTGTGCTCTAAATTAAACAAGGATCATAAGTCTTGGCTGCCATTCCCTTAGAAAAAATAAACCCGTCCTCTGGTTGGAAGGCCAAGCTTGAGCTGGCTTATGTCGCTCGACCTGAGCGCACCGTGTTAGCTCGCAGCAGTCGTCGTGGTCCCTTAGCCGTACAGCGCGCGTTTTATCCGGAAGATGGCGTTTGCCATTCCTATGTTTTGCATCCCCCCGGCGGCGTAGTGGGCGGGGATGAGTTGATAATAGATGTCACGGTAGAAGCCGAGGCACATGCCTTGCTGACGACTCCCGGAGCCACCAAGTTTTATCGCTCTGCCGGTCCGTTTGCTGAGCAAATTCAGCAATTCAAGGTAGAAGAGGGCGGCGCTTTAGAGTGGCTGCCACAGGAAACGATATTCTTTCCCGGTGCCTGCGCAGGGCTTAAAACACAAATTCAGTTACATCCCAAAGCCAGTTATTTAGGTTGGGAAGTGCATTGCTTGGGGCGGCCGACTAATCAGGAAACCTTTGATTCCGGCGAATTGCTATTTCAAACCGACATTCAGCGCGATGGCGAGCCTTTGTACAAGGAGCATTTGCAGCTGGACAATCCTTGGGATTTACAAGGCATGGCAGGCCTCAGTGGCTATCCGGTGATGGCGACGATGCTGGCGCTACCGGCCGGAAACGATGCCTTAGAACTAGCGCGCCAAGCCTGCAAAGCCTTTGGCGGCGAGGGTTATACTGCTCCAACATTACTCGATGATGTGTTAGTTGTGCGGTATTTAGGCAATAGCACCGAGCAGGCGCATCATTTATTCAGAAAAATTTGGTTGGCAATTCGGCCGCTGGTGAATGGCCGTTTAGCGGTTGCGCCACGCATTTGGGCCACCTAGTCAATACACGGAGGAAATATGGAATTAACGCCAAGAGAAAAAGATAAATTAATGCTGTTTACGGCAGGCTTGCTGGCGGAGCGCCGTAAAGACAGAGGCTTAAAACTCAATTATCCGGAAGCGATTGCTTATATCAGTGCCGCCATTTTAGAAGGCGCGCGCGATGGCAAAACCGTGGCTGAGTTAATGGATTATGGCCGCACGTTGCTGAGCGTCGATGATGTCATGGATGGCATTGCCGAGATGATTCACGATGTGCAGGTAGAAGCCACATTCCCCGATGGCACCAAGCTGGTGACTGTCCACGATCCCATAGTTTAAGCGGAGGTAAGCCTATGAAACCCGGTGAAATCATAGTCGGCGACGGCGATATCACAATTAACGAGGGACGTGACAAAGTAACGGTGTCCGTTGCTAATCTCGGCGATCGCCCGATTCAGGTTGGTTCGCATTATCACTTCTTTGAAACCAATAGCGCGCTGCAATTTGATCGGGATGCCACTCGTGGCTTTCGTTTAGATATTGCCGCCGGCACTGCCGTGCGGTTTGAGCCTGGCCAAACCCGTGAAATCACGTTGGTGGCTTATGCTGGCTCGCGTGAAGTGTATGGATTTAATGGTGCCATTATGGGGTCGCTGGACAGCAAGGGGGCTAAATCATGAGTACTATTGATCGTCGCGCTTATGCGGAAATGTATGGCCCAACCACTGGCGACCGTGTGCGCTTAGGCGATACTGAGTTGTTTATTGAAGTCGAAAAAGATTACACCCGCTACGGTGATGAGGTGAAATTCGGTGGCGGTAAAGTCATTCGTGACGGCATGGGGCAAAGCCAACGGCTGGATGCGGAAGTTGCCGATGTGGTGATTACCAATGCACTGATTCTGGATCATTGGGGTATTGTTAAAGCGGATATCGGCATTAAAAACGGCCGCATTAGTGGCATCGGTAAAGCGGGTAATCCGGATATTCAGGATGGCGTGACCATTGTGGTTGGGCCGGGAACTGAAGCGATTGCGGGCGAAGGCTCGATTATTACCGCAGGTGGCGTGGATTCTCACATTCACTTTATTTGCCCACAGCAGGTTGAAGAGGCACTAAGCTCTGGTGTCACCACGATGTTGGGTGGCGGAACGGGGCCTGCAACTGGCACCAATGCCACGACCTGTACACCAGGTATTTGGAATATGCATCGCATGTTGGAAGCCGCCGATTCCTTACCGATGAACTTAGGTTTCTTGGGTAAAGGAAATGCCAGTGTGCAAGGCGCGTTAAACGAGCAAATCGAAGCCGGCGCAATGGGCCTTAAGTTGCATGAAGATTGGGGCACCACGCCAGCGGCGATCGATACCTGTTTAAGCGCTGCAGAAGACTACGATGTGCAAATAGCCATTCATACCGACACGCTGAATGAGTCGGGCTTTGTGGAAGATACGATGGCTGCATTTAAAGGCCGTACCATTCACACCTATCACACCGAAGGGGCCGGTGGTGGCCACGCACCGGACATTATTCGTGCCTGTGGTGAAGATAATGTATTGCCATCCTCAACCAACCCCACGCGCCCATACACGATTAATACCGTGGATGAGCATCTGGATATGTTGATGGTTTGCCATCACCTAGACCCTAGTATCGCGGAAGATGTGGCGTTTGCTGAGTCGCGAATTCGTCGTGAAACCATTGCGGCAGAAGATATCCTGCATGACTTGGGGGCCTTCTCGATGATTGCTTCCGACTCGCAAGCCATGGGGCGAGTGGGTGAGGTGATTACCCGCACTTGGCAGACCGCGCATAAAATGAAAGTGCAGCGGGGCAGTATGCAAGGTGACCCTTCGCACCATGATAATTTGCGGGCGCGTCGCTATATTGCTAAGTACACAATTAATCCGGCGATTACCCATGGTATCTCGCATGAGGTGGGATCGGTTGAAGTCGGCAAGCTGGCTGATTTAGTCATGTGGAAACCGGCCTTTTTTGGCGCTAAGCCCAGCCTGATCATCAAAGGTGGTTTGATTGCTTACGCACCCATGGGTGACCCGAATGCTTCGATTCCAACGCCACAGCCAGTACATTATCGCCCAATGTTTGGCGCGTTAGGCGCGGCGCGTTGGTCGACTCGGATGACCTTTATGTCGCAAGCGGCAGTGGATAGCCAGCTTGCCCAACAGTTGGATTTACGCAGTATGATTGGCGCGGTAAAAGGGTGTCGTACGGTCAAAAAGAAAGACATGATACTGAATGACTATCAACCCAAGATTGAGGTTGATTCGCAAACCTATGAAGTGCGTGCCGACGGCGTATTGCTGACCTGTGAACCTGCTGAAATTTTACCTTTGGCCCAACGCTATTTCCTATTCTGATGAGACGATTAACACATAAAGTAAGCACTGAATTGCCAGCAGATGCCTCGGTAACGCTACCGCTGGATTTACGCATTAAAAGCCGCTTGCGGGTCACGCTGGATACGGGTGAAGATGCAGGTTTGTTTTTAGAAAAAGGCTCGATTTTGCGCGGGGGTGAACAACTGGCAACTGAGGATGGCTTTGTGGTGCGGGTAAATGCCGCGCAGGAGCAGGTTTCCAGTGTATATACCGATGACCCTTTGCAGTTGGCTAAGGCTTGTTACCACTTAGGAAATCGTCATATTTCATTGCAGATTGATACGGGTATGTTGCGCTATCAACATGATCATGTATTGGATGAAATGGTGCGCGGTTTTGGTTTAACGGTGACGGTTGAAATAGACGCTTTTGAGCCGGAAGGTGGCGCGTATCAAACTGGTGGACATGGCCATTCGCATGGTCACAGCCACGATAATGATCACGAGCACGACCATGAAGCTTCGCATGATCATAATCACGAGCATAACCATGACGCCTCGCACAGTCACAGTCATGAAGCGGATCATAGTCACAGCCATACACATGATGCGTCAGCCACAGCTGAGCATTCACACTAATGGGGACTGATATCAATCAGCCTCCCAGCTCGGGTATTTCACTCTGCGATACTGGCTCTGGGCAAATGGCACTATTACGCTTAATGCAGCTGACCAGCCCCAGTTTGCCAGTGGGAGCTTTTGCTTATTCCCAAGGTTTGGAAGCTGCGGTAGAGGTGGGCTTGCTAACAGACCGAGACAGCGCTGGCCGTTGGATTTTAGATATCATGAAAAACGGTTTAGCGCGCTTAGAATTGCCGCTGTTTTACCGGCTGTATGCGGCATGGCAAGCGGGCGATGAGGCTACCGTTACACGCTTCAATACTGAACTGTTTGCCCAGCGCGAAACGCGAGAACTGCGTGCAGAAGATGCGCATATGGGCGGCGCACTGGCGCGCTTGCTTACCGAGTTAAATATGCCAGAAGCAAAAGTGTGGAAAGGTAATCCTAAGGCAAGCTTCACCACCTTATTTGCACTGGCTTGCGTGAAATGGCAGATTGAAGTGGATCAGGCTGCGCATGGCTTTTTATGGTCATGGTTGGAGAATCAGGTCGCAGCAGCGATTAAGCTGGTGCCGCTGGGCCAAACCGATGGCCAAAAACTGATTGGCGAGCTACTCCCGCATATTCCTGACTTATTGGCAAAAGCCAAGACGCTGACCGATGATGAAATTGGCGCAAGCCTGCCGCTATTAGCGATTCTTAGCGGACAGCATGAAACACAGTATTCCCGATTATTTCGCTCTTGAGAGATATTTATGACAGATAGTAAGTTACTTCGCGTTGGTGTTGGCGGGCCGGTTGGTTCCGGTAAAACAGCGCTACTCACCCAATTGTGTAAAGAAATGAAAGACCGCTTCGAAATGGCGGTGGTCACTAACGATATTTACACTCGCGAAGATGCTGAGTTTTTACTTCGTAACCAAGCGATGGATGCAGACCGCATCGTAGGTGTTGAAACCGGTGGTTGCCCACACACGGCTATCCGTGAAGATGCTTCGATTAACCTGGCCGCTGTGGATGAGTTGCACGCTCGTTTTCCTCAGCTGGATTTTGTGATTATTGAAAGTGGCGGGGATAATCTGAGTGCCACGTTTAGTCCGGAGTTATCTGACCTCACCATTTATGTGATCGATGTAGCTGCTGGCGATAAGATTCCCCGCAAAGGTGGGCCGGGCATTACTAAATCCGATTTGCTGGTTATCAATAAAACGGATTTAGCGCCGATGGTGGGAGCGTCATTAGAAGTCATGGATACTGATACCAAGCGCATGCGTGGTGACAAGCCTTATGTGTTTACCAATCTGAAAACCGGCGACGGCGTTCAGACGATTGTCGACTTTATCGTGCATCAAGGCATGTTATAAGTGTTTGTCTAACATCGCTTCAAACTGTTCAGCCTTGATGATTCCGGTATAGATTTTTAATACTGTTTGATCAGGGCTGATTAGCACACTGTAAGGCAGCGCACCATCCGGATCGCCATAGGCCGCAGCCACTTTGCTGGCCAGCTCCAAATTATGAGTAACTGGGTAGTTGACCTTGTTGTCGAGCACGAACGGCAATAGCGTGTCTTTATCTTCAGTGGCTACCCCTAAAATCGTAAACTTATCTCCTCCGTATTTCGCCTGCATTTTCATAAAGGTTGGTAGCTCCTGCATGCAGGGCGGGCACCAAGACGCCCAGAAATTCAGCAGTACTAACTTCCCACGGTAATCCGATAGCTTTAATGGCGAGTCATCGCTGAGCAGTGGCAGGCTAAAGTCTGGCGCGGCTTTGCCTTCCAGTGAGATATCGAAGATTGGCTGGCGGCCACGGTCGCAACTGCTTAGCATCAGGCAGCTAACAAGGATGATCCAGCGTGCTATTATTTTCATTTTAAAAGGTTCCGGAAACGTTCATTTTTAGGGTATATAAAAACTAAATGGAGGGTTAAAGTTTAGTCGCTTGATGCAACGCAGCAAAATCACTAATATCTAACCCGTAAGATGATTTCCTCCTCCTCGACCAGTCGGAGACTTGTAACGAAAGCCACTTTGTTACTCTGTCTCCCTCTGGTTTTTTAATGCCTGCGATTTGACAATTTAGTCTACTCCCACAAGCAGTCGCATTATTCTCCCCAATTATACTCAAGTTTGAACGGCTAGCGCCTTGCTTCGGATGACCTGTGCCTGTTGAACTCACAATTTTGATTATGTATAGCCGCAGAGTTGCGTGTGCTCAAGCGTGATTTTTTAGTTATCTAATTATTCAGTGCAGGATTCTATTGTTTTTCTGTGAAATACGACGTTATCTTGCGTATAGGGTTGATTCTTGGGGGAAATTCGCAGGGTATTCATCTGCCAGAGTCGCCATAATGGTCGCCTAATCACACTTAATGGAGGCGCTCATCATGACTAATACACCTGATAATAATGACTTGTTTGAAAATCCACTTGGCTTAGATGGCTTTGAGTTTATTGAGTTTGCCTCTCCCAAGGCTGGCGTGCTTGAGCCTGTGTTTGAGATGATGGGCTTTACCAAGGTGGCCACTCACCGTTCTAAAGATGTTGATTTGTACCGTCAGGGCAATATCAATTTCATTATCAATCGCGAAAAAAATAGCTTAGCTAAATACTTTGCCGAAGAGCATGGCCCATCGGCTTGCGGTATGGCGTTTCGGGTAAAAGACTCGCGTAAAGCCTATAAGCGCGCGCTGGAGCTTGGCGCGCAGCCAATTGACATTACCCCAGGCCCGATGGAGCTGCGTTTGCCCGCCATCAAGGGAATTGGTAATGCACCGATTTATCTGATCGATCGCTACGTAGATGGCGCGGCCATTTACGATATCGACTTTGAATATGTCGAAGGCGTTGATCGTCATCCTGAAGGCTGTGGTTTTCACACGCTGGATCACCTGACGCACAATGTATATCGCGGCCGCATGAAATATTGGGCGAACTACTACGAAAAACTATTCAACTTCCGTGAAATTCGCTACTTCGATATTAAAGGCGAATACACCGGTTTGACCTCAAAAGCGATGACTGCACCGGATGGCAAAATCCGCATTCCGCTTAATGAAGAAGGCGCCGGTGGCTCGGGTCAAATTGAAGAATTCTTAATGGCATTTAATGGCGAGGGTATTCAGCACATCGCCTTAGCTTGTGATGATTTATACGCTTGTTGGGATCGCCTAAAAGCCAATGGCATGCCATTTATGACCGCGCCGCCTGAAACTTACTATGAGATGTTAGAGCAGCGTTTGCCGGGCCATGGCGAGCCATTGGATGAATTAAAATCTCGCGGTATTTTGCTAGATGGCACCACAGGTGATGGCTCCCCACGCCTGCTATTACAGATTTTCTCTGATGCGCTATTAGGCCCTGTCTTCTTTGAATTTATTCAGCGTAAACAAGATGATGGCTTTGGTGAAGGTAACTTTAAAGCCTTGTTTGAATCGATCGAACGTGATCAGATTAATCGTGGCGTGTTAAAGACTAACTAGGAGATCATTATGAAACTCTCGGGAATTCATCATGTGGCATACCGCTGCAAAAATGCCAAGCAGACGGTTGAGTGGTATGGCAAATATTTAGGTATGGATTTTGTACTGGCGATTGCGGAGGATGAAGTGCCATCCACCAAAGAGCCCGACCCATACATGCATGTATTTTTAAATGCAGGTGGCGGCAATATTCTGGCATTTTTTGAGTTACCGACTAAGCCTGAAATGGGCTCTGATCAAAACACCCCACAATGGGTGCAGCATCTGGCGATTAAAGTCGACAGTATGGATGACTTATTGGCTGCCAAAGCGCGTTTAGAAGCGGATGACATTAAGGTGATTGGTCCGGTGAATCACACGTTATTTCAATCGATTTATTTCTTCGACCCTAATGGTCATCGCTTGGAGTTGGCATTTAGCACCAACACGCCAGAGATGGATAGCAAGCTGGATGCGGTGAAATGGGATATGTTGAACGAATGGGATGAAACCAAAAAAGCACCACAGCATGCGCGCTGGATGCATGATGGTACTTATAGCTGATTGAGGGCGCTTACAATGACACAATTAAATGAAACGCATGGCCCGTCGCTACAAAGCTGGCTAAACTCAGCTAATGTGGAAGGGACTGACTTTCCCATTCAGAACTTGCCATTTGCAGAGTTTCGCCGAGCGGGAAGCGATGAGGCTTTTCGGGGTGGTGTGGCCATTGGTGATCAGGTTATTGATCTTGCCGCGCTGAATAACGCTTATTTACAAGGCTCCTTGGGCGACTTATTGACGGCTGAGGCGGCGATTGCTTTGGCGGCTGCGGCTCAGTCTAGTTTGAATGAATTGATGTCATTGGGGCCGGTGCATTGGTCGGCGCTGCGTTTGGGATTGTCGCGTGGTTTACGAGCAGGTGCAGCGCATGAGTCAGTGATTGCAGCGTGTTTAGTCGCCCAGTCAGATGCGGCATATGCGCTACCCGCCCGAATTGGCGATTACACCGACTTTTATGCCTCTATTCACCATGCCACTAATATTGGTCGCTTATTTCGTCCGGATAATCCATTGCTGCCAAATTATCAGTGGATTCCCATTGGTTATCATGGCCGCAGTTCGTCGATTAATGTGTCTGGTGCAGATTTTCCACGCCCGCACAGTCAGATGAAAGCGCCAGATGCGGAAAAGCCTGTTTACGGTCCTTGTAAGCGTTTGGACTATGAGCTGGAAGTCGGTATTTTTATTGGCCAAGGCAATGCGCAAGGGCAGACGGTGACGATGGATGACGCTGAAGCGCATGTGTTTGGTTTGTGCTTGCTGAATGATTGGTCGGCGCGTGATATTCAGGCGTGGGAATACCAACCATTAGGGCCGTTTTTATCCAAGAATTTTGCCAGCACATTATCGCCTTGGGTGGTGACCATGGAGGCATTGTTGCCTTATCGCAGTGCCTGGACGCGTCCGGAAACTGACCCGCAGCCATTAGATTATCTGGAGTCTGCCCAAAACCGCGCAGCCGGTGGCTTTGATATGCAATTGGAAGTGTTAGTAGAAACGGCACAAATGCGCGAGCAGGGATTAGCGCCTCATCGCTTAGGCCTAAGTAATTTTGACTACTCCTATTGGACCGTTGCTCAAATGGTGACGCATCACACGGTGAATGGTTGTAATTTACAAGCCGGTGATTTGTTTGGTAGTGGCACAATGTCTGGCCCGCATGCGGGTAGCGAGGGTGCGATGATCGAGTTGACCAAAGGGGGTAAAGAGCCTGTGACGCTAAGCAATGGCGAAGTGCGTACCTTTCTGGAAGATGGCGACCGCGTGATTATGCGGGGCTGGTGCGATAGAGCAGGCGCTAAGCGTATCGGCTTTGGTGAAATGAGCAGCACGATTTTGCCAGCGATTAAAGCCTAAGCAAAAGAATGAGTCTGCCTGTTTAGCGAGTCATATTGAGTGAGTGTACTTCTATAGATGCTCCTCAATATTGGTTTGCAGGCATTATTAGGTTCTGCAAACCGGCTGCCCGTATTCTTTAATGCTTTCCAGTACAATGGATGAGGAGGCATCTTTTACACCCGGTAAATACAAAATCTTATTTTCCAGAAACTGACTAAAGCTCGGTAAATCCTTCGCCGTGACATTCAGCATAAAATCGGTATTGCCAGAGATTTTATGGCAAGCCTGTACTTCGGGGTAGGTCAGCACCGCTTGCTTAAACTGCGTGGCTGCTTGGCTATCATGGCGAGTGATTTTTACCTGCACAAACGCGCGAACTTCCTGCCCCAGTGCGGCGCTATCCAAAGCAATCGTAAAGTGACGGATAATGCCAGCTTGCTCTAATGACTGTACTCGGCGCTGAGTGGCCGAGGCGGAGAGGTTTATATGCTCACCGAGTTTTGCCCAGCTAATGCGGGCATCAACGCGCAGGTGGTTGAGAATGGCAATATCAAACGAATCCAAAGTCATGCAGTTGGCCTGTGAGGGTAAGCGTTTAGAGAATCATGCGGAGCGCGGCATAGGTAATGATATTAAAGGCTGCCGCTTTTAATAGTTGGTTTCTAAATGAGATTGTCGTGTTTTTTTCATAGGATTCGCAATAGGTATCCGCGTAAATCCAGTAAATCACATACGACAAGCCCAACAGAAACAGTACAAAACCCACTGTGTCGATAGCATACACAATCGGGTAAACCTTAGGTTGTGGCTGATCTTCAAATAATCCGATGGTCCAACGCCATGCCCAGTGGTGGGTGGTTGAGTCGATATATTTTAGCTGTTCAAGCAGTAACTGCCACAAATGGCCGATCCACAAGAATAATCCAGCGCCATACAGCGTCAGGTATTTCTTAAGGCGCTTAATTTCGAGATGTCCATGTTGCACCTGTTTGAGCTTGCGGTATTTTGAATCCATGTTCGGAGAATGGCTGGGTTTAGTTTTTCTATTCAAAGTCTAAATTTATCTCACTTGATGCGGTGCAGCAAAATCCCTACTATAGGTCCCGTAAGATGATTTCCTCCTCCTCGACCAGTCGGAGACCTTTAACGAAAGCCACTTTGTTATCTGTCTCCCTCTGGTTTTTTAATGCCTGCGATTTGGCAATCCTTGTTTCCCCTCCCATTTAATATCTATTTTCTCAATAGCTTCTGAAGGTTTTCCAGCAATCAAGCGAATCCTGTTAGACTAGCGGCTGAATTTTCGTTAACTTATCGAGAATTGCTATCTTTGTCTAAATCAACGCCTATTGCACGGAATCTTTCTGATGAATGCACCCTCTGAAAAAAAAGCCAAGCCATCTGCTGAAAAGCCTGCCCCAAGTCCGAAGAAGATTACCTTCAAGGTTATTCCTAAAAACCAATACGATCTAATTGTTATTGGTAGTGGTCCGGGAGGACGCAGCGCAGCGATTCAGGGCTCCAAGCTTGGAAAGCGGGTATTGGTGATTGAGAAAGGGCAAAAGATCGGCGGTGTATCTGTGCATACCGGTACCATTCCCAGTAAAACCATGCGCGAGACGGTATTGAACCTGTCGGGTATGCGCGAGCGTGAATTTTACGGCTTGAGCTATCGGGTTAAGGAAAATATTACGGCAACCGATATTTTGGAGCGTTTGAATAAAACCTTGTCGCATGAGGTGGAGATTCAGGAAGTCCAATTTAACCGTAACCAAATTGAGACCATGTACGGCAAGGCCAGCTTTGAAGATGCGAACCACTTAAGTGTAAGCATGGAGCATGGTGAAATCGTAATGGTACGTGGTGCGATGATTGTTATCGCGACCGGAACACGTCCTTATCGCCCGGACTATGTGCCATTTAATGGCCAGACCGTGATTGATAGTGACGAGCTGCTTAAATTAAAGAAAATTCCTAGCTCATTGGCGGTAGTCGGTGCTGGTGTTATCGGGCTGGAATATGCCACGATTTTTAGTGCGCTGGATGTTTCAGTGACGCTGATTGATCCGCGCACCAAGATTCTGGATTTCGTTGATCGGGAGATCATGCAGTACATGGTGAATCAGTTACGTGATCGTGGCGTGACATTCCGCTTGGGCCATAAGGTCGAGCGTATTGAGCGTGACCATGCCAGTGGGCGTCATTTATGCCATTTGCAAAGTGGTCGCTTGGTTAAAGCTGAAATGGTGTTGTTTGCAGCGGGTCGTGTGGGCGCAACGGCTAACCTTGGGCTGGAAAACTGTGGCCTAGAAGTGGATGACCGTGGCCGTGTGACGGTTGATGAAAACTTCCGGACGTCAGTTAGCAATATTTACGCGGTGGGTGATGTAATCGGCTTCCCAAGTCTGGCATCTACGTCGATGGAGCAGGGGCGAGTTGCGGTTTGCCGGGCGTATCAGCAACCAATGAGCGAGACTTCAGAATACTTCCCATATGGAATCTATTCCGTGCCAGAAATTTCTATGGTGGGAATGACTGAAGAAGATGTGCAGAAGCGTGATATTCCTTATGAAGTGGGTGTAGCGCGTTTCCGTGAGACTGCACGTGGTCAGATTATGGGATTAACCAGCGGCTTGATGAAATGTATCTTCTCTATTAAGACGCAGCGTTTGCTTGGTGTGCATATTGTAGGAGAGGGTGCGACGGAGCTAGTACATATTGGTCAGGCAGTTATGGCGCACAAAGGGACGCTGAACTTCTTTATTGATAACACCTTTAACTATCCGACCTTGGCAGAAGCTTACAAAATTGCCGCGCTGGATGCTTTGAGCCGGATGCCGGTTTCTAAGTAAGTATTGATATCAAGATTGCCGGAGCTTTGCTTGTTGCAGGCTCTGGCAATTTAGATGAGGCCTCGTTAGGCTGCCTAACTGCCTAACTGCCTAACTGCCTAACTGCCTAACTGCCTAACTGCCTAACTGCCTAACTGCCTAACTGCCTAACTGCCTAACTGCCTAACTGCCTAACTGCCTAATTAACTACTTTGCTGATTTGAGCAGGCGGTGCAATTTGGATTTTTTGGAAGCTTCATACGTTGCCATTCCAAATATTGAGCATCCAGCATTAACAGCGTTCCTACCAAAGCTGGTCGACCGAGCAATACATTAATTGTTTCCTGAGCTTGCATGGTACCGATAATGCCAACCACTGGCGCTAATACCCCTTCTAACGCACAGGTCACACTTTCAATTCCAGTATCCGGATACAGGCATTGATAACAAGGGCTGCCCGTAACTCGGGAATCAAAGGTACTAACTTGTCCTTCCTGACGAATAGCGGCACCTGAAACCAGAGGCTTGCGTGCTTTTATGCAGGCACGGTTTAACTCAAAACGGCTAGGGAAGTTGTCAGTGCAGTCCACGACCACATCCGCCAACGCAATGTGATGCGCCAAATCCTCATCGCTAAGCTCTCTGGCAACGGTGGTGACTTTGGTTAATGGATTAAGTGACCCTATAAACTGTCGGGCCGAGTCTACTTTAAGCTGGCCAACTGTCTTTTCAGTATGAATCACTTGTCGCTGAAGGTTCGAGCGCTCCACAATATCAAAGTCGCTAAGCACCAAATGCCCCGCACCTGCCGCAGCTAAGTACATGGCAACCGGTGAGCCAAGGCCGCCCATACCAATAATTAAGACTCGGGCATCTAATAGCTGTTGCTGGCCCGACTCGCCAATTGCCGTGAGGCGAATTTGCCGGTCATAGCGTTCACGTTGTTCTGGCGTCATGATTGGATGAGTCCTGACTTGAAGTTGAAACATAGACGCTATTCAAATTCATGAGCACCTGTTTCGACTTGTAATAGAGGGGAATAAGAGCCGATATGCAAACGAGGCAATCGGATCTGTTTGGGTAACTGACTATATTGGATTTTTTGGTAAGCGACAAACGCAAAAAAGGCAACCCGAAGGCTGCCTAAAGGACTATCGCCAAGGCGATTATTTTAGTTGGCAATCCAGATCGTGGCAGAGCCGCCGACTGAGCCACTGTTCCAGGTACTGCTACCATGGATATTGTTACCACGATGACCGTGTGAGTTGTTGTGGTGTCTTTGTGAACCGCACTTCACGTTATTCTTAGTTAAACGATTAATGTTAACGCGAGCGTTGTGTAAGCGACTCTTTAAAGTATTACGCTCCCACTGCGTCAGCCCGCCGCGACGCATTTTTTGCTCTAAGCGTTTAATATCCTGCTGTTCGTTTTGCAGGCGTCGTGCTTCCTTTGGGGTGATACGGCAAGTTTTGATTCCTTGCTTAATCATGGTTGCTTGCTGACGCTGCTCTTGGTTGATCCAGGGTGCCGGAGCATGGTTAGGTTGAGCATTATGATGAGAGTGGTTGGTGTTGGCCCAAGTGGATGACGTTACTAATGTATGTGCACTGGCTTGGCTTGCACCTATGATTAAAGTACCTGCGATACCAGTAAGTAGTAATTGTTTTAACATGAGTGTCTCTCCGTTGTGTTGAAAGATTAATTTATCTAATTTTGTTGTTGTAATTGTTAATGCGCGTGAGGGGCGACAAACGGCTCATATTCCTGAATTCTTTACAAAGCCTTAACAGTTCGGGCGTATTTTGATTGTTTCATGTTGGAAAGCTGCCACAGGGTTGAATGGCTATTCTTTAAAGTGAAGAGATTCATGAGGGCTAAAGAAGACGAGAGGTATCAAAATTAATTTATTTTCTGATTTTAAAAATGAACCCGTGTCGTGACTTGTACGACAGCGGGGAGATTTTTGTAGAGGCCGAGTGATAGAATATTAAGCATTAGCAGGAATGAAAGGTACGTTTATTCGTTATTTGTATGTTTTTTATGCCAAATTTTAGTTTCGATGAACCGCCTGTAGTTTTTTTGTTCGGTTGGTCAGGAAGCAAATAAATTTTGTTGCTTTTTACCAACAGGCATAATAGTCTTACTTCCAAGAACACATTCTTGCCAGATTATTAGATATAATTAATCTGAACAAACCTTAAAAATTTTTATTGTAGGGGAAATACTATGAAATTTAAGACATTAGCAATTGCTATTGCAGCAGCGACAGTTTCTACAGCAGCTATGGCTGACGGCCACATGGGCGCGCCAGAGCTGAAAATCAGTGGTGATGTTACAGTTGGTCTTTTCCAAGATAGCACTGGCGATTCTTCTTTCGGTGGTAACGGAAGTGAAGTTATCTTCAATGCAGAGCAGAAAGTTGGCGGCGTTACTTACTTCGGTAGCATGACTGCAAACGTTGCAGACTCTCAAATCGGTGGTGGCAACATCTCTACTGATGATCTGTATGTTGGTTTCAAAGGTGCATTCGGCGAAGTTCGCATGGGTGATACTGACAACGGTTGTGACGCAGTAGACACAGGTTGGGTTGTTGATGATGAGTTCATCTCTCATAACTCTGGTGGCTGTGCTGCTGGCGACCAGAACAATATCACTTACAAAGGCTCACGTGGCCCTGTGACTTATGCAATTGGTTACAGCCCAGATGTAGGATCAGGTGACGGCGCAACTGTTGCTGGCGAAAACACTGTTTCTTTGGGTATTGTTGGTAAAATTGGTCCTGCAGCAGTTAGCTTGGGTCACGAAGTCGCTGGCGATGACAGCAACACAGTGCTGGGTGTGTCAGGTAACTTTGGTCCTGTAGCTGTTGGTATTCGTGCTAGCAAGTTCGAAGATAACGATACAGATGTAGGTTACACTGCACAGTATTCTGCTCGCGGTAACAAGTTCTACATCGGTTACGGTGATGTTAACGATGATGCGAACACATTGTTCCTAGGCTACCAGCGTTCAATCGGTTCAAACACTACATTCATCACTGAGTATGTAAATACTGACATGTCTGGTGTTGATGATCAGTACGCAATTGCTCTGAAGCACGCATTCTAATATCGCTTAACACGATATAAGAGTTAAAGAGGACAGCTTAGGCTGTCCTTTTTTGTGTCTGTCTTTAATAGGTTTTTGATAATTTTTCTTCTATAGTTGCGGGCATTCTTTTGATACTCAGGGAGCCTGTTAATGCTATTCCATTCTAAGTTGCCAAATGTGAAAACCACGATTTTCACAGTGATGTCTCAGCTGGCATCCGAATATCAGGCTCTCAATCTTTCACAAGGCTTTCCGGACTTTAATGGCCCCGATGAGTTATTAGGCCGTGTGACCGAGCACATGCGCTTGGGTCATAACCAATATGCACCAATGACTGGGGTGCAACCTCTGCGAGAAGCTATTACAGCAAAGGCATTGAGCTTATATCAAGCTAGCGTGGACACTGACCAAGAAATCACAGTGACCTCCGGCGCAACAGATGCCCTGTTCACCGCCATCACAACAATTGTAAGTACTGGCGATGAAGTGATTGTATTTGATCCTGCTTATGATTCTTACGAGCCTGCGATAGAGCTAGCGGGCGGAAAAGCTGTCCATATTCCATTATTAGCTCCAGATTTTAAGATCGATTGGCAGCAAGTTGAAGATAGTATTACGTCAAAGACTCGCGCCATTATTATGAACTCCCCGCATAATCCAACTGGCACCACCTTATCCGAGGCAGATATTCAGGCCCTACAGGCGATTGTCGCTAAGCATGATATTTTGCTGATCTCAGACGAGGTCTACGAGCACATCGTATTTGATGGCGAGCCGCACCTGAGTTTATTGCGCTACCCTGATCTTCGCGAACGCGCTTTTGTAAATTCATCGTTTGGTAAAACGTACCATGTGACAGGTTGGAAAATTGCTTACTGCATAGCGCCAGCAGAGTTAACGGCGGAGTTTCGCAAAGTCCATCAATATGTATCATTTTGCACGGTCTCGCCGATGCAGTTTGCACTCGCAGACTTTATGCAATCCAGTCCTCATCATTTGGAGCTAGCCGATTTTTATCAGGCGAAGCGCGATCGCTTTGTGGCAGGTATACAGGATTCACGGTTTAAGCTATTACCTTGTGCGGGTACCTACTTTCAGTTGTTGGATCACTCCGAAATTAGTGAGCTAGATGATGTAGCCTTGGCGCGTCAGCTGACGATAGAAAAGGGGATTGCCTCTATTCCTATTTCTGTATTTTATCAAACGCCACCTGCTCAGAAGATTCTGAGATTCTGCTTTGCTAAAAACGATGAAACACTCGATCGTGCAACGGAGTTGTTATGCACTATTTAAAGGGTGATCAGTAAATGTCTACCATTATCGAAGTCAAAGGCTTGCACAAACATTACGGTGACATGGTTGCCGTAGCGGGTGTCGATTTTAGCGTTAAGCGCGGCACTTGCTTTGGATTGCTTGGCCCAAATGGTGCGGGTAAAACCACCACCATTGAAATGATGGAGGGTATTAGCAAGCCAACGGCGGGCGAAGTGCTGTACATGGGTAAGCCGCAAGGCAGTGATTTTAAAGAGCAGGCGGGCATTCAATTTCAGTCTACTGCATTGCAGGACTTTCTAACTGTTGCCGAACAGCTTCGTTTGTTTGCCAGCTTTTACCCAAAAACCTTACCGTTCGATGAGTTGGTTGAAGTTTGCGCACTGGGTAGTTACTTAAATCGGGATGCCAGCAAGTTATCAGGCGGCCAACGTCAGCGTTTGTTACTGGCTATTGCGCTAGTGAATGATCCGCAAGTGGTGTTTCTGGATGAGCCAACTACCGGGCTTGATCCCCAGGCACGCCTTAATTTCTGGGAGTTGGTCAATCGTATTAAAGCGCTGGATAAAACTGTGCTGCTCACCACTCACTACATGGAAGAAGCCTACAACCTGTGTGATGAAATTGCGATTATGGATCACGGTAAAATCATTGCCCAAGGCTCTCCGGATGAGTTGTTATCTCAGCACTTTCAGGATGTTATTGTGGAATTACCACAAGCTGATTTCAATGCCGAGGCGACTGCGAAAATTCCTCATCGCGTATTAGATAAAGTCCAGGCGAGCGTGCAAATCGTTACGCAAGACGTTAATGCGACCTTGGCTGAGTTATTGGCACTTGGTGTTTCATTGAAAGGCTTGCAGGTTCGTCCTCGTACCTTGGAAGACTTATTTATACAACTAACCGGCAAGGAGCTTCGGGCATGATTAAGCGTATTTTAGCCATGGTGCATGCTCGTAATCTGGAGTTTGTGCGAGACCGTTCATCGCTGGGTTGGAGTTTATTGCTACCCGTATTGTTGGTGTTTGGATTGGCGTTTATCTTTTCTGATGAAGATAAGGCCTTGTATAAAGTTGCTGTGATCGCGCCAGGCTTAACGCAAAATGCGGCTCCAGATTCTACTTTGCACCCTGTGCTAGGTTTGGATCATATTCAATTTTATGGTGTTGAAGATCAGGATGCGATCGTGGCCAAAGTAGCACGTCATCAGGTCGATATGCTGTTGGATTTGCGTCCGGAGCAGATGCATTACTGGATCAATCACGACTCCGCAACCGGTTATATTATGCAGCAATTACTGGCAGGCAGTGGCGGCCCGGTTGTTAGCGAAAAAACAGTCACTGGCAAGCAAATTCGTTATGTGGATTGGGTTGTGCCTGGCGTGTTAGGTATGAATATCATGTTCGCCTGCTTATTTGGGGTCGGCTATGTAATTGTGCGTTATCGAAAAAGTGGCTATCTGAAGCGGGTGAGTGCAACGCCGATGAGCTCCATGGAGTTTTTGATGGCGCAGATGTTTTCCCGTTTGTTCATTGTATTGGTTACCACGAGCATGGTGTATATCGGTACTAACTTTTTTATGGATTTTACTATGGAGGGGAGCTATTTAGCGCTGTTTTTGGTGTTGATTACAGGTACCTTTGCTTTGCTATCACTGGGATTGTTAGTAGCATCAAGAGTCACTAGTGAAGAGCTGGCAGGTGGTCTGTTGAATATGCTGACCTGGCCAATGATGTTGGTATCTGGCGTTTGGTTTTCAATGGAAGGCGCACATCCTTGGCTGCAAAAGCTGGCAGATCTGTCGCCTTTAACCCACATGATCGGCGCCGCCAGAAGTATTATGCTGGACGGCGCTTCAATCGTTCAGGTCAGTCATCACCTCATTATTTTGTTAGTGATGGGGATGGTATTTATGACCTTGGGTGCACGCTTATTTAAATGGTCTGACTCATAATAAGGTACGTTTTAGTGCTTTATCCCAGCCGTTAAGTAGCTGCCGGCGAGCCGTCTCATTTAAGACTGGCTCAAAGGTGGCTTCACATTGCCAGCCTGCTGAAATATCGCTGAGTGAGTTAAATACACCCGTTTGTAATCCCGCCAAACAAGCTGCACCCAAAGCGGTGGTTTCAGTGACTGCAGGGCGCTGTACACGCAGATGTAAGGTGTCAGCCAGTTGTTGTACCAGCCAGTTGTTTTTCACCATTCCACCATCAACCCTGAGCAGGCCGGGTGTGACGCCGTCTTCACGCATAGCGCGGAACAAATCATTGGTTTGATAACAAATTGACTCCAGCGTCGCGCGCACAATTTCGGCAGGGCCAGTGTCACGGGTTAAGCCATATAGTGCGCCACGTGCCTCTGCATCCCAGTGGGGTGCACCCAGTCCGGTAAAGGCTGGCACAAGATAAACGCCTTTATTGCTATCAAGCCCAGCGGCCATGGCTTCGCTATCGCCCGCCGATTTAATAATGCCCAGCCCATCACGCAACCATTGAATCGCTGCGCCGGCGCTGAATATCGAGCCTTCGATGGCATAGGTCGTTACGCCATCCAGTTGGTAGGCGATGGTGGTCAGTAGGCGATGATCTGACTGGATCGCTCGGGTACCGGTATTAATCAGCATAAAGCAGCCCGTGCCATAGGTGCTTTTGATCATGCCAGGCTCAAAGCAGGCTTGGCCGATAGACGCCGCGTGTTGGTCGCCCGCAATGCCTCCGATGCAGATGGATTCGCCGAATAATTCCTTATCCGTAAAGCCAAACTCGTGAGCGCAATCATGGACCTCTGGCAGAATATTGGCAGGCACATTGAATAGCTCTAAAAGCTCCTCATCCCATGCGCCATCATGGATGTTATAGAGCATGGTGCGTGAGGCATTGGTGGCATCGGTAGCGTGCACTTTGCCGCCAGTGAGTCGCCACAACAAGAAGCTGTCGATGGTACCAAATGCCAACTCACCGTTTGCTGCTTGTTGACGTAAGGCGGGGTCTTGGTCGAGTATCCATGCGACTTTAGTGGCTGAAAAATAAGGATCAAGCAAGAGCCCCGTTTTATTGGTCACCATCTGCTCATAGCCTTCATCGCGCAAAAAATGGCAGGTTTCAGAGGTACGACGATCTTGCCAAACGATCGCATTGTAAACGGCTTTACCTGTTTTGCGATTCCATACGACGCTGGTTTCACGCTGATTGGTAATGCCTAATCCGCGAATAGTGCCGCCCATTTCGTGACTGGCTGCAATGGCTTGTTTACAGACTTGCAACACGGTATCCCAGATCTCATCCGCATCATGCTCAACCCAGCCGTCATGAGGAAATAGCTGGGTAAACTCGGTTTGTGCGGTAAATAACGGCTTTCCCTTGTCATCAAATAAAACGGCACGGGTGCTGGTAGTCCCCTGATCGATGGCTAATAAGTGTTGGGGTGTCGACATGATTCTTCCTCATAGTTTTCAGCGTTTAGCGTTCTATCTTAACGAAGCGAAGCATGCCGCTCAAGCGAATATAAAACCAGCACGGTTTCCATTTGTCCATATAAAGCTACCCTCGGGCGTCATGGGGCTAATGGCAATGTGAGGCGTCTTGTTATTGTCTGCCAATAACCTAAATTCACTTTGCTGGTGTAAAAAAGAAATCATAATGAAAATTTATAATCGTCTCAGTTTAGCGACACTTAGTTGTCTGTTCGCCGTTCAATTTACTCACAATGCCTACGCCAGCCCTTGGCCAACCGCCACGCCAGATAGCGTAACTGTTGGCAGTAATCAGCGTGTGAATTTGCCTGTATTGAGTAACGATATCGGAATTGACTTAAGCTTGATTGAAGTGAATACCGTTACAGTGGCGCTGGGTTCGGTGGAAATGTCTGAAGACAAGCAAACTCTGTATTACACCTCTGCCAGTGATTACTCGGGCGAGGATGCTTTTTGGTATGCATTTACTGATGATGAAGGTCGTACTAACTCGGCCAAGGTGACATTAGATGTTAGAGCGGCGGCGGTTGTGGAGCCAGAGCCAACTGACCCAGTCGATCCGGAACCTGTGGACCCTACACCAGTAGACCCTGTGGATCCTGAGCCAGTTGATCCAACACCAGCGGACCCCGTCGATCCAGAGCCGGTTGACCCAACACCAACCGATCCTGTAGATCCAGAGCCGACAGACCCTGTCGACCCAGCTCCTGAAGAGCCCGCAGATCCAAACTATATTGGTTGGCCAACAGCAACTACTGATGTTGCAGAAACCTTAGTTGATCAGCCGATTACCATTGATGTATTGAGTAATGATATTGGCCAATCTCTGGAAATTATCGCAGTTGATGCTGGAACGGTAAGCGGCGGCGCAGCGGCTATTGATAACGGTAAAGTCACTTACACGCCAAAGGCGGGTTACACGGGCGCAGACTCCTTCTGGTATGCCTTTACCGATGCGCAGGGGAGAACTAATAGTACTGCTGTAAATATCACTGTCAATTTGCAAGCAGAGCCAGTGCCACCAATTGATGTGCCACCTGTAAACCTGAATTTCACCCATGTTCGCATGCATTACGGTTTGCTAGATGCTCGCTCGTTTATCTACGGGGAGAATGGCGGTGTTACCGAGATGGTGTTGTCAGAATATGCTGATGCAGGTGATGACGCGCTAAGAGTTACCAGTGCACCAGCATTAAAAGATGGCCAGCTAATCACCTACCGCGCCAATGACAATGATTACTACACGATTCCGGTAAGCTACGTTCAAGGGCGTACCATTCATCTTGAAAGCTCCTTACCCGCATCCGTTAGCTCGGGTATGAATGTATGGAATTTCTATGATAATGGCTCGCACCCAAATTGGTTTGGCTATACCTCAATCGCTGACTTCGCGTTAAGAAACCTGGATGCCGCCAGTATTAATACCGGCAAGCATGTCATGTTGGGTGATAGTTGGTTCCAGTCCGCGGGTATTGAGCAGCGTTTAGCCTCTAAACTCAGTAATGCGACGGTCGTAAACCGTGGCATTGGCGGCAATACCTCAGCCGATATGTTGGCGCGCTTCGATGCGGATATAGCATCCAGAAATCCAGACTTTGTTTGGCTAATTGCCGGTACCAATGACTACTATTTAAATGTCACTTTGGAAGACTACACCGCTAATATGCAGGCGATTATAGAAAAAATTAATGCGCTGGGTGCACAAGCCATTGTGATTGACTCATCGGTTGCGCCATTAATGCTGGGGAGTGAGGCCTTAACTGACCTATCACATGACTACTCAGTGGCGATTGAGGAACTGTCAGGTGAGGCCGAATAATAGCGTATCTCCGTAAAATCTAGCGGTTTTAAGGAGTTTGCCCGCAGTTTCCTGTGATACAATCGGGCTGAATTCTACGATATTATGCGATGATCATGACAAAGCGACTTTATTTATATTGCGCCTTAGGGCTATTTTCAGGCGTTGCTTTAGCAGCGGATGATAAGCCCGTTGAAACTCGCATTAATACCGTGAAGCTCGGTGCAACACTGAGCTTCAATTACAGCAAGCCAATATTTAAAGGAATCGACTCAACCTCCGGGTATAGTTTGGTTCCTTCATTTCGCCTAGGTGGCTCTGCTGACTCCAAGACAAGCTCATCCTCCGCTAATCCATACCGAGGCCCGTTTAAGTTTGCCCTGAGGCCAAAGGTGAGTGTGTTTAATCTGGGCTATGATGCCAGTGATTCCGCCGCACTAGCCGGTATGAAAGATCGCGATACCATGTTCAGTGTTGGTTTAAAGCTGAGTACTCGCACGACGATGGGCTCATTCATACTATCTGGTGGCTACGATGTCACCGGTAGGAATGATGGCTTTGAAGGCAGTTTGATGTACACCAACTTGGTGTCTGTTCCATCAACGCGTTTGCAGTTTTACCCTGAGGTGGGTGTGAATTACTGGAGTGGTAAAGTTTCAGACTATTATTTTGGTGTGAACTCGGATGAGGTTATTGCTTCTGGTGCAAACCAGCGAAGTGAATACAGTCTTGATGCGACGACGAATTACTTTGTGGGCTATCGTGTGGAATACCCGCTAACCAAGCGTTGGTCTTTAACACACAAATTGCATAAGACTTGGTTTGATGACCAGATCCTGGACTCACCGGTGGTCGATGAAGATAAAGGATCTGATCTGAGAACCAGCTTTGGTATTCGCTTTAGCTACTAGCCAGTATTGAAGCAGGCGCTTATCTGCTGCTGATCATAACCACTAGCGAGTGCCAGCATCAAAATGATACGTGCCTTCTGTGCATTGATCAGTCCCGCACCAGTTCCAAATTTAGCTTGTTTGATTGAAAAACCATTCCCGGTACGCGTTGCAAATACGACGGGAAAGCCTTCAGTTGTTAAGTCTTCTGCTGCAGCTTCCAATGCAGGCGAAGCCCAGCCACCGCCAGATGCGGCAATTACAACTCCTTTAGCACCGCGCTCAATGGCCAGCTCCAGAAGATCCGATGAGGCATCTTGATGGCTATATAAAATATCCACCCGTGGCAGTGACGTGATATTGCTAATATCAAAGTGTGGTTTGTTGCTGACGTGTGCCGGCTCAAAATAGAAAAGTGGCTTAGCATTCAAGAAAAAGCCTAAAGAGCCTTGCTCAACCGCCCGGAAGGTATCCAGTGTATTGGCATGCGTTTTCGACGTATAAAACGCAGATTGAATGCGATCATTGAGCACAATCATCGTGCCACGCCCTCGGCCTTTGCTACTGGCAGCCAATGAAACGCCTTGCAGCAAATTCAGAGGGCCATCGGCGCTAATTGCCGAAGCAGGGCGCATGGCTCCAACCACCACTAAGGGCTGCGGGTGTGACACGGTCAGATCTAGAAAGAATGCGGTTTCTTCCAGCGTATCTGTGCCATGGGTAATGACGACACCATCGGATAAGTTTTCAGCAAACTGCTGATTGACTCGTTTGCTGAGATCTAACAGATCGCTGCTACGAATCTCATGGCTACCCACGTTTAACAACTGCTCCCCGGTAATGCTAGCGTATTGCTTCGCTTCGGGTACCGCATCCAGCAGAGTATCGATCCCAACACTGCCAGCAGTATAAAACAGCAGGTCAGTATTGCTGGTCGAGCCACCGGCGATGGTACCTCCAGTGGCATAGATTGTAACGCGTGGCAGCGGCTTAGCGTGTGTAGCCATGAGGCAGTTTCCTAGTTGTAATCCCACATAAGGAATGATTGATTGTCGATTGCGTGTTTCATCAATTCAATCAGCGGGTAGGCGCGAATACTAATGCCTACTTGCTTGGGTGCATCCTCATCTTCAGTGCTGTTGTCTGCATCCTCTGCTTCTTCAGCAGCCGCTTGCTCAAGCGCTTTTAGCTCTTGTTGCAAGCTTTGTAGTGCTGCAGGCAAATCCTCGGCGCTAATAGCACTAGGCACTGCCTGACGTCGCCCCATCATCTTGATCATATCAAGGGCTACTTTTTCAAACATCTCGACGGTGCCGCCACTCTTATTTGTAAATACAACTAACATGCGTACCTCCTATTGGGTTAAATCGGGCCTGAGTATCAGGCTTGCTTCTCCCACGTATCGCGCAAACCAATCACGCGATTAAAGACCAGGGCCTCTGGTTTACTGTAACGAGAGTCCTGGGTGAAATAACCTTCACGTTCAAACTGAAAACGGTCTTCGATACCGGATTGTGCCAGACTCAGCTCACCTTTACAGTGGCTTAGAATCTCAAGGCTATTCGGATTCAATGACTCCATGTAATCTTTGCCGCCCGCATCTGGCGCAGGGTCGTTAAACAGGCGGTCATACAGGCGTACTTCGCAATCAACATTCTCCGCTGCATCGACCCAATGAATCACGCCCTTTGGCTTAATGCCATCTTCAGGGTCATTACCGACGGTGTTCTCAATAATGCGAGCACGGACTTCAATAATATTGCCAGCCTCATCCTTAACCGCTTCATCCGCTTCGATGATATAGGCATTACGCAGGCGAACCCGCTTGCCGATGACTAAGCGCTTATATTTTTTATTGCCGGTTTCCTGAAAGTCAGACTCATCAATCAACAACTCGCGAGAGAATGGCAGTTCACGAGACCCTAAGTCATCACGGCTCGGGTGGCCCGGTGCTTGCAGCATTTCCTGCTTATCTTCAGGGTAGTTGGTCAGGGTGACTTTCAGCGGCTTCAATACGCACATGGCGCGAGCTGCATTGTTGTTTAAGTCTTCGCGAATGGCGAATTCCAACATGCTGACATCAACAATCCCTTCATTGCGAGAGACGCCGGCTTTGTCGATAAACTCACGAATCGCTTCTGGCGTGTAACCACGACGACGCATGCCCGAAATAGTCGGCATACGTGGGTCGTTCCAGGCATCCACAACCTTTTCATCCACCAACTGCTTAAGCTTACGCTTACTGGTCACGGTGTAGTTTACATTCAGGCGAGAAAACTCGTACTGATGTGGCGTGGAAGGTACTGGCAGGTTAGCCACAAACCAATTGTACAAAGGACGGTGCTCCTCAAACTCCAGCGTACAGATAGAGTGAGTTACGCCTTCAATCGCATCACCTTGGCCATGTGCATAGTCATAAGAGGGGTAAATACACCATTTATCACCGGTTTGGTGATGACTTGCTTTCTTAATCCGGTAAATAATTGGATCACGCAAGTGCATATTCGGTGAAGCCATGTCGATTTTAACGCGTAAAGAACAGGCACCTTCCTCAAACTTACCCAGTCGCATATCTTCAAACAGTGCCAGATTTTCCTCAACGCTACGCTCACGGAATGGGCTATTAGTACCAGCCTCAGTCAAAGAGCCGCGATACGCGCGCGCTTGGTCTCGATCTAAATCACACACATAAGCCTTACCCTCTTTAATCAGGTAAATCGCCCACTGATGTAATTGATCGAAATAATCAGACGTGAAGTGCACATCGCCAGACCATTCAAAGCCCAACCATTTAATGTCGGCTTTGATGGCATCAACGTATTCTTCATCTTCCTTTTCAGGATTGGTGTCATCAAACCGTAAATTACATTGGCCACCGAATTTCTGAGCCAGTCCAAAGTTTAGGCAGATCGACTTCGCATGGCCGATGTGCAGGTATCCGTTTGGCTCAGGAGGGAAGCGGGTCTGGATGCTTGGCACAACGCCATTCTCCAAGTCTTCCTTAATTAGTTTTTCGATAAAATTCAGCGGTCTGGTCGTTTCAGTCATGACGGTAGGATTCTTCTTCTGTTGGGGTGTCTGGCGCAATGCATTGCACTGCAACATGCCACAGATTATACAGAGGGGGTTATGTTTTTCACACTGTTTTAGGGTAAATCATTTTAGGCCTGCGTTAGCGCTTACGTTAAACTTAAGGTCTTTTGGCGAGCTAACCGTGAAACGATTACGACTAGAGCTTGAATACCTGTTTTCAGGGATCGCATTTTATACGCGCCTGCCGATTCCTGCGTGGGTGCCGTACAGTCCAGACCATTTAAATAAATCCCGAAAATACTTGCCGCTGATTGGCTTGCTGGTAGGGGCTATGGGTGCACTGACTTATAGTTTAAGCACACTGGTCTTGCCGGGCTCTGTCAGCGTGCTGCTATCAATGATTGCCACGGTATTTATCACCGGTGCGTTTCATGAAGATGGCTTTGCCGATAGTTGCGATGGCTTTGGTGGCGGCTGGAAGAAAGAGCAAATTCTGCGCATTATGAAAGACAGCTGCATCGGTACTTATGGTGCAATCGGTCTGCTGTTAAGTTTAGGACTTAAGTATCAATTACTGTTAGCGATCCACCAAGTCTCGCCCGACTTGGTAGTGCTGGCATTACTGGCGGGGCATTCAATCAGTCGCTTGATGGCCTCAGTGATCATGCAGTGCTCTGTCTACGTTGCCGATTTAGAAAAAAGTAAGTCTTCCTCGGTCACTTCGATGCGCCTTAGCTTATCGGAAATGCTATACAGCGTGATTCCGGTGATTGTGTTATGGCTGGTGCTACCGGTTCTTTGGTGGAGTACTATCGTTCCAGTCATTATCGTTTCGTTTTGGCTATCTCACTATTTTAAAAAGAAAATTGGTGGCTACACGGGGGATTGCTTGGGCGCTATTCAGCAGATTTCAGAGCTTACCTTTTATCTGAGCGTGGTCGCATTGCTATAGTCTATTCAGTGTAGATTTATCTCTAAATGGACGATCAAAATTTTTCATCGTCACGACGTTTTTTATTTGTTTTCCGCGTGTTTTTTTTCTTGCTATAAAGCAATTACACCAACCGGAGATATGTAAAGTGAGCAAGGACCATAGAGAGACTGACTATTCTGACGATTATGACTGGGATGTTGACACCGATTTTGATGATCGTGAATCAGACAAAGTGAAAGCCAGTGCCAAGAAAGTTAGTCGTAAGCGTAGTGTAAAACGTCGTCTTGATGATTATTTTGAAGGCAAGCGATTGCGTGAAAGAAATCGCACACTTGATTACTTTGATGAGTCATTCGGCAGCGATTACTAATCAAAAACGATGGGCAGTGAACGATCAGTTTGCTGCCCATTTTAGTTTTCAGTAATCACCTGCATAAACTTGTCGATCAAGGCCTGAGAGCTATTATCAGTGCGATAGACTGCAAATAAGTTACGTTCAAATACGGGCGCGCCAGCCACTTCATACAGTGGAATCTGCGCAACGTTATTTGTAATAATTTGCTCGGGTAAATAGGCGGCGCGCCGTTTTATCCGCAATAAATCCAACGCCATCACGCCATAATTGGTACGGATAGAAGCGGCTGGAAATCCTGTAAATGCTCTTGAGTGTTCATGCTCAAATAGCGCCCCCCAATCGACCATCACATAGCCTTTGCCCATTGCATTTTCCAGCAGGGTGTCAGGGTGATTGGCAAATAATTTCAGCTTGAGCGATGCGATATTGACCGACTGCAATACGCCGGAATTAATGGGGTCAAATACAAAGCCAATATCCAGCGAGCCACTCAAAATCAGCTCTTGCACATTATGCCCCGGATGAATCGTGAGATTGAGTGCTGTTTCAGGCATTTCCTCGCGAATTTTATCTACCCAGCCTTTTAAAAATAGGTGCCAAGTATCCGGCAAATAACCGAGAGATAAGGACTGTGTGTACTCCTCCGGCAGCGCAACCATTTGGCGGGCACGTTCCCAACCACTGACTGTCATCTCCGCATATTTGTGAAAACGATGGCCCGCAGGCGTTGGCTCAATGGCATGGCGGTCGCGAGTAAATAACTTAACGCCCAGCCGTTCCTCCAGCAGTTTAATTCGGGCGCTGGCCGCTGACTGAGTGATGCACAGCTTCTCTGCAGACTTTCCGAAATGTCGTGTCTGGTAAATCTCAAGGAACGTTTTTAAATGAGCGATATCCATACAGATTTAATAACCGATAACTGGCTGATTAGGTGGAGGAATGATATGTTTTTTTATCCACTAAATACATTAGTAAGTAGAAGCATTATACTTTTCTTAAGGCGGCGTTGTTTATTTACTGGTATAAGCGTGTGATAAGTAACGTTTTTTGGCTGTCAGACTAAGTATATTAAATGCTATGATATCTTTCGGATAATTTTTACGGAATATTCCGTAAATCTAGTGAGGTTTGTGTGGGTCTGTATGACATTTCATTGCTGAATGGAAAAGAGTGTAGTGAGTTACTTAGTCAGTTTGTTGATCAAAATGGCGACAATGGTAGTGCGTTATTCGGTATTTTAAGCCGATACATTAGCTACTGCAGCCACTCATTCCCCCACATCGGATTTCACGAGCGACAGGACATCCTTCAGGAAGTCGCTGTTAAAATTCTCTGCCATGCTGATGATCTGCGCAAAAGTTGCAGCTTGCCACTGCTGTACACCATGGTTAGAAATCAGTGCATCGACCATATGCGCAAACACAAAACCCAATTAAACGTCTATCAGCACAGCGCTGAGCCGGAAGAGAATCGTGCCTTGCCACCGCCGGGCACTGACCCCAGTTCGCAAGTCGCCATGCTGGATAATATTGATTGTCTGGATAAGGTATTCGATCATATTGAGTCACAGCCAACCGGCAAGATGGATCTCTTAATCTACACCCAGTTTGCCCTAGGCTTGAGCTATGCTGAAATCTCAGTAATGGTTGATCGTACCGTGAGCGCGGTTGGCCGACGTATTTCAATACTGCGCGACAGATTAAAGCAGTTACGCGAAGAGCTGTGCTGAGTTAGCGTTTATGGACGATAAACAATCCAAAGATAAGCAGCCCTTAGACCGCTATTTACAGGTTTATACCCGCGATGAAGTGAAAGTCTTTTTCGATCGTGCAGTGACTGAGCTGGAGCGTCGGGATCAAGCGGCTAAAAAAAGAAAAGACCGCTACTGGCTTTGGGGTTTTATCGGCGCTTTAGCCGTGATCGTGGCAGTTGTGCTCGGGATTAAGCTATCTGGCCAGACCATTGCCGATAAGGCACAACAGTTGGTAGTAAATAATCCTCAATATAAGGTGATCCCTCAAGGTGAAGCGCCGGGTCTATACCCAAATATGCTCCCCATCCCCGGGGGAGAAATGGTCATGGGGTGTAGTGTCGGCAAGGATGATATCGTTGGCTGCCGCGACACTGAGTATCCTGCACATCTGGTCACCGTTAAATCCTTTGAAATCGCTCAACATGAAGTCACCGTTGCCCAATTCCGCCAGTTTATTCTTGAAACCGATTACCTGACGGATTCTGAAAAAGAGTTAGTAGGCTGTGTTTCGTTGAATTTAAACCAAGGTAAACCAAGTTGGTATATGGACCCTGAATATTCATGGCACTCGTCCCGCTTTGAAATGTCGGAAGAGTCCCCCGTGGTCTGTATCAGCTGGGATGATACGCAAGCTTATATCAAATGGATAAACGCCAAGACGGGTCGCCAATACCGACTACCAACGGGTGCCGAGTGGGAATATGCCGCCCGCGCGGGTAGCTCCACCGCATTTGCCTGGGGTGATCGGCCACGTCGGAAGTTTGCCAACTACAAAGGCGTTGGCGGTGCGGATCGTTGGCGATATAGCTCTCCGGTGGGCAGTTTCCCCCCTAATGCCTTTAATCTTTATGATATGGCAGGAAATGTCTGGGAGTGGGTGGAAGATTGTTGGCACGAACGTTACGACGGCGCGCCCAAAGATGGTTCCGCTTGGTTAACTCAGTGCGATAAGTTAAACACGCGAACGCGTCGAGGTGGCGCTTGGGATACTGTTGAAGCCTCCGTACGCCCAGCCATACGCAGTAAGGGCGGCGAAAATGACCGCAGCTATGTCTATGGATTTCGCTTGGCACATGATTTCATCGACACTAAATCAAAAAAATAAAAATAATTTCACACGCCCCCCTAAGCTTTTTGTTTTTCATACGTCTTTATAAGTAAGCCAGTGCGATGTCCTCCTGAGAAAAGGAGGTTTGTAAACACCTGTATGAGTTGTGAGCTTTATGAAACAGACTACAAAAATAAACGTCGAAAATTCCAGTGAATTAATTCCAAGGCTGTTAACCGAGATGATTGGCGCAGATGATCGATTGCATCGTCTGGCTAATCGTATCGATTGGCAGTTTCTTGAGCAGTCATTAGCCTCACGCTTTAACCCGGATATTGATCCATCTCCGCGCCTGATTATTGGCCTGCTTTATTTGCAAGCGCTTGAGAATCTTAGCTATGATGAGGTTCGCGCGCGATGGGCGTCCTCTCCAGCTTGGCAGTACTTCTGCGGAGAAACGTTGTACTGTCGTGAGTATCCATTACACCCTGCAGCTCTGAGTATTTGGAGCCGGGAAATTGGCGCTGCCGGCTGTAAGCTGATGCGTCATGCCTTAACCTTACAACCCATTCGTGAGGTAGTGCATTAAACAATAGAGGAATGCTGTGCGCCTGCCGTACTTAACGATTGCTGAGCCCTGTAGTTTTGAAATAGAACCCATTAAGCACTCACGCTTTCTTGCTTATGCAGCACCGGTTGGTGACGAAGCCGCCGCTCAGGATTTCATTCAAACCATTCGTATTGATCAACCCGACGCCCGGCATCATTGCTGGGCGTATGTGTTACGGGAACCTGAACGCGTAAAATTCAGCGATGATGGCGAGCCGGGCGGCTCTGCCGGTAAGCCCATGCTGATGCAGCTACAAGGGCGAGAGGTCTATGACCTTGCGGTAGTCGTTGTGCGTTATTTTGGCGGAACCAAGCTGGGTGTGGGTGGCTTGATGCGGGCTTACGGCGGCGCAGTTGGTCAGCTGCTGGATCGCGCGACACTGCGAACCGTCACTCCAAGCCTGCCGCTTTGGTTGGAATACGATTATGTGGATACCACCAAGGTTGATATGGCACTGGCTGCATTGGAATTAGCACCGGCTGAAACGGTGTATGCCGAGCGCATTCGAGCCCGCTTACAAGTGCCGGATACCGAGCTGGAAAGCATTGCTGAAACATTGAAAACTCAAGCCAGCGGCCGCATACATATTCTTCCTTATGATTGATTAGATGACTAAGCAATTTGGGCAACGCTGGGTGGAGCAGGCTGACTTTCTATGTGTTAAACTTTTCCTGTTCCATAGCATATAACTATAAAATGTTTTTACGAGGGTACTAGGATGAAAGAGCCTTTGCGGTTGCATGGCTTGCCGGGGTTTTGGTTGCGTTGCTTGCACTCAGCGCTGACCAATAAATTGCAAGCACGCTTAAAGAGTCGGGATGCGGGTGTTGCGGTGTCGGAATGGGTCACGTTGTCAATTTTGCACGAGCGGCCTGGATTGTCTATTAATGAATTGGCGCATTTGGCGGGCATGCATCAAGCGCCTATTTCACGCATTGTTGATAAGCTAACAAAGAAAAACTTGGTGACGCGAGTGACGAGCATCGCCGATCGGCGTTCGGTTAAAGTTGAGCTGACCGCTGAAGGAATGGCTTTGCGAGAGAGTTTGTTGGGCGTTGCTGCGGATAATGCAAAAGAGTCGTTTTCCTGCCTGACTGAGGAAGAGTTCAAAACCTTTATGCACACACTGCAAAAAGTGTTGAGACACAATAACTTCGACAAAGCTGATTTTTGACTGTGTAACCACGCGCCGGCTCCGTAATTAACTTATGGGGCCGGCGCGTTGCGTATAAGCCTGCGATTAAGCCGGCTTGTACTGACCGTCCGGAATATCCAGTCTGGCTGCAACGGCCGCTGAAGCAATCACCGTCACGGTTTGTTGAACTGGATCAGACACATTTAAACCACCAAATACCGTATTCACTTTCACCGACCCAAATGGGATTTGGCTGGCGATGACTTTGGTGTCGACTTTATCCGGCTGCTGAGTGCCGATAGTAACTTCCACCTGCATACTGTCGTGATCAATACCCATTGAGCGAAACAGTGAAATGGAGCTGTGGTGTAAGGCATCTTGCACGGCGCGTACGGCGGCTTTGGTGTAGTCTTCACCGTACAAATCGTTGCCAGTACCCATCTCTAAGATAATTCGTTGCATGGTCATGCCAAGCTCTCCTCTGCAAAGTCTAAATACACCACAGCGGCGGCATTGGCCATTACTGTCGTTTTGGTCCCGCAATCACTCAGAATGTCCAGACCACCTTGCACGACTTCTACGCTGGCTTGGCCGTAAGGAAATACTGCTTTAACTACGTCCTTGTCAACCAGCTCTGGCTTGGCGACGCCGATACTGACTTCGATCAGCATTTTCTCTTTATCAAAGCCAAACGCCGGCGCAATCGTCAGCGAGTTGTGCCATAGGGCATCCTTCACTGCGCGAACCGCTGCTTTTGTATAGTCCTGACCTTGCAGGTCAGTGCCCATACCCATTTCAACCACCATCCGTCTTTTTGCCATGGTTATTTCCTTAGTTAGTCGTTTGTCTGCATAGTGCACCAATTTCTACGCCAATGAAACAGCAGCCCATGACAGGCATTGTCAGTGCTCGCTTAAGCGAATACCATTGGGCCATTAAGGCTTCAAACACAGGATACGCCGAATGACAATGTTGAGTGTAAATGTTAATAAAATTGCGCTACTTAGAAACTCACGCGGACGTGATTTTCCAAGTGTGGTGGAGTTTGCTAAAAAGTTTATCGCATTAGGTGCGCAGGGCATTACCGTGCACCCGCGTCAGGATGAGCGCCATATTACGCGTCAGGACGCTTATGATCTGGCCGAGTTGCTGGTGGATTATCCGGGCGTTGAGTTCAATATCGAAGGCTACCCTTCTGAAGAATTTTTGCAGTTGGTTGAAGACTGTAAGCCAGACCAGTGCACACTCGTGCCGGATGCCGTCGATCAGCTAACTTCTGATCATGGCTGGGATGTAGCATGGCACAGCGAGTTGCTGGAAATGGTTACCACTCGCCTGAAAAAATCAGGGATTCGGGTTGCCGCCTTTTTAGATCCGGATGTGGAGCAGGTGCGCCGCGTGGCTAGCACTGGCGTTGATCGTATTGAGTTATACACTGAAGAATATGCCTCTGCCTACGGCACGCGAGAGCAGGCTGCGGTGCTAGCGAAATATGCTGATGCGGCTGCTGAAGCTCAGCGCTTAGAGCTGGAAGTGAATGCCGGACATGATTTAGACAGCCATAACCTAGCAACTTTCCTGACGATTCCGGGGATTCTGGAAGTGTCGATAGGGCATGTATTAACCGTGGAGTGTATCGAGCAGGGTATGCCAACGGTAATGGCTAAGTATTTGGAAATTTGTCAGGCATCAGCTTGATTGTTCAACACGGATTTAAAGCATGACTGATAGCGCCCGCAGCACCCGACGACGCCGAACCAATCGATCCGAGATTGATTACAGTGTGCCTTCACCCTGTGTAAAACTCTGTGGATTGAATAATGAAACGGGCCGCTGTGACGGTTGTTTTCGCACGATGGATGAAATCCGCGAATGGATGATTATGTCGCGAGAGCAAAAGCTAGACGTGCTGGAGCAAGTGGAGGTTCGTAAAGCAGAATAGGGTGGGTGTTGCTGAAGTTTGCTGAATTTAGCGGGTTGATGGCAATAAGCTAACCATAAAAAAAGCCTGTCAAAGGAGTGATCCTGACAGGCTTTTTGCGTTGGAGCGGAGAGGGTTACTCGCCGGTTACGGCTTTGGTCGCAGCTTCTACCGCTGCGGCAATTGGATCAACTGCGGATTCATCAACGGCTGGTATTTCAGTTGCAGGCACTTCCTCAGTTTCAACAGCAGGAGCTTCAGTCGCAGGTGCTTCTTCTGTTACCGTTTCTTCTGTAGCTTCAGCTTCAACAGCAGGAGTCTCAGCCGCCGGTGCCTCTTCAGTTACCACTTCTTCTGTAGCTTCAGCTTCAACAGCCGGAGTCTCAGTCGCAGGCGCTTCTTCAGTTACGGCTTCTTCTGCAGCTTCAACAGCAGGAGCCTCCGTCGCAGGTGCCTCCTCAGTTGCCGCTTCGGCTTCAACGGCTGGAGTTTCAGCAGCAGGTGCTTCTTCAGTTGCCGCTTCTTCTGTAGCTTCAGCTTCAACAGCAGGAGTTTCAGTCGCAGGCGCTTCCTCCGTTACAGCTTCTTCTGTAGCTTCAGTTTCAACAGCAGGAGTTTCAGTGGCGGATGCTTCTTCAGGCACGGCTTCTTCTGTCGCTTCAGCTTCAACGGCAGGAGTCTCAGCAGCAGGTGCTTCAACCGCAGCAGCTTCAGGAGCGGCTTCTTCAACAGCGGCTTCCTCAACCACATCCATTTTGTAAACAATTTCACCCTTAGGCTCAAATGCATCTGCATCCAGAGGATTGTGCAGTTCTAAATACTCTTTCAGTACATCGGCATCCACAAAGCCAGTATCAACATAGCTTGGCAGGTCAGAGACTTTAGGATAACCATCACCGCCAGCAGCCGAGAAGCTAGGCATTGATATGCGATAGGTTTTCTCTAAATCCAGTGGCTCGCCACCGATTTTCACATCTTCAACACTATCCGCTTTCACGGTCATTGAAATGCCAGCAAACTGCGCATAAGCACCGGTGTCAGTTGGCTTGGTAGCCACTTGAGCTAAATACTCCAGCACTTCCTTACCGGTCATTTCAACCGACACCAACAGGTTGGCAAACGGCTGAACCGTCAGTACTTCTTTGTAAGTGATGTCGCCAGTTTCGATCGATGCGCGCACGCCGCCTGAGTTCATAATACCGAAATCAGCTTTAGCCTTTTCCATCTGTGCCGTCGCAATTAAGCGGCCCAGGTTGGTTTGTCCAAAACGCACTTTATTACGCTCACCAACCAGCAGCTTGTTTGTGCTACCGACTTTAATATTGATCTGCTCTTTACCTTTATTGAGGTAAGGGCCAAGCAGCTTTAGCATTTCTTTGTTTTGTGCAATCTCGTTAGCAATCAATACGCGCTGAGAATTACCTTCAGCATCTTTGATTTTCTTCTTCAGATTGATCGGAATCAGGCGGTAAGACTTCAGTGTCACTTCGCCATTTTTGAACTCAAAGTCAGCGCGGCCAACATACTTGCCCCACTCATGCGCTTGCATAATCCAAGTGCCATTTTGATGCTCAGGAACGCAGGTCGCGCCTGGCTGATAATTGACATCGCGCAGATTTTCCGATTCCATGCAAACCGGCTCTTGAGAGTGGCCACCGATCACTGCCGTAATAGCGCCTTCTGGCATTGCCCGTGCCAGCGATACATCGCCCGGTGCATTGTAGCCGTACTTACCGTCGTCATAGTGACCCATGTGCGTCACGGCCAGAATCATATCCGGCTTTACTTCTTCCTGAAGTTCAGCAACCACTGCTTTAGCTTCTTCTTTAGGATCGCGGAATTCAACGTTCGCCAAGTACTCAGGATTACCGATCTTAGCCGTGTCTTCGGTGGTCAGGCCCATAATCGCAATCTTGATGCCTTGCTTGTCGATTACGCTGTAGGGCTTAAACATGCGCTCGCCGCTATCTTTGGCGTAGATATTCGCAGATAGGAATGGAAAGCCTGCCCACTCTTGTTGCTTAGCCAATACGTCCAGCGAGTTATCAAATTCATGATTACCGAGTGCCATGGCGTCGTAACCAATCTTACGCATACCGACAAAATCCGGCTCGGCATCTTGCAAGTCAGACTCTGGAACGCCGGTATTTATGTCACCACCAGACAGCAGCAATACACTACCACCTTCAGCCTCAACCTGACGACGAATCGCATTAACCACGGTAAAACGAGCAGGCATTCCATACTCACCGTATTTGTTTTGCCAGAAGCGGCCGTGATTGTCGTTGGTGTGCAATATAGTGAATTTATAAGTTTTATCATCTTGCCAGTCTTTAGCAATCACGGGATTGATTGCGCAGCAGGTGGCTAGCACTGGGAGGATGAACGGGCGAACTTTCATGGCGACTCCTAAGTATAAAATTAGTAATCATCTTAATACGAATTTTGAGTTTTTTGGAATAAATTATGAGGACTTGATCTAAATCAATTCGGGTAACCGACCAGCGTGCAACAATACAGTCATCGAATAACAACAGCGGAGCGTCACAGAATGTTTGCAGAACCCCATGACTTGCTACACGAATTCCCAGAGCACAAAGCCCGAATTCACGAGTTAAAAATGGAAGATGGCCATTTCGCGAAAATGTTTGAAGAATATGACGAACTTGACCATGAGTTACGCCGCATTCAGCAAGAGATCGAAACCCCGTCTGACGAGGTGGTTGAGGAGCTTAAAAAGAAGCGCCTACACCTGAAAGACCAGATGTTTAGAATGTTGATTGCTGAATAAACTGTTTTTTCCTCCTAAGTGTGATTTGACCCGGCTTGCTGGGTCTTTTTTTGTCTGCGATTTGGCTAGGGCAGTGGCTTAGCGGGTATTTCACTGATAAGAATTTGCAATGCCCCGTGTCACCCCCGATAATGCGCCCCTAATGCTTCAGGAGGCTTGAAAACATGTCCGCTAATTCTATCCAGATCGCTCTGCAATCCCTACCCGATACTACTCAATCCGCGCTGGCCAAACTGGCTGTGCTGCAAGAGGGTGGAAACTTGGTGGTGATTAGCCACGTGACTCAAGCCGAGTCGGTTGAGGCTGCCAAAGTGATGATGGATGCTGTCGTTGCCGCTGGTTTGGCTGAAGAGCATGACCACACTTATTACCGCTTTGATCCTGAATTACTGGCGCATTTAGTGCTGGATGTCGAAGCTGCCCGCCAAGAAGAATCACAGCAACATTGGATGGCAGCAGTCGATCAGTTACTCGCCTTTTTATATCAGCAGTATTTTGAAGATGAGACCATGGCGCTGCGCTTAGCGGCATTAGAGCGTGCTAATCTGATGGCTTATCTGGAGCATCGTGCGACACCACCTGTTTTGATGAGCGACAACGCCAGTCAGGTGGTTGAGTTATTACGCCGCATGGAAGCCTTATTAGAGAAGGCCGAAGCTGAAGCCGAGCAGGCACAGGTCAAAAACTGGATTGCCACGGCAGAAAGTTTGCAGGGTGATTGGAGCCATGTGCGTTTTGAGCATGACCGCCAAAATGTTGAAAACCTATTCCGCATGCGTGCTTTGCATCCGGCTTCACAAGCTGCGCAAGCCTTGCTGCAACGTTGCCACACCGCTGGCCGTGATGCCTATCCAGGTGCAGTTAACGACTTAGCGCTAGCCAATATCCTAATGGGCCAAGTGTTAAAAGCAGGTCAAGCGGGCGAACAAGCGCTGGGTTGCTTGCAGGAAGCTCAAGCCTTATTAACACCACATGCCAAGACCGACAAAGCAGCCGCAAACCTATTGATTGGTTGCATGATGGAGCAGGGTGATTGCCTGATTGAACAAGGCCAATTGGTTCCGGCAGAAGTGTTGTACTCACAGTGCATTGAGCAGGCGGAATCCTTCGGTGATTTACGCGGCTCTGCAATTGCACAAACACAGCGTTCATCCATTTACTCAATGATGGAGCGTCCGGCAGATGCGTTACGCGGTTATGAAAGCGCATTGGAAGTATTTGAAACGCTGGATGACGAAGTCATGATGGCGAATGTATGGCAGCACATTGCCATGCTGCATAAAGTGAATCAGGCGATGGATGATGCCAAGCAGGCATTTACGGCGTCCTTGGTATTATTGGAAAGCCAAGGCAATACGCGCGGCATGATCAGTACCTTGCTGGAGTTGGGTAATTTAAGCGAAGCCACTGCTGAGATCGTGACTGCGGTTGATTACTACCATCAAGCACTGCAAGTGGCTAAAGATGCGGATGATAAATTCCTGCAATCGGTCGTTGGTAATCGTTTAGCCGATGCGTTGCGTAAGCAGGGCGATTTTGAATTGGCACTGGCTGAGCTGGAAACGGCTGGCACTTTGGGTCAAGAGTTTGGTCATTCGGCAGAGCCATGGAAGAGCTGGAATACCCTAAGCCTGATCGAAACGGCGCAGAATAATCCAGCGGCAGCCCAAGCGGCTAAGCAGCGCGCGATTGAAGCCTATGTGTCTTACCGGATTGATGGTGGTGAGAATATGGAGCGTGACGGTCAGCTATGCACCGCTGTTCAAAGTGCCGCTCAGCAGCAACGCGATGGCGAGTTACGCAAAGTACTGCTTCAGTTAAAAGACGATTTAGGCTGGCAGGATGAGCAAGACCAAGCCCTGTTAGAGGTATTGGCGCAATTACTAAATGGTGAGCGTGGCCTGCCGATTCTGGAAAACAAGCAGTTAGGCTACCGATACGCGGCTGAGCTCATGTTGCTGCAAGACCGCCTACCGGAAAATAGCTAAATCATAAGTAAACCGTCAGGGCTATTCGTGCCCTGACGGGTCCCATGCGTGATCGACTGAGGTTTTTGCAATCTTGCGATCGCGTCGTAATAGCTCCAATACCTCAGTATGCGCAATGCGAGTTTCTGAGATAAAGCGGGTATTATCATCCAGATGCTGCCCGATCCGATCCGTTGACATACGATCGTGCTCTGCAAAGCGTAATGCCTGACGCCGCGCTTGGTAGGCTCGCATTCCCAAGGCTTCCAGCGCTTTCTCGCCGACTTTGAGCGACGATAAAAACACCTCTCGTTCGATATAATCCGCTCCTGCTGCTTTTAACTCATGATAATGAATGGCATCAAAGGCACGCGTGTAGATTTTTAAGTGCGGGTAATTGTGCTTAACGATATCAATGATCTTGCGGGTTTTTTCCTTATCATCAATGGCAATAATTAACAGCTTGGCTTTGTGCGCCCCAGCGGTATGCAGTAAGTCTTCTCGGCTGGCATCGCCATAGAAAATCTTAAAGCCAAAGCGCCGTACCCGCTCAATATGTGCCGCGCTATGATCCAGAACGGTGACCGGAATATCATTGGCAATTAGCAGGCGTCCTGCGACTTGGCCGAAGCGACCGAAGCCGGCAATAATGACCGCATCATCCTGATCTTCCATTTCCTCGTTATTAACGTCGGTGGTGTCTTTGTGTTGGTATTTGGGCTGAATGAATTTCTCATTGAGCACTACGAGTATGGGCGTTAGCACCATTGACAGTGCAATGGCTGCGGTCAGAATATCGACCGTGGCTTTGGGCAGTACCTGGTTCTGCAAACTAAATGAGAGCAGCACAAAGCCAAACTCACCACCTTGCGCCAGCGTAAAGGCAAACCAATATCGTGGGCCGCCTTTAAGGTCAAACAGACCGCCAAGTAGCAGCAGAATCACCAGCTTGATCAGCACTAGTCCGACTACTACGCCGCAAATCAGCAGTGGCTCTAAGGCTAAGAGTTTGAAGTCGATACTGGCACCGACCGATATAAAGAACAGACCCAGTAGCAGGGTTTTAAACGGATCAATATTGGCCTCTAACTCGTGGCGGTATTCGCTATCGGCCAGTACCACGCCGGCGACAAATGCACCCAGGGCTGGTGACAGGCCAACCATATTCATTAATACAGCGATACCCATCACCAGCATGAGCGCCGTGGCGGTAAATAGCTCACGCAAGCGGCTTTCGGCGATATAGCGGAACAATGGACGAGTTAGAAAACGCCCGGCCAAAATAATGCCTAATACCGTTCCGATAACGATGATCGCTTTTTGCCAGCCGGGTAGGTGGAGAATTAAATTAGTACTTTCCGTTGCGTGTGAGGTATCGGTGCCGGTCGTGCTGCCAAGTGTGGCGATTGCGAGTAGTGGTAGCGCGGCAATGACCGGAATAACGGCAATATCTTGAAATAACAACACCGCAAAGCCTGATTTACCACTTTGGGTTTTCATCAGGTTTTTCTCGTCCAGTACCTGCAAGGCAATGGCGGTGGATGACAGTGCCAGAATCAGGCCGATGGCGAGTGAGTTTTCCCAGCTCTGCCCAAGGCTATACGCAACCCCACCAATCGCAGCGGTGGTAATGACCATCTGTAAGCCGCCAAGCCCTAGAATAGGAATACGCATGCGCCATAAGACGGAAGGTTGCAGTTCGATTCCGATCAGGAACAGCATCATCACCACGCCGAATTCGGAGAAGTGCATTAAGCGTTCAGCATCGTCGATAAAGCCCATTGCGAACGGGCCAATTAAAGCGCCGGCGATGAGGTAGCCTAAGACCGAGCCAAGGCCAAGCCGCGTAGCGATCGGGACGGCAATAACACCGGCAGCGAGAAAGATAAAAGCGTGTATCAGTGAATCCATGACTTATCCCTGATTGCTGGTCCAATGATTGAGTGTATGCATCGTTGCTAAGGCTTCTTTGGAAGGGAGCTCCCGCTGTAAATGCCAGAGCACTTGGCGATAGTTTTCCGCATACTCATCGATCTTGGTATTACTGATATCGTGCGCACCGTGTACGGCAAAGGGCGGTAGGTAGTGCATGCCACAGATGGCAGTCGTTTGCTCAAAGGGAATGAGGAATTCACCGATGGTGTGATTGTGACGTTTGCCGGGTTGGTAGTTGTGCGCATCGCCACCGGTACTGATAACATTGCCCAGCGTTTTGCCGTGCAATGTCGTACCTTCGGGGCCGTAGGCATAACCGTATTCCAGCACCAAATCCTGCCATTCTTTAACAATGGCAGGCGCGCTATACCAATAGAACGGATGCTGGAACAGGATAATGTCATGCTCTGAGAGCAGGGCTTGCTCTCGCGGAACATCGATCATGAGATCAGGGTACACCTGATACAGATCGTGAACCGTCACGCCTTCAATGCCTGAGGCCGCTTTCATTAGTCGATACTGGATTCGTGATTTTTCTAGCGCGGGGTGCGCAAATAAAATGAGAATCTGATTCATTAAAGCGGGTCCTCAGGCAGGTGTCGCATTAGGTTGTGAGTGCTGCAATCCTCTGTTGGGCGGCTTGCAAGCGGTCCGGCTTAGCCATTAGGCTGTCGGCGGCAATGACTTCAACATCGAAGATACCAATAAAGCCAAGTAGGTGGCGTAAATACGGCGTGGCGAAGTCAATATCGCTGTCTACCGTTGTGCCACCTGAGGCCGCTACAATAATGGCTTTCTTGCCTTCTAACAATCCTTTAGGGCCGGCCTCAGTATAATTAAATGTAATGCCAACGCGGCTAATTTGGTCAACCCAAGCCTTTAGCGCGGCTGGAATTCCAAAGTTATAGATTGGCATACCGAACACTAAGGTATCGCTGTGCATGATTTCTGCGATTAGTGTATCAGAGAGTGCCAGTAAGTCTTTTTGTGCCGCACTGCGATCAGCTGGCGGCGTGAAATTAGCCCCAATCCAGTCTTCATTGATGGTCGGTACGCCGTCAATGCTAAGGTCGCGGGTAATTACTTCGCTATCGGGCATGGCGGCAATCAGTTGATCTGTTAGTTGGCGTGATACAGAGCCGGTTTGGCGCATGCTGGCGTCGATTCGTAAAATAGTGTGAGTGGTCATTGTTAGCTCCTAAGTGTGAATAATCTTGAGTTTTTTCTTAAGCTTTCAGTGCTTATCGGGGAAGATCGAATAGCAGAATTTCTGCGTCTGCAATCCCCGCAATCTCTATTGCAACACCGGCTTCAAATGTCATTCCGTCACCTGCGTTAAGTGTGTGCTCGCCAATTTGAGCGGTGCCTTTAGCAAGGTGCAGATAGCCAATACGGTCGGCTGCCAGCTGATGGCTCACTTGCTGGTCTTTATCTAGCAGCGTGCCGTACATCAGCGCATCGGTGCTGGCACTTAAGGAGCCATCGCGCCCATCGGGTGACAATAATAGTTTTAGTTGTCCCTGGCGGCTCTCAGGCGCAAAAAACTGCTGTTCATAGTCTGGTTTTACATTCTGCTTATTAGGCAGCAGCCAGATTTGCAGAAAGTGAGCGCCATTGCTCTCCGATGGGTTGAACTCCGAATGCGTGATGCCGCTACCAGCAGACATGCGCTGCACATCGCCAGGGCGAATCACACTGCCATTGCCCATGCTGTCTTTATGCGCCAGTTCGCCATCCAGTACATAACTGATAATTTCCATATTGTTATGTGGGTGGGTTGGGAAACCCGCGCTCGGCGTAATGCGGTCATCATTGATCACACGCAGTACAGAAACACCCATGTGCTCAGGGTCGTAATATTCACCAAAGGAAAAAGTATGGTGGCTATCTAACCAGCCATTTTTGAAATGGCCGCGTTCGTTTGCTTGTCTGATGGTAGGCATAGGAACCTCCTTATTAATCATGGGAGCATCTTAACGTGTGGCTAAAGTTGCAGTAAGGGATATCATGTTCTTACTATATTAACTTGAAGTTGATAATCAATGAGTGGATTTGATGATTTGTTCTGGCTGGTTGAAGTGGTGGAAGCCGGTACGTTAACGGCAGCCGCAGAAAAGCATGAGATTTCAGCAGCGGCGGTGAGTAAGCGGATACGGCTATTGGAGCAGCGCTTGGGTGTGCGTTTATTGGTGCGGACTACTCGCCATTTACGAATGACTGAGGCGGGTGAGATTTACTATCAGCGAGGTAAAGCGCTACTGGCTGAGTTTCAGGAGCTTGAGGATAATGTGGCTTCCACCACGGAGCGCTTATGCGGGCAGATTCGGATTAATGCCCCGATGACCTTTGGCCAACGTCAGCTAGTAAAGCCGATTAGCGAGTTTATGAAGCAATATCCGGAGGTTGAAATCACGCTGCACTTAGATGACCGCGCCATTGATATTATGGGCAGCGATTATGATCTGGTGATGCGTATTGGTGTGTTGGAGGACTCATCCTTGGTTGCGCAGCGCGTGGGTGGTACGGCAATGATGTGTTGTGCATCTCCTCGTTATTTAGAGCAAGCTGGTACGCCAGTCATTCCCGAAGATTTACAGCATCACGAATGCCTGATTTACGAGCAGCAATCGCGGTATTCCAGTTGGGGCTTTGAGCGCGATGGTGAGATCACCAAGGTTTCGGTTAAAGGAAAGCTATCGTCTAATAATGGCGATGTATTGTGCCAGACTGCCTGTAATGATCAGGGCGTTGTGTTGATGCCATTGTTTATTTTGCAGGATGCGTTAAACCGAGGTGAGTTGGTGCAGATATTGCCGAAGTATAGTTTTGAGCCGCTGAATATTTATGCCATGTATCCGACTCGGAATTATTTACCGCTTAAGGTAAAGCGCTTGATTGAGTTTTTGAAAATGCGGCTGGCGTCAGGATACTTGTAAGTAACCCTGAAGAAAATAAACTGGAAGCTAGGAAGCTAGGAAGCTAGGAAGCTAGGAAGCTAGGAAGCTAGGAAGCTAGGAAGCTAGGAAGCTAGGAAGCTAGGAAGCTAGGAAGCTAGGAAGCTAGGAAGCTAGGAAGCTAGGGGAGTTACTGACTAATCTGGAAAATTTGCCTGTAGTTCTGGCTTTAAGCTGGCATCTGAAACCTGATTAAAGATCACCTGTTTGGAGCCGTTGAATGCCATAAAGTGATGTAACTCTTTGCTAAAGGCTGCGATAAGCGCCGCTTTTTTAGTAAGCCATGGCTCCAGCGCAAGATTATGAATATGCAGAATCTGCGTTTTCCGATCAGCCTTGCAATCCATGCGAGCCACCAAGCGACCATCCCATAAAATCGGTAATACAAAATAGCCAAACTTACGTTTCGCAGCGGGTACATAACATTCAATCTGATAATCAAAATCAAATAATGCCTGCATCCGTTTGCGTTGGATAAGTAAATTATCAAAGGGTGATAGAATTTTGAGTTTACTGCGTGGTAGCGGCTTATCCAGTAAGTTGAGCGATTCTGGTAACACATAATAATCCACGCCAGTGATATTGATGGTTTGCAGCTCGCCATCCTCCAGCATGTGTTTAAGCGCTTGAGTAATGAGTGGCTTGGTGTTTTTCAGCAGATAGCTAAACTCCGCCGGCAAGCCAACGCCATGCGCCGATAAAAAGCGACGGATCAAAAACCGCGCATACTCATCGGGTGAGGGCGGTGTATCGTTGATATCTGCGGGTAAGGTGCGCTCGGTCAGATCATAGACTTTGTGAAAATTCTGCCGATAGGGCGTCATTAAGTCACCCTGCATATACAAATATTCCAGCGCTTGCTTGGCGGGTTTACTGTGCCAGTCGCTGGTTTTGGGGCCGGTATGTTCAAAGTCTTTGGCCATTAACGGGCCTTCAGAGCGAATGCGATCATAGACATAGCGCATCAGCTTTTGATCGCGCGGATACCAGTGATCTAATTTTCCGGTAGCCAGAGCGTGTTTACGATGCAGCGAAAAACGATAGTCCCGCATGGGCAAATAAGCTGCCGCATGCCACCAATATTCAAAGACCTGCTTTTGCTCAACCAGCTGTTCTAAATGTTCAGGCTTGTATGCCGGAACCCGATTCCAAAGTGTATGGTGATGCGCTCGCTCAATCACCGAAATAGTGTCGATTTGGATATAGGCTAGTTGCTCTAAAGCATTGAGGGTGTTGGCAATTGCCGAGCCAGACGTTTTGGCTGGCGGCAATTGCTGACTGTGTAGAATGAGTTTACGTGCCTGATCGGGAGAGAGCGATTCAGTCATCACGTGACCTCACTGAGTAGATGCAATCCAGGAAAGAATCACAAACAGCGTGAGCCCGGAAAGTATGGTTTGAATGGTAATAATCTTCGCCATCACGCGCTGATCACCGCCGAGTTGACCGGCTAGGATGTAGGAATTAATCGCGGTTGGCATGGCAAACATCATCACCAATACTTGCAATGGAACAGTCTCCAGTCCGAATGCTGTACCGATTAAGTAAGCCGCAACCGGAAAGACCAGCAGCTTAAAGGCCACTGAAATAACGATCGGATACGACCACCAATCATTAAAGCGAATAATTAATCCCGCCCCAACCGATAGCAAGCCTAAGGTCAGCGCAACTTGGCCCAGCAGCTGACAAGATGCCAGCAACCACTCAGGTAGCGAAATGGATAATGCGTTGAGCAGCAATCCTGTCACGCAGGCGATAATTAGCGGGTTCTTTAATACCACCGCAATTTTGCCGCCCAGCGAAGCCGATTTATTCAGATAAATCGTGAAAATAACCACGCACAAGATATTGATCGACAGCACTTTCACACCAACTGCCAGTGCCACCACATCCATCGCAAGAGGCGAAGTAAAGGCAGTAGCCACCAAGGTCACAGCAATAAATGTGTTGTAGCGAATAGCACCCTGATAGACCGAGGTAAATACCGCTGGGTCTATCGGTCTGATCTTTTGTACTAGCACCAGCGCCGCCGTCATTAGCAATAGCAGCAAAATGATGGCGGTGCTGAGCTTAAGCAATGGCACTTCGGCCAAATCCATCGTCGATATTTTGGAGACAAGCAGGGCTGGGAAAAACACGTAATAGACCATGCGGTCGGAACCGCTCCAAAACGCGTCACTTACAAAGGCTTTGCGTTTTAACGCAAAGCCCAGAAAGATCACCAAAATAATCGGGATGAGAGTGTTACTCATGGCTTAGTAAGGCATCATCATGCCGCGGATCATGAAGTACAGCATAGCCGCCAGTAAGCCAGAAGCCGGTACTGTAATCACCCATGCCGCAGCGATTTTGTACAACATAGAGCGCTGAACCAGTTCCTGCTTGTAAGCCGCTTTCATTTGCTTGCGGTCACGTTTACTCAGGATTTGCTCTGGACCATTTGCAGCCTTCATTTGGCGGATGAATTCACCTTTTTCCTGCAGTGGGGTGTCTTCAAATTCCTGCAGCGTGGCAGCCACTAAAACCGGATCAGAGTCTTCAGCGTGATGCTCTTTAATCTGAGCGATCATGTGCGCCATATTGGCTTCGAAATACTCACGCAAGAAACCAACACCGAATACACCACCAACCGCAATGTGCGTGGAGCTAACCGGTAAACCTAATTGTGTCGCGATAATTACCGTAATGGATGCGGCCATGGCAATACAATACGCACGGGTTTTATCCAGCTCAGTGATTTCAGAGCCAACCGTACGAATCAGTTTTGGTCCGTAGAGTGCTAAACCAATGGCAATACCGATGGCACCAATCACCATAATCCAAAGTGGAATACCAGCTTTACCGGCAACTGCACCAGACATGATCGCTTCATTGATTGCAGCCAATGGGCCGATAGCGTTCGCCACATCATTCGCGCCATGCGCAAAGCTTAGTAGGGCAGCAGAGAAGATCAATGGAATCACAAACATGTCGTTAACTGATTCGCGATTGTTCTCAAGGCTCAGCGCGGCTTTCTTAATTAAAGGACGAGCAATAAACACGACTGCAGCGGCAATCACCAGACCAATAATAGAGGCAGTAAGGAAGTCGATTTTCCACAGCTTTTTCAGGCCTTTCATCATCAGATAAACGCTGAATGCCCACGCCATAATGCCCACTAGCAGCGGGATAATGCGCTCTGAGGCCTTGAGTTTGTCTTTCTGATGGATGACTTGCCGTTCAATGGTATACAAGAATGCTGCTGCAATCAGGCCCCCCATTACCGGTGAGATCACCCAGCTGGCGACGATTTGAATCATCTTGTCCCAGTTGGCAATACCCAGTCCACCAGCTGCGATTCCCGCACCTAATACACCACCAACAATGGAGTGAGTGGTGGAGACTGGCGCGCCAATCATGGTTGCAGCGTTCAGCCACACTGCCGCCGCTAATAGCGCAGCAATCATTAGCCATACAAATACATCCGGATTATTGATTTGTTCCGGATTGATAATGCCGCTTTTAATGGTGCCAACCACACTACCACCGGCAATCAATGCCCCGGCAGCTTCGAAGATGGCGGCGATGACAATAGCGCCCACCAGCGTGATGGCTTTGGAGCCCACCGCCGGGCCGACATTATTGGCGACATCATTCGCACCGATATTCATTGCCATGTAGCCGCCGATAATGGAGGCGACGATCAGCGTCATGCTATTGGGAACGCCAATAAGCTGCGCCTTTACATACAATAGAATACCGATTAGGAAAAGGATGGAGATACTTAAGCGGAAGACATCTTGCCTGCTAAGCAGGTTCAGCCGCGCGATTACAGAGAGTCCGTTGGAGTTCATGGGTAGGTCCCGTATCTGGTTTTGGGTAAGAATCCGCCCTGCATTCGCCGACGTACATGTATGGTGCAGGCTGATTCTTTTGGTGCGGGGATTTGTATCATGTAAAACGTTTCGGGGCCAATAAAAAAGCCCTGAACTGAGGCTCAGGGCTTAATTAAATTCAACAAAATGAATTTTTCAGACTGCTCGTGGCTCGATCCGTTTTACCAGTGTGTTCATTAACAAGCCGTAGGCTGGAACAAACAACGATAAGCTCACTAATAATTTAATGCCGTAATCAACCGCAGCGATTTCAGGCCAGTTGGCCGCCATAAATTCATCGGTGCTTTGATAAAAGGCGATTGCGAAGAACAACAGGGTATCTAAAAAGCCACCAATAACGGTCGATGCCGCTGGTGCAACCCACCATTGGCGAGTCTGGCGTAATTTACTAAATACAGTGACATCTAATAGCTGCCCCAGTGTGTAAGCCACAAAGCTGGCTAATGCGATACGCGCGACAAAGGTATTGAGCTCTGATAGCGCCCCAGTGCCCTGAAATTGTGCTTCAAAGAATAATACAGACAATACATAAGAGATCAGCAGTGCCGGTAGCATTGCCATAAAAATGATTTTACGGGCAGTCGCCGCACCATAGATGCGAATCGTCAGATCGGTTGCCAGAAAGATAAATGGGAAGCTGATGGCGCCCCAAGTGGTATGCAGGCCGAATAAAGTCACCGGAATTTGCACTAAATAGTTGCTAATGGCGATGATAAATAAGTGAAATGCGGCCAAGTACCAAACGGTTCGGTTACTGGCGATAGAGGGTACAGTGTTCATGGTATACCTTTTTGTCAATTGGGGTGCTAGGGAACCCAAGGTTAATCGAATATGAGGAGCGCGATTATACACAGCCAGCGAGTGGGTACAAGCGAAGCCACGCACGATCTGCTGATTGTTTGTGCCAGATCAATGCAAATCGCTCAAATCGGAGTAGAATCAATTTTATTAAAACCAAAGGAGATTGGAGTAATGGCAACTAAACGTTTAGAGCAACTACTCGCGCAACTACAACAAGAAGTTGAGGGCTTGGATGCCGGTAAGGTCGGTGAAAAGGCACGACTGGATGCGTTGATTGCCGAGACTAAGCTGACGTTAGCAGAAGATACCATGGATGCGCAGGCGACCATTCTGGAAGAGTTGCGAACCAAGATCGCTGAGTTTGAGGTTGAGCATCCTACCGCCACGGGTATTGCGCAGCGGTTAATGCAGACCTTAAGCGATATGGGTATCTAATCAGTTAAACAGTTCGGGCAGGCTTTGAATGCAAACATCCGCCAGCGATTTGAATTCAAACCTGCCACTCTCATCCACATATAAGGTATGAGTACCTGCTGCACGACCTGAGGCTAAATCGTGGAAGTAATCACCAACCATCACTGCGTTACTTGGTGTTGCCTGCCACTGGTTGAGTAATTTTAGAATGCCATCGGGTGCCGGTTTTGGTGCGGCGCATTCTCTACTAAGTAAGTTGTCTGGCGTGAAAAAGCCATCCAAGCCCGCCGCTTTGAGCGTGACTTCAATATTAATCGCGTTATTGCGGGTAAGTATGCCGAGCTTGGCACCTTGCTCGGTTAAACGGCTTAGCAATTCAGCCGCACCAGTAGCCGGTTCAGACTGCTTGGCAATCTCCAGCTCGATCTCGTTTAGGCGAATGTGTAAGAGGGCAGCTTCTTCTGCTGGCAATTCATCCAGTGCTTCTAATATCGGCTGACCGAAAGGTAAGCCTAATTCTTTGCGAATTGCATCAAAGTCATGCTTGGAGATGGTCAGCGTGCCATCCATGTCGAAAATCCAGTTTGGATGCTGAAAGAGTGCGTGCTGTGCCATAGTGATTGTCCAGTAAGAAGAGCATACAGATATGCCACAGTGTGCAGCTTAAAAATAGAATTCAACACAAATCGTAACTGTTTTTTGTCTAATTAATAGTCCGTTCATCTGGGATCAGCATAATGGGCATCAGCTTCAAGGGGCTACAACGAAACAAAAATAATAATAAAAATCAAAACAATAAAAATAAATTCGTTGGTCATATCGTAAGAAATAGGGAATTCGTGAATCACTCTCTCCATTCACGAATTCCCATATTCTTCACCGCAGTCTTCGCAATACCTTCAACCGCTTTTCCTACCGTTTCCGGTAAGCTTTAAATCACTACGCTTTAAGATCAAACACGACAATGCCATCTGCGCCGCCGTCTACCGCTGCGACTAATTTTACAGCTGCTGCCTGATGCTCTGGATGGATTAAGTAGGCATCGCGCGTAGCTTCATCTTTAAAGTCGATAATAAATCCGCCGTTATAGCCTTTATCCATGCCCACTTCCGGTGACACATTGTCGCCTGCTGCAAAGCCTAACCAGCCATCAACAACTTGCTCCAGATCCGCAACGGTTTGATACAGCGCTTGGCGCTCATCCGCACTTAAGCTGGCTTTGAATTTCAGTAATACCGCATGCTTAATCATAGAGCTTAATCCTGATCGAATAATTGAATCGCGAAACCGGTTTTCAGCGCTTCTTTGACTTGCTTGTTTTTCTCGCCAAATTTGCCGACTTTGTCTTTAGCCAGTTGGCGGCGTTTGTCGACTACGACATCGCTAAAGCCAGATTTGGTGACATAGTAACGGGCCAAATACTCTGCGCCGGCTAAATCCTGAAAGTCGATATACACAATAAAGGGAGCGGTTGCGCCTTTCTCAAAGCCATCAATGGCTTCTCTGGATTTGGCTGTGACAGAAAAAATGTACATAAAGTTTGCTCGTATGAAGGGAGTAAAAAGCGCACCACAGGTGTTATAGGTGGTGCTATGGGCGCATCTTACAAGATTTCAGCTAAGATTTCAGAGGAAGCGGCGAGGGCTTACTGTCACGATCTAGCCATCCATAAAATGCCCAAGGTCTCTTGCGCGTAATTCTTTTTCTGCCATATCGAGAATTTTGGAGTTGATCTTGCGTCGGGTTAAAGCAATGGCGACAGCGCGCGCTCTTCGGTTCATGGCCGCCGACCCATCTTTAGTGGATGCGACTTCCGCGACGCCAAGCTTTTCATAAACGCCTTTCAAGCGACCCTGAACTGCGCGAACAGATATGGAGCGATATTCAGCAATTGCACTATCAGTTAAGCCGATTGCGATATCGACCAGCACTTCGTATTCTGTGGCATTGAGGTCTAGGTTTTTGTTTGAGCTATTACGTGCAAAGCTTACGGCGCGGTCGATAATGGTCTGGCCTTCAAAAAACACCCCTGCAATCGTGCGCTTCAGTAGCTGGCTGGATGTCGACTTGAGCAAGTAGCCATAGTTAGCATCTTCGGGTGCTACGCGAAAAATACCCCGCACATAGGCTTCATCGGCATAGTTCGACCAAAACAGAATGGGAGTGCTATGGTCCTTTGCCCAAACGACACGCGCCACATCCACCCCTGTTTTGCCCGGCATTTGTAAATCCAGAATGACACTGGAAAAGTCCTGATTTTGCAAAAGCGCAATGGCCTCATCACCATCGCAGGCTTCGGTAATTTCCATCGGGCCAAGGTCACTTTCTTTCAGCGTGTCATGCAAGAAACTGCGATGAAGGTCGTCATCTTCAACAATCAGTACAGAAAAGGTCATAAGTTGGTCTTCTTATCTTGAGAAGGCGAAATCGGGGCGGCCAGAAAAATGCGAGTGCCGGAAGGTTTTAGTGACGTTATTTCAAGCTTTGCACCAAAAAGCGCGGCACGAGTTTGCATATTGTATAAGCCACCTCGGCTGTGAGCTTTTTTGGTATCTAAGCCGCAGCCATTATCACTGACTGATAGTGTCATTGAGCCATTGTGATGAGATAGCTTCACATTAATCTTGGTTGCTTGGGAGTGTTTGAAAGCATTATGAATGGCTTCTTGCGCGATGCGATAAAAGCCAAATTCAATATCTTCAGAGCACTCATTTAAGGTGTCAGGGAGCTCCTCCTCAAAGATCAGCTCAGTATTGGGATAAATGGCGCTTTCTTTTTCGACTTGGTGGCGTACCGCTTCGGCTAAACCAAAGAGTTCCAGCACGGATGGTCGGGCGGCATCAACAATTCTTCGCAACTCAGCCAGGCAGTGTGAAACCTCTGATTTCAATCCATTGAGCTCAACTTTGTTAAGGGTTTGCTTGTCGCTTATGGTCCGTGAAATACGCGATAGGTCAGCCAAGGTTTGGTCATGCAACTCCATGCCCATTTGTGCACGCGTTCTTTCTAAATTTCCGGCCAAGGCGCGGGCACCGCTACGCAATCCTTCCCGCAGTTTTGCTTCATGTTCTGCATCAAGTCGTGCCTGATTGGCTTGGTCGGCTTGGAGTAGGCCGTGCACATAAGGGCTGATTATTCGACTGACCACCAAGGCATTGGCGACATCATCTTCGGTATAAGCCGTGGGCGTGGTTCTTGAGAACGACAAGGCGCCGATTACCCGTCCGGAGATCACCATGGCCACGTGCAAACGTGCCCGCAGATTCGCTTTAAAAATAGGCACGGTATACATGCCTTCTTGCTGGAATTGCTCATCGAACTGAGCATCCGGCGTCACGATATAGTTAATGTTGTTGAGAAAAATCTCACGAATAGGGCTGTCGCTGACCGAGCGCGTTGCACCGCCCCATTCAGTATCCATGCCTGTTTCAAAGGTGCGTAATAACTGACCATCTTCAGATAATATTGCAGCATCAAAATGGTCATGCGCAAGGAAAGGAATCACATCGCCTGAGACTGAGTGAATCACTTCGGTGAGATCCCATCGACCGGCAACCGCAGTTGCAACATCGAGGATTTGGCTGACGCTTAGGGTGCAATTATTAGTAATTATTGACATCGAATCAGGTTAGCACAGTAATATTTTTCTGTGAATTCGTGAACCCGCGCAAGGCTTGCGGGTTCCCGCAAAAGATGAGCGCCTTGCCCCCTGCTAATCGCAGAACCCCTTTGCTACTCTAGCGTTTCAATCGAGGAGAGGGAGGCATAGTGTTGGAAACTGTAGACGCGACAGAGGGTAAAAAGGCTTGCACTAGTCAGGATTTGTTATTGCCGGACGCTAAGTTGGAAAAGCTGCACACCGGAATGACTTGGTGTGAAGGGCCAGTGTATTTTCCAAGCTCCGACACCTTAATGTTTTCAGATATCCCTAATCACCAGCTTTTGCAGTGGGTGCCTGATTTAGGTACCAGAGTTGTCAGTCTCGACTCCAACTATACCAATGGCAATACCCGCGATCAGTCGGGTCGGCGCGTTAGCTGTGAACACCTTAGCAATTCGGTGGTTCGAATTGAAGGAGATGGCTCACGCACTGTTTTAGCCTCAACCTATAATGGAAAACGGCTCAACTCCCCCAATGATGTGGTCGTTTCCAGCGATGGCGCGGTGTGGTTTACTGATCCATCCTACGGCATTATGAGCGACCATGAAGGCCGTGCGCGTGCGTCAGAGCAAGAGGGTTGCTTTGTTTATCGTATTGATCCTGTGTCCGGTGAGTGCAAGGTTGTTTGCGATAGCTTAATCATGCCTAATGGCTTGGCTTTTTCAGCCGATGAGCAAACCCTTTATATTGCCGATTCCAGTCGGTCACATTTTCCCGATGCTAATCACCATGTCTTTGCTTTTGACGTTGAGTCAGGCGGCACGTTGGCTAATCAACGAATTTTCTATGAAGTGGAGCATGGCGTACCAGATGGAATGCGGGTTGATGAGTACGACAACCTGTGGTGTTCATCAGCTCGTGGCGTCGAAATAATCTCGCCTGACGGCCATCAAATCAATCACATTGCTGTGCCTGAAGTAGTTGCCAATCTGACTTTCGGAGGCCCCGAAGGTAACCGGCTCTTTATCACAGCAACATCATCGCTTTACGCCATTTATGTCGGTGTCAGAGGTGTGGATTCACCCTTAGCACAGAGCCATAAGAGTAAATAGCAATCCATTGGAGGATTATCATGACTAAACGTATCAACGACGAATCAAATAACCGACGTAGTTTTCTTAAAACAGCGATGCTTGGAACGGCAGCGGTCGGTGCGGGTGTTGTATTGCCTTCGCTGCCTGTCTCAGAAAATATTGGTGTAGCCAATGCGGCTTCAGATGGAAAAGCTAAGATGGCTTTTATTCAATGGCAGCCACACACGGTGCCGAATGCCTGGAGCAAAGGGATTGAAGAGGTACTCACCGCGCAGCAATCATTTGACTACCAACTGTTGGATGGGCAAAACAAGGTAGAAGTACAGGTGAGCTTGATGGAAACACTCATCAACGACGGTGCTAAAGTCATCTTCTTACAGCCGATTGATTCAGTCGCATTAGCTCCTTCAATTGCTTCCGCTAAGCGCCGTGGTATTTCGGTGATTACCCTAAACATCGACGCCACTGAAGAGCATGCCGCACATGTTGAAATGAATCACTACTTTGGTGCGATGGATATAGCACGAGTGATGGGTGAAAAGATGGGCGGCAAAGGTGAGGTCGCAATTCTCAATGCGCCTCCGGGCATTATTATTCGTGATCAACGCACCAATGGCTTTGTTGAGGGTATGGCTAAATATCATCCGGATATCAAAATCGTGGCTGATGTGAATGCTGAGTGGTCACGCAAAAAAGCGCAGGATGTATTGAGTACCGTACTTGCCTCTAATCCAAACCTAACAGGGGTTTACGGTGTAAACGATTCTATGGCGCTGGGTGCGGTGGATGTTGCCAAGCAAAAGGGCGTTCTGGATAAGATGACCATCTTCGGAAATGACGGCGAGAAAGATGCGCTTGAGTCGATTGAGAAAGGTGAGTTGTCGGGCACTCAATATACCGATGTTTACCAGCAAGGCCGTTTTGCAGCCTCGGTCGCGGCAGTATTAGCCTCTGGTGGAATTTCTGCCAGAGATTTCCAGTCGCAAGGTAAGCTGTTGATGCCATATACGATTGCCACCGCAGATAATGTTGGCGAAATCCAATCTGCACAGCGCTGGTAAGTTATTGATCTAAATAGGGTGGTAAGGGAAACCTTGCCACCTTCGTTTTTGGAGAGCGCTGTCAGTGCCTAACAAACTATTTAAGCATATACCCAACGCAGGCCTAATCTTTTTCTTTGTTCTGCTAACGTCATTCTTTTGTCTATTTGCCAATAATTTCTCTACCTCGATGAATGCTGAAAACATTCTTGCCAGTTATTCCTTTATCGCCATCATCGCACTTGGGCAGATGTTTCCGATCACCGCTCGTGGGATTGATCTAAGCACCGGCTCGATTGTCGCGCTGGCTGGAATGGTGGTTTATGACTGCATGCTGATTTTTGAACTGTCAGGTTGGGTGTCGATCGGGCTGGGTATTTTGGCGGCCACTTTGGCTGGGGTATTGAATGGCATTTTAATTGTCCGCTTCAATTTGCAGCCATTCGTAGCCACACTGGCCACGCTGGCGGGCTATCGCGGCTTGGTTTATGCCATTTCAGGTCGCCAACTCTATCCTGAGCTAGCAACAACGCCGCTGCGCGATCCCGCTGTCAAGGCGCTCAATGAATTCTACGATATCGGCAGTTGGACAGGCTTAGATCAATTCTTTCAAACACCTTGGATACCCGTCTCGTTTTTCGTATTGCTCGGGGTAATGATTGCTCTATTTGTGCTTCTGACGCTCTCACCTTACGGCACTGCACTTAAAGCAACAGGTGGGAACTATGAGGCTGCACGGCTTGCAGGTCTCCCAGTTCGTGCTATCACCATTTCTGCGTATGCAATGTCAGGTTTATTAGCCGGTATTGGGGCGGTGTTATTGGTGTCACGGCTGACCACCTCAACCGAGTCCCTTGGGATTGGCATGGAATTGACAGCCATTGCCGCTGCAGTGATTGGTGGAACGCGCCTACAAGGCGGTAAAGGCAATGTATTAGGGCCAGTACTGGGTGCTTTTTTACTCGGAATAATTCTGGTTGGGCTAACCCTCATGGGTATTTCGCAATTTGTGCAGCAAATGCTAACCGGTGGTATTTTGCTGGCCGCTGTTGGCTATGATTCTTTTCGGACAAGGAAACAGGCATGAGTAACGAGCTTCTTCTGGAAACCATTGAAGTGTCCAAGCGCTTCGGTGAATTTGTCGCGCTTAAGTCTGCCAATATCGAAGTACGCGCTGGAAAAGTGCTGGGTTTCGTCGGCTCAAATGGGGCAGGAAAGTCCACCTTAATTCGGGTAATCACCGGCGCTCATGCACCCAGTAGCGGAACGGTAAAAGTGCGAGGCAAAGTGGTAGAAAAGGCAGATCCAGCATTGATGCGGTCTTTAGGCATTGCTTGTATTTATCAACATTCCAGCCTCGTTTCAACTTTGAGCGTGATTGATAACATTTTTCTGGGACGTCAAATACGCAATCGCTTCGGCTTGGTTAATGGCAAAGCGCAGCGCAAACGTCTGCAGGAGGTTATGACTCAATTTGAGATAACCGTAGACCCTGATGAAGAAGTGGGAAGACTTACGCCGGTCTCACAAAAGGAAGTTGAAATTCTAAAAGCGCTAGTGGCCAGTGCCGATGTGATTTTAATGGATGAGCCAACTGCGTGGCTGAGCCTTTCTGAGGTAAAAACGCTGCACACGACGATTCGTAAGCTATCAGCAGCGGGTAAGGGCGTTGTTTATATTTCTCATGTGCTGGATGAGGTATTTGAGATCTGTGATGACATTACCATTCTCCGGGATGGCACGATGATTTGGACAGGGCCGGAAGCGGATATCGACCGACCTAAGTTAGTTAATCTAATGGTGGGCGAGGCATTGGGTGAAGCAAGCCGTGCAGCAATGACAGCTGAGCGCCATCCACGAGGCAATGGAGAAGTACGCCTTGCGACCAAAGGTTTGACGAAAAATGATGTGTTTCACGATATCTCATTTGAAGCCTATGCGGGTGAGATTCTGTGTTTTGCCGGGTTAATCGGCTCGCGACGCTCTGAAGTGGTCAAATGCTTATTTGGTGATGATAAGCCTAACTCCGGAGAGATCTTATCTGAAGGCAAAGCGATTCGTTTCAAATCACCGAGCGCTGCCATTGCGAGTGGTATTTGTCTGGTACCTGAGGATCGACATGCCGAAGGTCTGTGCCTTCAGCATTCGACACTGGAGAATATTGTGATTCCTTCGCTTGAGACGCTGAGCCAGAAGAGCATTTTGAATCGACAATCGATGGCTGATATGTGCGATCGCCAAATCAAAGGGCTGAATATTTTACCGCCTGATCCCCATAAAGTCGTCGGCCGCATGAGTGGTGGAAACCAACAAAAAGTACTGCTGGGCAAATGGATTGAGAAAAATCCCAAAGTATTAATTTTGGATGAGCCAACCGTTGGTGTGGATGTCGGTGCAAAAGCGGAGATCTACGCGACCATTCGCAAGCTGCGAGATACCGGTACGGCGGTGATCGTGGTGTCTTCCGACTTAGAAGAGGTGATGACGCTGGCCGACCGCATTTTAGTCTTTAACAAAGGGCGCATTACCAGCACGTTTGATGGAGGCGAAGTCGATAACGACACCTTGATACAGGCCATTGGTGGCGAGGAGGTTGCGTGATGAAATCAATGATTCGAAACAATATCGGTGATCTGGCGCTTCCCATTGCGATGGTGGTTTTATGCGCGATATTCACCATTGCAGAACCTGCCTTTTTATCCTTAGATAACTTAAATGGCATTTTACGCCAAGTCGCGCTGACTGGGGTTATGGCTATTTTCATGACCTTTGTGATCATGACGGGCGGGATTGATTTGTCGATTGGTCCGGTGATGGCGTTAGCTGGGCTTGCGGCTTATGCAGTGTATTTTGGTACTGAGCTACCAGTCGGATTCGCACTTGCATTTGGTCTGCTTGCCGGCGCGGCGGTTGGTGCAATTAACGGCTTTGCGATTGCCGTGTTGCGACTTCCTCCCATTATTATGACACTGGGAATGTTGTCTATTGTGCGTGGCTTTGCGCTATTAATGGGTGGGCCAGATCTACACCAGATTCGGGATGAGCCTGTTTATACCTTCCTGGGGAATGGTCGTGTTTTCGGTTTATCGGTGTCAGTGTGGGTATTCCTTGTGCTGACTGCGGTGATGCTATGGGTTCAGAAACGAACGAGCTTTGGATTAATGGTCTCTGCCATTGGGGATAATGCCAGAGCGGTGCATTTATCCGGTCGCTCGGTGGCCAAAACAGTATGCCTCGTTTACATCTTCTGCGGGGTGGGTGCTGCCATCGCAGGCATGCTGCTTTCCAGTCAGGTACATACCGCCTCGGCAACCTATGGCGAGTTTGGAACTGAATTAGATGTCATTGCGGCGGTGGTTTTAGGTGGTGCAAGCCTCATGGGCGGTAAAGGTTCTGTGCTGCGAACTTTCTTTGGAGTGTTATTGCTAGGGGTGATTAATAATGGTTTAAATATTATGAATGTACCTGTAGATCAACAGCTTATGGTCAAGGGTGTCATCATTGTCGCGGCTCTGGCGCTCTCAGAATGGGCTCAGCGCGCAAAAACATAATGCTTAGTTTCAGTTAATTACAGTTAGTTAATATACCGTTCATCCGCCACCCGTAGAATGGGACACAGCTTTAAGGGGCTACAACGAAACAAAATAATAATAATAAAAAAGCCTAACAATAATAAAAAAAGGTTCGTTGTGTTATTCAGTAAGAAACAGGGAATTCGTGAGTCCTCTCCTTCTCACGAATTCCCGTGTTCTTACCTCCCAAAGCATCCCTCTCTGATACACCTCATGCTCCAGTCCAACCAATTTTCACACTCTGTCAAAGCATCAATGCAGTTGGTTTTTAGCTGTGAACTCCTCCCATGGTTGCACTATAAAACTCAGATTTCAGGTTTAGCCACCCGCTAAATAAACTGTGCCAACCTATGAATTCACCCTCAAAAAATGATCTTTTTAGCTAACTGAATCAAGCCTTTCCAGATTGAGGTTTTTGAGACAAATTAGTCTGAAATTAGTTTTTTGGTTAATTAATCGTTCATGCCGAAACCGTAGAATGGTGCTCAGCTTCTAGGGGCTACCAACAACTACTAAACAGAAGAATAAAAAAATCTATAATAATAAAAGTTGTTGTTATTGCTGTAAAAATCAGGGAACCAGTGGGCAGTCCTCGCCTCACGGTTCCCTTTCTTTATTGCTTCCTGCAGAGACTTGGGCTCACTTGAAAATACAGTTTAAACTGCCGTGAAAAAGCAGCCAATGAACTGAACCCGCTGCGTACCGCAATCGCCTGCATTGGCAACCTTGTATCCAATACTAAGCGCCTGGCTGACTGTAAGCGTAGCCGCAAATAATATTTGCCAGGTGATGTCTGCAAATTCTGCTTAAACAAATACTCCAACATGCGTACTGAGAGCCTTAATTGCTCAGCGATCTCACTCACGCTAAGTGGCTCATCAATGTGTTGTTCCATCAGGCGAATGGCTTTGGCAATGCGTGGTTCGGTGCGCTCCAATGCGCCCAGCGAGACAATTGGTTGTGCATCATTTCCGGTGTGAATACCGTCGTAAATAAAGGCACTGGCTACTTCCAAGCCTAAGTGATGGCCATAGCGCGAACGAATTAAGTGCAACATAAAATCAAAGCTGGGTGATGCGCCGCCAGTGGTAAACACATTGCTATCGATCACAAAGCGGTCGGGGCGCACATTCACCTGCGGAAAGCGCAGTGCAAAATCTTCCAGATCCTCCCAGTGCGTGGTGGCTTTTTTATCCGTGAGCTTTCCGGCGCGAGCCATGATCCAACTGCCAGCTTCAATCCCGCCAATCACTTTGAACTGGCGCATATAGCCGCGAAGCTTGATTAGAGTGGCATTATCGACGTGCTTATCTTGATTAAAACCGCCAATCACAATGAGTACATCGCCCGAGCTATTGGCATTTAAGACGCCATCGGAATGAATGGGTAAACCACAACTGAGGGTTGCCGCTTCTCCGTTTAGGGTGAGTAACTCCCAACTAAATAACTTGCGACGCGATAAGCGATTGGCCGCGCGCATCACATCCAGCACGCAAGCTAGCGACATCATGGAAGACTCGGGGATCACTAAAAAAGTGACTCGCAAGGTCTCATTGCTGGGAGCAAAAATATTCATTTCGTATTTTGGTAAATATGTTGCGTAAAGTGTAAATCATAGCGCATTCCTCCATGCCATGATTTATCCAGTTCACACTTAACCACGAGATGTCGCCATGAGCTTACAACCCAATAGAAATGTATTTATCACCTGCGCAGTCACCGGAGCGGGGGCGACCACTGAGCGCTCAAATAAAGTGCCGGTTACGCCTCGCCAAATTGCCGATAGCTGTATTGAAGCGGCTCAGGCTGGTGCGGCGGTCGTGCATATTCATGTACGTGACCCTGAAACCGGTGCGCCAGCGCGTGATCCGGCCTTGTATACCGAAGTGGTGGATTACATTCGCGAATCGGGTGTGGATATGGTGATTAATCTAACCGCTGGCATGGGCGGCGATTTAACGCTGGGTAGCACTGAAAACCCACTGCCACCGTCGATTGAAGGCACCGACATGATTGGCGCAACGGAGCGCTTGGTTCATGTAAAACAAATCCTGCCAGAAATTTGTACGCTGGATTGCGGCACCATGAACTTTGGTGAAGGCGATTACATTATGACTAATAGCCCGGCGATGTTGAAAGACATGGCAGGGCAGATCAAAGCCATGGGTGTACGCCCTGAAATTGAAGCCTTTGATACTGGTCATGTATTGCTGGCGAAATGGTTGCAGGATCAAGGCTTAATCGAGTCACCGACCATGATTCAGCTATGTATGGGTATTCCTTGGGGCGCGCCGGATGATTTCTCCACCTTTATGGCGATGGTAAATGCGGTGCCAGATGACTGGACGTTCTCTGCCTTCTCAATTGGGCGTAATCAACTGCCGTATGTGGCAATGGCGCTCAATGCCGGCGGTAATATCCGTGTCGGTCTGGAAGATAATATCTGGCTGGATAAAGGCGTATTGGCCAGCAATGCGGACTTGGTCTCTCGTGCCGTCACGATTGCAGAAGCCATGGGCTCTAAGATTATGACACCCGCTGAAGTGCGTGAAAAAATGCAATTAGTAAAACGCTGGTAGGAGGCTGACATGATTAGAATTAAACAAGCAGCCATTGTCGGTGGCGGTGTGATTGGGGCGGGCTGGGTGGCGCGGTTAATCGAAAATGGCATTGATGTAAATGTCTATGATCCTGCGCCGGATGCTCGTCAAAAAGTAGAGGCAGTGCTGGAGAACAGCCGCCACGCCTATCGCAAATTGACTATGGCACCCCGAGCCAAAGAGGGTGCCATTCAGTATTGTGACAGCCTTGAGCAAGCCGTGGCCTCGGCGCAATTGATTGTCGAATCCGTGCCTGAACGACTGGACATTAAACAAAGCGTGTATGCACAGATTGAAGAGTTTGCCGCAAATGATGCGCTCATTACCTCATCCACCTCCGGCATCATGCCGACTGATTTACAAGAGAAGATGAAGCACCCGGAGCGCTTGCTGGTCGTGCACCCATTTAACCCCGTTTACTTGCTTCCGTTAGTGGAGTTGGTGGGTGGAAAAGACACGTCTAAAGCGATAATCGCAGAGGCTAAAACGTTTTATACCAGCCTTGGGATGCATCCTTTGGTGGTCAAAAAAGAAATTGAAGCTTTTATCGCCGATCGTTTCTTAGAAGCGGTATGGCGGGAAGCCTTGTGGCTGGTGAAGGATGGTGTCGCGACGACTGAAGATATCGATGATGCGATTCGCTATGGCTTTGGTTTGCGTTGGGCACAGATGGGCTTATTTGAAACTTACCGAATTGCCGGCGGGGAAGCGGGCATGCGTCACTTCATGGAGCAATTTGGGCCCTGCCTGACTTGGCCGTGGACTAAGTTGATGGACGTGCCTGAGTTTAATGATGAATTGGTAGACCTGATTGCTGGTCAGTCCGATGAGCAATCTGGTCACTACAGCATCCGTGAGCTGGAGCGTCATCGCGATGATAATCTGATTGCCATTTTACAAGCGCTAAAAGTCAATGACTGGGGCGCGGGTAAAATTCTCGGCAGTTACGAAAAAATGCGTTACGACCTGACGAGCGCCGATGAAGCCGAAGCGATCGTCGATTACAGCCAGCCGGTTCGCACGCTGGATTTGTTGGTGCCGCCAGATTGGACTGACTATAACAACCACATGAATGAGAGCCGCTATCTGGAGTGTTTTTCACAAGCAACCGATGGCTTTTTGCGAATGATTGGGGTGGATGCCGATTACGTGGCCGCCGGTAATTCCTACTTTACCGTGGAAACCCATATTCGCCATTTGGATGAAGTGGCCGCGTTGCAGCCGGTGTATGCCACCACCCAAGTGATTATGGGCAAAGGCAAAAAACTCCACCTGTTTAATCGCTTATTCCATCAAGACGGACGTTTGCTGGCAACTGGCGAGCACTTATTGCTGCATGTGAATTTAGGTACTCGCAGCTCTTCAGAACCTGAAAGTGCAATCGCCGATAATTTGGTCGCAATCGTTGCCTTGCATTCCAAGTTAGACAAACCAGAAGGTGCTGGAAACAGCATTAAACAACCGGAGGCACTATGAACTTTGGACTCACTTCCGAACAAGACATGATCGTCGATACTGTTCGCGACTTTGTTGAAAAAGAAATTTATCCGCATGAAAACGAAGTGGAGCGTACGGGAATAGTGCCTAAAGAAATAGGCATGGAAATCCGTGATAAGTGTTTGGATGCCGGATTCTTTGCAGCAAACTTGCCGGAGTCGGTGGGTGGTGGCGGCTTAAATCATCTGGATTTCACTTTGCTGGAGCGCGAGTTAGGTCGTGGCTCTATGGCGCTGGGAGTGTTCTTTGGTCGGCCTTCTGGCATTTTGCTGGGCTGTAATGAGGAACAGCGTGAGCGTTATTTGTTGCCAGCGGTTAAAGGCGAAAAGTTTGATGCGCTGGCAATGACTGAGCCTGATGCGGGCTCCGATGTACGCGGTATGAAGTGCATGGCCAAACGCGATGGTGGTGATTGGCTAGTGAATGGCACCAAACACTTTATTAGTCATGCCAATATTGCCGACTTCATCATCGTATTTATTGCGACAGGTGAGGAGGAAACTCCGCGTGGGCCTAAAAAGCTGATCACTTGTTTTCTGGTTGATCGCGGTACGCTGGGTTTTGAAATCCTGCCGGGTTATAACTCGGTCAGTCATCGTGGCTATCAAAACTGCATTCTTAAGTTTGAAGACTGTCGCTTATCCGATGCCCAAGTCTTGGGCGAAGTGCATCACGGTTTCGATTTGGCCAATCAATGGCTGTATGGCACGCGCTTAACCGTCGCCTCCAACTGCGTAGGTCGGGCACGTCGCGTGTTTGAAGAAACCTTGCCCTATGCCGCTGAGCGCAAGCAATTTGGTCAGCAGATCGGGCGTTTTCAGGGCGTGTCATTCAAGTTGGCTGACATGATTACTGAGATTGATGCAGCTGATTGGCTCACGCTTTCGGCGGCTTGGCGACTGGATCAGGAGCTACCGGCTAATCGGGAAATTGCCAGCGCCAAAGTGTACGCCTCGGAGATGCTGGCCAAAGTCACCGATGAAGCACTGCAGATATTCGGCGGAATGGGCTTGATGAGCGATCTGCCAATCGAACGCTTCTGGCGCGATGCGCGGGTTGAGCGGATTTGGGATGGCACCTCGGAGATTCAGCGGCACATTATCTCTCGTGAGTTGCTGCGCCCACTAGGCTGCTAACACCGCTCGTGCGTGGCTGCTAAGGGATTGATTATTCTGTTTTTTAAGCCCTGGCAGACCATCTTTCACTCCGTTCGAAGGAGCGTTGTATGAAATCCGATTTAAGTCGCTTATTGCGGCCGCGTACGATTGCGGTCGTTGGTGGGGCATTTGCGGCAATGGTAATTCGCCAATGTCGCTTAATGAATTTTGACGGTGAAATCTGGCCGGTACATCCAACTAAAGACGCAATCGAAGGCGTGCCAGCATTCCGCAGTATTGATGAATTACCGGCTGCACCCGATGCCACCTTTATTGGTGTAAACCGGCATTTAACTTTAGAGATTGTTGCAGCGCTAGCCAAGCGTGGCGCGGGTGGCGCAGTGTGTTATGCCTCTGGTTTTCTGGAAGCGGATAGCGAAGGCGCTTCATTGCAAGCGGAGTTAGTGAAAGTAGCCGGTGAAATGCCGATACTTGGCCCCAATTGCTATGGTTTTATTAACTATGTGGATGGCGCGTTACTGTGGCCAGACCAGCATGGTGGCCGACGTTTAGCGCCGGATGAGCAGGGCGTTGCCATTATCACGCAGTCGTCCAATATTGCTATTAACCTGAGTATGCAACGTCGCGGTTTACCCATTGCCTTTATGCTAACGGCGGGCAATCAGGCAATGGTGGGTTTATCCGATATGGCATTAGCGGTATTGGATAATCCGCGAGTGACTTGTTTAGGTATGCACATCGAAGGCTTTGATTCGCTGGCGGGTATGGAAGCGGTAGCCCGAAAAGCCCGCCAATTAAACAAGCCGGTGGTAATTTTAAAGGTTGGTAAAAGTGAACAGGCGCAGCAAGCGACGCTCAGCCATACCGCATCCTTAGCGGGCGCTCATGCGGCTTCGCAAGCTTTTATCGAGCGTTTGGGTTTTGGTCGGGTTGAGACCTTACCCGCGTTTTTGGAAACCTTGAAGTTACTGCATGTGCATGGCGCATTGCTCGGTTATCGCTTGGGATCAATGAGCTGCTCTGGCGGTGAGGCGAGCTTGGTGGCCGATGCGGCGCAGGGTAAGAAAATTCACTTTCCTGTGCTGAGTGCCGCTGAGAAATCCGTACTGAATGAGGCGCTAGGGCCAATGGTGACGGTGAATAACCCTCTGGATTACCATACTTATGTTTGGGGTGATGTTGCCAAAATGACTCGGGTTTATGCGGGAATGTTGGCGGTTGATACCGATCTTACCTTGCTGATCATGGATTTGCCCCGTGCCGATCGCTGTACAGCTGAAGGTTGGGAGCCTGCGTTTTTGGCTTTTGAAGCAGCGGTGGCTGAGACGGTGGCGAAGAAAGTCTGTGCGGTGCTGACGGTTAGTTTGCCGGAAAATATTCCCGAGGCGATTATCCAGCGATTTATGGAGCAGGGTATTGCGGTGATTGGTGGGATTGAAGAGACGTTAATTGCCGCTGAGGTTGCTGCGAATATTGGCCAAGCTTGGAAGAGGCCTGAAGCCATGCCGGTGATGAGTTCAGTAAAGAAAGCCGATCAACTGGCTGCTTGTAATCATAATGATCCATCGGGAGAGTTGTGCAGGAGGAGTCCAGGCGAGTCTCTTAATGAGACATCAGCTGAGCTATGCATTGCCCACACAAACAAACCTCTACCCAAATTATCAAAGCCTGTATCAGTAACACTTGATGAAGCAACCGCCAAAGCCGTCTTTAAAGCCAATGGCATCGCGGTCCCGCAAGGTCAAACGGTTCACTCATTAAACGAAGCCACTGCCGCCGCCGAGGCCATCGGCTATCCAATCGCCCTAAAAGCCCTCGGCATAGCCCATAAAACCGAAGCCAACGCAGTACGCCTAAACCTGCAAAACTCGCAGCAGCTCAGCGAAGCATTTGCAGACTTACAGCATTTAAGTGAGGATCTGTATCTGGAAGCCATGGTACAGCGCCCCGTAGCGGAGTTAATTGTTGGCTTAAGCCGAGATCCGTTATTTGGCTTAGTGATGACGATTGGTGCGGGTGGCATCCTCGTTGAGTTACTGCAGGATAACGTCACTCTATTATTACCCAGCAGTCGCGAGGTCATTGATGAGGCGCTGGGTAGCCTAAAAGCCGCCGCTTTATTACGCGGCTATCGTGGCAAACCGGTAGCCGATATGGCCGCGGCGGTGGATGCCATTATCAATATTCAACAATACGCGCTGAGCCATGCGGATCAGTTGCAAGAGTTAGATATTAATCCCTTAATGGTCTGTGAAGCAGGGGCTGGCGCGTATGCCGCCGATGCGCTGATCGTTATCAATTCGGATTCATAAATTCAGGAGAAAGGTATGTCTGAGGTAGTAACAAGCCGCCGTGAGGGTGGTATTTTGGAAGTCACGCTGGATCGCCCCAAAGCCAATGCGCTTGATCTGGCAACCAGCCGCTTATTGGGTGAAGTGTTTCGCGATTTTCGGGATGATCCTGAGTTGCGGGTCGCTATTATTCGCACGGCTGGCGATAAGTTTTTCTGCGCAGGCTGGGATTTAAAAGCCGCAGCCGGTGGTGATGAGGTTGATGGCAATTATGGCGTTGGAGGCTTTGGTGGCTTGCAGGAGTTACGCGATCTTAATAAACCGGTGATTGCCGCCGTTAATGGCATGGCAGTGGGGGGCGGCTTTGAATTGGCCTTATCTGCCGATATGATTTTAGCGACTGAACATAGCAGTTTTGCATTACCTGAAATTCGCGCAGGAACTCTGGCCGATGCGGCGACCGTAAAACTCCCTAAGCGCATGCCCTATCACGTTGCGATGGATTTACTCTTCACCGGCCGTTGGATGGATATTCAGGAAGCCCATCGCTGGGGCTTGGTAAATGAAATCTTAGCCGATGAAGCTGCATTGATGGATCGAGTCTGGGAGCTGGCGCGTCTGTTGGCTGCTGGCCCACCGCTGGTATTTGCGGCAATCAAAGAAGTGGCGCGCGCCTCCGAAGCGATGGCTTTTCAGGATGCCATGAACAAGATTACAAAACGTCAATTTGCAACGGTTGATGTGCTCTACGACAGCGAGGATAATCTTGAGGGCGCAAAAGCCTTCGCTGAGAAGCGAGAGCCAGAGTGGAAAGGCCGTTAATGACTCGCTGAGCCAATACCATAAGTAATGGAAATGCGAATCAATAACTGTTCTACTAGCGTTTCAATATTTCCCCGGCCTGCCATTGCGCAGGCCTCTTTTATGGTAAGACTATTTTGACTCCTCAAGCTACTCGTGAATATTATCGGGATGATGCGACGGCACGCTTTAGCGCTCTCATCGTTGTGTGTATCGGCTCCTTTTTGACGCCTTTATCCTTATCCGCTGCGCTGGTTGCGATCCCTGCCATTGCCGCTGACCTGCATGCTGATGCGGTGTATGTGAGTTGGATTCCTGCAGTATTTTTGATTAGTAATTTAGTGACTTTATTGCCCGCGGGGCGCGCTGCCGATATCTATGGTCGCAAGAAAATCTACCTGATTGGTAACGTGGTTTTCTTAATTGGCAGTGTGTGTGCCGGTTTATCCAATAGCATTGAAACCTTGCTGGTATTTCGGGTAGTGCAGGGCGTGGGCGCAGCCATGTTCTTTGGCTCCGGCATGGCCATTATCAGTAGTGTGTATCAGGATGGCGGGCGAGGTGCGGCGCTTGGCTGGGTGGTCGCCTCGGTGTACTTAGGCTTGAGCGGCGGGCCGGTGATTGGTGGCTATATTACGGATCACTTTGGCTGGCATTATGTCTTCTTTATGCTGATCCCGTTTGTGCTGCTGGGTATGATTTTGATCGTACTTAAGCTAAAAGGCGAATGGCTTAGCCACGAGCCGCAAAAGTTGGATTGGACTGGCGCGGGTTTGTTTTCGCTGTGGATTGTGAGTCTGTTTATTGGTCTGACGAATCTGCCAACGATGACGTCATGGATTGCCCTTCCCATCTCTGCTGTGCTGCTTTATCTATTTGTGACTCACTGCAATCGTATCCCGCAGCCACTGATTAAGCTCAAAGTGGTCTGGAGCAATAAGAATATTTCCTACGCCATTATCGCCTCGATTTTTATGTATTCCAGTAGTTATGGATTGCAGTTTTTGATGGGTTTATACCTGCAATACAATCGCGGATTATCGCCCACTGAGGCGGGTAAAATGCTGTTAGTACAAGCGCTGATGATGGCGATACTGGCCCCAATTAGTGGGCGCTTATCCGACCGTTATCCACCCAATAGCATTGCAGCAGTGGGTTGCTTATTGGTGGCTTCCAGCTTTGTGGTGGTGCTGCAGTTGGATAATGAGTCATCGATGAATTTGGTGCTACTGGCGCTTGGCCTGTTGGGGCTTGGTTTCGGTATGTTCTCCACTCCGAATAATAATGGCGCGCTGAGTAATGTGCCGGAAGCCAGCTTAGGCATTGCCTCGGCGATTATGAATCTGTCACGGATGATTGGTCAGTTACTGGGTACCGCATTGGTCACGCTGCTCATGTCGTTGTATATTGGCAATAACAATATTGATGCTGCGCATTATGACGCCCTGTTATCGGTGTTGATGTGGGTGACGATGGTATCACTGTGTTGTGCCTTGGCAGCGGCTTATGCGTCGTTTGCTATGTCGAGGTTTAAAGCGAAAGCGGCGGCTTAATTATTATGAAAACAATCGGTTTGTTAGGTGGCATGAGTTGGGAAAGTACGGTGGGCTACTACCGCATGATCAATGAAGGCGTGAAGCAATCGCAGGGTGGATTGCACTCAGCGAAGATTGCGATGGTGAGCGTCGATTTCGCTCCGATCGAAGCCATGCAACATGCGGGCGATTGGGATGGTACGGCTGAACTCTTGTCACAAGCGGCAAAAAACATTCAGGCCGCCGGAGCGGATTGTTTGCTGATTTGTACTAATACCATGCATAAAGTCGCCCCGCAGATTGCAGCGGTTTTAGATATTCCATTGCTTCATATTGCAGATGCGACCGCTGAAGTCTTGGTGGCTGAGGGGATTAAAACGGTTGGCCTGCTCGGCACTGGATTCACCATGGAAGAGGGTTTCTATAAAGACCGCCTGAGTGAAAACTATGGCTTAGAGGTGGTTATTCCCAATCCCGAAGACCGGAAAATTATCCATGATGTGATCTATCAGGAGCTGTGTTTGGGTAAAACTGAAGCGGCTTCTAAGCTGGAGTATTTGCGGATTATTCAAGCGCTAAAAGCGCAGGGTGCTGAGGCGGTGATTCTGGGTTGTACTGAGATTGGCATGCTGGTTGAGCAAGCGGATACGGATGTGAAGCTGTTTGATACAACAGCAATTCATGCGGCTAAAGCGGTTGAGTTTGCGGTGGCTTAATGAGCTACTCCTCGTAAGTAGTGGCTAGTTAATATCCATTAGTGGTTGTAATACCTGAGTTTTTTCAGTGCATTAGCCTGTAACTGGCAGAGCGACTAATATGGCTGTGGCTTATAGTGCTTTCTATCATGGTTTTGTAGTGATAGGACGAGCTAACCAATCAATCATCAGGAGTTGCCAATCATGACACGAACCTTTCTATCTTATTCTTGCGGGCTGGCATTACTGTTTAGCGCCACAGCTCAAGCTGATATCGAAGTCCGCTTTTCTGAAGGGGCTCCAAAAGATCGCTTTATCATTACCAATCAAGGCGAATGCGCAATCAGTAATTTGACGGTGGATCTTGATCTCTCGAAAAGTCAGGGTAAGTTGATTTTTGATATCACGGCAGCTGGTTCTGGCGTTGAAGTATTTCAGCCATTTGAAATCACAGAAGGGAATATGAAGCTGGCTTCTGGCGCGGCGGTTAAGGATGGCGATTCCTCGTTATCACTTCAGATTGAATCCATCAATCCCGGTGAGCGCGTGAGCTTTACCATTGATGTGGATGATACGTTACCGGTGAGTTCATTGGGAATGATTCGGGTAGCTGGCTCGGAAATTCAGGGTGGGGAAGTGACTATTAAAAGTGCTGAGATACCTAAGACAAGCGCGGTATTTGGGAATAATAGTCGAGCGATGGTTGCTGTGCCTAAGTGTGCTTAACGCTCACTTTCCCTGTCGAATTTGCTTCAAAATATCAAGCGAGATGCGATAGCCATTTTTTCGGATCTCCTCAATCAAGCGCTCGGCACTGTCAATAAACTGCATATCTTCAGCAATGCTTAGTATACGTACTAAGCCAGCAATTTGTAGACTCAGTGCCAAGGCTTGTTTGCGGGCTAGTCGATCATCGATGATTAGCAATGAACCAGATGATTCCAGTGCCAGCCTGATAGCCTGTTTTTCGCCATCACCTAAACTGCGTTGCAATTTGATTTCGGCTGTTCCTGCCGTTGGCGCATCAGGGACTAGCATGCCGCTATCGATAGCAGCCTGAATTCGTTTACTGCCTTCTTTTGAGTCGCTCAGGCATTCACGTTCCACGGCATCGGGTATTACGACGCTGCCGAATAACGCTTCCAAAATGGCTAGTTGATCAACTTTGGCTAGTGCGATCAGTGGCCCTGCATCAGAAATTACGACTGTAGCCATGCGCTAACATCCTGTGCCTCTTTGTCAGTCGTTTCATCGATTTTAACGATCTCAATTTCCAGCTCGTCTAAATGCTGGATGAAGTCACTTAGGTGTAGGCCACTGACTTTAGCTGCCGCTCCGAGCGATAACACGCCATCACGAAATAATACTGATGCGAGTGCCGGACGCAGGCTCTCTACGGTATTAATTAATGATTTATCCAAGTGCATTAATACGGAGTCAGGCTCATTTCCTTTGAGTATGAGCACCGGTTCTTCAATAGCTTGCCGTAATGCCAGTGATGGATTTTTCTTAAGATTGCGAACATTAGTAGCGTACATGGTATGCTCCAATTTAGTGTGGTTCACCTAGTGTAGTCCACGCTTTGAATCTGAAGCAAGCAAATAATTTGCGCGCAGCTATTGCTTGGTTTCGCGCAACAATTAAGGGCTTTTGCGCAATTAAAAAAGTTTTCGCGCAACATTTACGATCTTTCGCGCAATTAAATCCCGTTTCACGCAAGTTTAAAATATTTCGCGCAATAAAAAGCGGCTACACGCAATATCAATACGCATAGCCGCTTGGCGTTACTTTTACTTCCCCAGATTAAATCGGCGTAGTAATCGTTTCACCTTTCGCATCAAACCAGTACACCATCTCATCGCGACATTGCAGTTGCACTGCTTCACCCGTGCGGTATTCCCGCTCAGGATCAGCACGCACGACAATCGTCCCAACATCCGGCACATCGACATGCACAAAGCTGTCACTACCCAGCAATTCCGCGATTCCAATCACACCGCTGATATGGCCTTTCTCGACAATATCAATGTGTTCAGGGCGAATACCCAGCTGCGTTGCCGTTTCTGGTTTCTCACAGCCACGCGCCGTCGTAATTTCAGAGCCATCACCCAGTAACACAGACGTTGCCGAGCCCGGTTTACAGTCCACAATATTCATACGAGGCGAGCCAATAAAGGTCGCGACGAACATATTAGATGGGTTGCGATACAGCTCCAACGGCTTACCAACCTGCTCAATGGTTCCGGATGAGAACACCACGATACGATCTGCCAAAGTCATTGCTTCGACCTGATCATGGGTTACATAGATCATGGTGGCTTTGAGCTGATGGCGCAGTCTGGCAATCTGTACCCGCATGTCGACCCGTAGCGCAGCATCCAAGTTAGAGAGCGGCTCATCAAACAAGAAAGCTCGTGGATTACGGACAATGCTTCGTCCGATGGCCACACGCTGGCGCTGCCCACCAGAAAGGTCTTTTGGCTTACGGTCCAGCAAGCTATCCAGTTTCAGAATATCTGAGGCAGCTTTAACTTTCGCGTCAATTTCCGCTTTTGGCTTACCCGCAACTTTCAGAGGAAAGCCCATGTTCTCGCCAACCGTTTTGTGCGGGTAAAGCGCGTAAGACTGGAACACCATCGACAAGCCACGCTCTGAGGCGGAGAGGGCGGTGACATCCTCATCATCAATCAGAATCTGACCGTCAGAGGCTTCTTCCAAGCCTGCAATCAGGCGTAACATGGTGGATTTACCGCAGCCCGAAGGCCCGACAAATACCACAAACTCGCGGTCTTCAATGGTGAAGTCGACACCTTTGATAACGTGAATATCACCAAAGCTCTTGTGTATGTTTTGTAGTTTAATCTTGGCCATGATCTGCCTCCTGCATTACCCAATCCAAATAAACGGAAGCGGTCCACGTAAAGTCTTTACCGCCAAGTCCATCACCGGTAATCGGGTTAAAGTATTCGTAAAAACTGCTCTGTGCGATCAAATCCTCAGAGTCCTTGCGAATGCGCTTTGCACGCTCATGCTCGCCCACTTCGCTAAAGCCTAAGCCGATGCGGTTGTTGATTACGTGCCACACCGGTCCACGCCAATAACGCTTCGCATCAAAATCCGCATGCTCAGGGTCAAAGCTCGGTACCATAAATTTCACCTTATTGGCGATGCGATCAAACTGATCCATCAAGTGACCATGGTGTAAGTCGTTGTGCATGCTGGCGTAGCAAGACAAGAAGCTCGCCGCTGACACACTGTCGATTGGCTGTTGCAGTACCGGATCGTACGCTGTGTAAGCTTGTACTTTCGGATTCCACAAGTTAATCCAACCCAGCTCCAGCGTATTAATGTGCGACTGGATTAGCTCGATTGAGTCGGTGTCTTCCGGTAAGTACTTGTTCAGCAGCACGATCAGATCGCGGTTGGCGCGCAATAAGAACGCCGTCATACCAGGGTCAACCATGCGGAATGGGGAGTTTTGTCCCAGATACGCTTGTGGCCAATGGCGGTCGCGACCAAATTTCACCAAAGTGAGGTAGCGGTCATACTGTTCTTTAGTCGGGCGCTGGCTGCTGTCTACATGGTCTAAGTCGCGACGGGTATACGGTGGCAGGTCAGCAATTTCAACGCGTGCCATGCCCTGATCCCAATCGGTGAGGTTGTCACGGCCAGATTCCCAGGGGTGGATAATTTGGATGCCGAGTGATTGTGGATCAAGCCGCGCTTTCATAAACCAGTCATGCCAGCGGACTAAGCGACGCAACATGTCGTACATGCCGTTAACATCGCGATAAGGCCCAGCCTCATCCAACTGACGAACCACGCTCGCCAATACCGGCGGCTGAGTGATACCAGAGGTTTCAATAAATTGACCGGTATTCCAGATATCCGGACCGGGGAAATAACCATCATGATCACCACGGAACATGATGTGAGGAATCATGCCATCCGGCCATTGTGAAGAGGCCAGTTGCATGACTTCCTGCCAAGCACGGTGTTGGTTAATAAACCGATAACCTAAGGCGGCAAAGGCCGAGTCCCAGTTAAATTGCACGGGATACAAACCATGGGTTGGCAACGAGTATGTGCCACGGTCGTTTTGTTTTAGCACGTCAATGGCGCGCTGATACAGTGAGTTTGAAGTTGCCATATTATCCTTTAACGCTACCAGCGGTGAGCCCTTGCACAAGGAAGCGTTCCGCCCATAAGAAAATTACCAGAATTGGTGCCGTGGCTATCACAGCGCCAGCCATTAAATGTTGTCTCGGGACTTCCGAGGAGTTCAGCGATACCACACCACGTGATAGGGTGAACTTTTGCGGGTCATCCAAAAACATAAACGCAAACAGAAATTCATTCCAAGCAATCATAAAGACGTACAAAGCAACGGATGCCATGGCCGGCAAGCTGAGCGGCAGGGTAATGGTTAAGATCACGCGTAGGCGTGAACAGCCATCCATCATGCCGGCTTCTTCAAGCTCGCGAGGCAAGCCACGGAAGTAACCTTGCAGCATATACAGCGCCACTGGCAGTGTGGTTGCAGGGTAGACCAGTAACAGGCCGGTGAGGCTATTACGCAGGCCTAATTGTGAGAACACGGCGTATAGCGGGATAACCAATACAATCGCTGGCACCAGATAAATCATCAGGATTGAGCGAGACAGCACCACGCGACCAGGGAAGTTTAAGCGAGAGACCGCATAAGCACCCGGAATGGCAAAGGCCAGTGTAATGATGACGGTGAGTACGGAGACTAGCGCTGCATTCCACAAGTACACATCGAAGTTAAACTTGGTGAACAGCTCAATGTAAGAGCGGAACAAGTCAGGCATCGACTGGCTGAAGTCTGGCATTAAATCCAAAGGATTCATTAGCAGGGCTTGCTGGCTTTTCAAACTACTCATCACCAGTACATACAGCGGTAATAACACCATGACGCCGAAGAACAGGAAGCCGAAGTAGCGCATGGAGGTGATAAACGACAGCTCCAGATTGCGGCGCTTAATGCTATTGCGATCCAGTTTGGCCAGTATGTTTTGCATCATCCAGCTTTGCACAACCGCAAAACCAATCAAGGCCAGTAGCTGCCAGAGCGTGCTTTCGCCAAATGACAGGGTAAAGGGCTGAAACAAGGAAAACAGCAATACCCCAATGGCGTGAACGGCAATGGTAATCAGGCGATGGCGTTGATCTCGCTGAATAATCGGGCGTAAACCAATCCAGGCGGCACCGACTATTCCGGTCAATAGAAACGCCCAAAGCACGGGTTTAATCGCAAGGCCGGTTAACAAGGCCAGCGTCACGGCAATGGTGATACCGGTGAGAATAGACCAGATAGCACCGGTCAATAGCGCATAAAGCGGCGTGAAGACCTTAATCATAATCCTTCCTCCTTCGGAATGCTGCGGAAGTACAGCAACGACAGAATCAATAACAGTGCAAAGATGACCACAGCAACCGCCGCACCAGCACCCAAGTTACTTAAGGCGAAGGCTTGCTCGTACACGTCCACGGTGAGGGTACGGGTTCCAGCGTTACCACCAGTGAGCAGGAAGATGTCGTCGAATTTGTTAAACGTCCAGATAAAGCGGAGCAGGAACAATACCGCGATAATTCCGAACAACTGAGGCAGTGACAAGTGCCAGAACTGTTGGAGTGGCGATGCCCCATCCATTTCAGCGGCTTCGTACATATCGGTCGGGATAGATTGCATCCGCGCCATAATGAACATGAAAGCCAGTGGGAAATAACGCCAGATCTCAAAGGCGATAACCATTGAGAGTGCGACTGGGAAGTTGAACTCCATGCCCAGAAATTCAATCGGTGTACTGCGAATTCCAAAGAAGTTAATGGATTGCTCAATGACGCTCATTTGCTTGAGCAGGGCGTTGACCGCACCGGAGTAGGGGTCAAACAGTACCAGCCACGTAAACGCCATGGCGATAACGGGAGCCACATAGGGGAATAGAAATAATCCCCGCGCCACTGCGCGACCACGGAACTCTTTTTGTAGTAATTGGGCGGCAAATAAACCCATCACCAGCGCACCGATCGTGCCACCAAAGGTGTAAATCAGCGTGACCCACAGCACATCCCAAAAATGGGCACCATCGAAGACTTTCGCAAAGTTCTCAGTGGTGAAATCAAGGTTGGTCAGTACATTGTCTGAGCCACCACCCATGCTCGGTTCGAGTGATTTAAGCGGTATCGGGTTGTTGATATAGGCTTCACCAGCCGTCACTGGGATCTTTAAGCGCTCGCTAAATTTGGCGGGGATATCACCAAACTCACAGCTTAACTGAGAGGCGGCTAGTTGGCAGCGGCTATCCAGCTCAGTAATCGTAATGCCATCCGGTAGTGTGGTCCGGAGTGAAGCGTCTGTTACTTGCTTTTGTTGCGAACTGTTGCGTATTCGAAATTCGAGGGTTGCGGTGTCTCCAACGTTTTCCAGTGAGCCACGCAAGCGGGTATTGACCGTTGCTTCGGGCGCACGTAGATCATTTAAAGTAACCGGCTTCACGCTAATCCAGAAGGTCGCTACCAAGGGTAGCAACACGATCGCGAAGACGATGAAAATGGTTGGCAGCAGCATACTGTAGGCGAGTTTTGCCTCGCGCCGCGCCATTGGTCCGGCTGTAGTACTCATGCTATGAATGCTCGTGATTGGGTAGGGGTTAACCTGTAAAAGTTGGGGTGGCAAGTCCGGTGTGTGAAGCCGGACCTACCCACTCAGGCCTGGTAGCCTGATCGCTCGTTAAATCAATGGCTTAATCGATTTTACCTAGCTCTTCGTTCATCGCTTTAACGGTTGCGGCTGCATCGCGGGCACCATCAACGTATTCACGCACTAAACGATTGATCACTTGTGAGTTGATGATCTTAGAAGCAGCACCCAGCTGACCTTCTTTTACACCCCAGCGATCAGCTGTTGCCAAGCCTTCTGTGATTGAAGCGATGGTTTCTGCATCGTACAACTCAGACAGTGGCTTTTTACGATCAACACCCACTGGCAGCTTTGCCCAAGCGTCTAAGAACTTAGTCGGCTCATCTTTAGTACCGCGACGGATTGGGAATTTACCCTCTGGCGCGATAGCTAACGTGTTGGTGTAGCCTTCATCCATTGAGAAGCTGATGAATTTCTCTGCTGCTTCAGTATCGGCGTCATTGGTTACACCAAAGTAACGGATATCCGCCCATGCTGCGCCATCTGGGTTGCTAGGGCCCATAAAGCGAGTCACTACGCCCGTTTTGGATGCCAGTTCAGTAGACTCAGGATCGCTGTTCAAGGTTGGTGGCGCAGAGTCACGCAAACCCGCCAGTTCATCCAGAATAAACGGAGACCAGATGATCATCGCTGCTTTACCCGCAAAATACATTTCACGAGACTGCTTCCAGTAGAGGTCACCCGGAGGAGAGGCTTTTACCAAGGTCTTGTAGAAGTCTAATACTTCAGTGGTTTTCTTCTCATCCAGCGGCGAGAAGCCATCGTTGTTTACGGGTGATACGCCATTGGCCAGGAACACATGCTCCAGTACTTGGCTCATGAAGTTTTCATCAATCTTAGTCGGTGCAACAAAGCCGTAAAGCTCAGGTGGGTTGTGCAGCGCTTCGATAGCTTTAGCGATGCTTGCGTAGCTGGTTGGAGCCTCAAGGCCTTTCTCTTTGAACAGGTCTTTACGGTACAGCACTAACTGAGTCCAGCCATCAACCGGAACGGCTGCGTAGCCTTCTGGTAGCTTAGCCATATTCAGTGCGCCCGGTGCGAACGTATCCACGCCCAGTGCATTGATCAGGTCAGTGTTGATTTCGGTATCCAAAATACCGGCTTCACTCCATGGCAGTGCGTACTGCAGCGGGAAGTAAATCACATCCGGTAGATCGCCAGCAGCCAATGCAGCCGTTGCACGAGTTCCCAGATCTTTCTCAGTCACTGGAATGATTTGTACTTCAATGCCGCTAGTGGCTTTGAATTTATCCGCAGTTTCTTGCTGCTTGGCTAGGCGCTCAGGTTGCTCTTCTGTGGTCCAAAAGCGCAGTGTGTCAGCAGATGCCATGCTGCTCATCATCAGCGTGGCGGCCAGTGCCAGTGCAATTTTCTTCATCGATGGTTTCATACTCGTCATCTCTTATTTCCTCCTAAAGTGTCAAGAGACTTGCTCAATCGATTCTACGGTCAGAATCACGTTCAATCAGTTGTAGCGGTAATAACATATGCTCCGGTTCGCAATCGGGCGTTTCCAGCAAGCGTAATAACATGCGGGACACTTGCTCACCGGCATCTTTCAGCGGTTGGCGTAAAGTGGTTAATGAGGGCGACACATAAGCCGCCAAGTGGAAATCGCCATAACCAATCACGGCAATATCCGGGCCCACTCTCAGGCCATGTTGCTGAATGGCATTCATCGCGCCAATCGCCATGGCATCACTGCCACAAAAAATCGCATCGGGAATGGATTTGGTATCTTTTAACCACGCCTCGGTAATTTTAAACCCGGAGGCTTCGCTCATATCGCCTTCTTGCAGTTGCAAGCTAATGCCTTCGCTGCGCTCAATAATGTGTTTGTAGCCTTGTACCAGTAGGCGCGAGAAGTTAAACATTTCTGGCGGCGTGATCAGTGCCAGACGTTTGCGGTCTTGCGCGATAAAGCGCTTAGCGACTAACTTGGCGCCAGCCAGCATATCCATATCAAACCAGCTGTAGCTTTTGGAGCGGCTGGTGCGGCCATGGCACACAAAGGGAATGTTATTGTCTTGCAGTAACTTGATGCGCTCATCCTGTGGTCGGGTACGGGCAACGATAAAGGCATTTGCCTTATTCTCACGTAACAGACGACGGTAAACCTCAATTTCAGAGCGTTCACAAGCGGGCATGGTAATGAGTAGGTCGCGTTCGGCGGCGGTGAGGGTGTCACCAATACCGGCAATAAAGCTGGCAAAGAACGGATCGGAAAAACGGTGTACGCCCGGTGGCATAACATAGGCAACGGTATCGACGCGGGATTTACCACGGGCCAGTTGCTGAGCCACACGAGAAGGGCGGTAATTGAGTGCTTCGGCAGCAGCTTGTACGCGTTGACGAGTGGTGGGGCTAATATCCTGATAATTATTCAGCGCGCGCGATACGGTGCTAGGCGTAAGCCCTACATGTTCAGCCAACTGCTTCAGATTGATATTTGATGCCATCTGGACCTCCTCCATTCGAAAATGTGCTCCGAAAGCGATTTTGATATTACCGAAATCGCTTTCGTAGATCAATACTATTTTGCGACTAATCTAATACGCTATTGTTTTTTGGTGTGGAAAATAAGACAGGGAACTGCAATGAGTCCCCTGTCGGTTAGCGAGTGTTGAGCCGCGTTTTCGCGGCTTTTAGCAATGATATTTAGCGCAGCATGGCGTTTAAGTGATCGACTACTTCTGCCCAATCGGCATCTTCAGTAATCGACTCTTTTAGAAAAGCGGCCTGTGAGTCGCTCCAGCAGTCGGCTTCGTGCAGCTCTACGCTGGCAGGAATCGGCTTGTGGGATGAGACAAATTGCTCAATCGCTGCATCGTCATCGGCTAAGCCCAGCTGGGCGAATAATGAATTGAGAGAATGTACGGGTGAATCCATGATTATCTCCTTAGTTGTGTCTATAAAGTCAGCCGAACTTTCATATTGGTGCAAGCTCGGCTTCGGTAAAACGCGGTCACTTTCGGTAATGCTGCGCTGATCTTATCGGAATGTAAACTGCCTGCATAAATTTGCGGGTATAAAGCAGGCACGCCCATTTGGTTTAAAGTGTGATAGCATTAACCGACCCCGCACTGAGCCTAAGGCGACTATTTATTAGTGCTCAGCGCAGTGTGAAAGGTCTGGAGGAAATGCAATAAAAACAACTTATTAGCCGCTTCCGGAGGTATGGTTTTATGCAGAAAAACTGTTTGGTCTTTACAGACCTGGACGGAACCTTGCTCGATCATCACAATTATAGTCACGCCGCCGCACAAACTGCGCTGGACGCGCTGGCTGCTTTGCACATCCCCGTTATATTAAACTCCAGCAAAACCCTCAGCGAAATTGAATTTATCGCAGCCGATATCGGGCTCGACTCTCCTCGTATTGCCGAAAATGGCAGCTTAATTGCTTACCCAAAAACCGGTGAAATTAAGATATTGGGCGCAGACTATGCTTCGATTTGCGACTGCCTCAAGCGCTTGCGCGACACTTACGATTATCAATTTACCGGCTTTAATGACTGGAGCGCGGAAGATATTGCCGAGGTAACCGGTTTAGATATTGACGCGGCGGCTCGGGCCAAACAGCGCGAAGCCAGCGAGCCGTTAATTTGGCAGGATAATGCGGAGGAGCTGGAAGCATTTAAAGCGCAATTAGCTGAAAACGGCTTGAGCTTAAAACGCGGCGGGCGTTTCTGGCATGTCATGGGGCAGGCCGATAAAGTGATGGCGATGCAGTATCTGGTCGATGCGCAGCAAGCAAGGCAATCTGAAAAGCCCTTAGTGATCGCGCTGGGCGATGGGCCCAATGATAAAGATATGCTGGCAGCGGCCGATATTGCAGTCATTGTGTACAACCCCGATGGCACCGTGTTTGATCTGCCGGAGCGCGATACGCAACGCCAAATTCGCACCAAACTGGCTGGCCCCACCGGCTGGAATGCCACGATTATGCAGTTACTTAACGAATAATAAATCAACTTAAGGGAATTTATGTCTGACTTTAAACAAAATGGACCAATAACCACGTTACATCGTCTGCCGGGTTATTCGTTAGAAAAGATTGAGAATGACTTGCGTCGATTTGCGAAGCGCTCGCCCATGACGCTGATTTTGCCTTCCTTGTTCTCCGAGCTGGAAGGTCCAGCTTTGGCCAATATTCTCGAAGAGCTGAAAGGTGCTGATTACATTAATGAAATCGTGATTGGTTTGGATCAGGCTAATGAGGAGCAGTTTCATTACGCCAAAGAGTTCTTCTCCTGCCTGCCACAAAAAACACGCATTTTATGGAATGACGGCCCACGCCTGCGCGCCATTGCCGATGAGTTAGAGGCCCGTAAACTAGGACCAAGTCAAGCCGGTAAAGGTCGCAATGTGTGGTACTGCATGGGCTATATTCTTTCGGAAAATAACAGCAAGGCCGTAGCGCTGCATGACTGCGATATTCTGACCTACACCCGTGATATTCCGGCGCGCTTGTTCTATCCCATTGTAAACCCCGCACTCGATTTTGAGTTTTGCAAAGGCTATTACACGCGGGTGAATGATAAGGGGCAGTTGAGTGGTCGCGTCACGCGTTTGTTTGTTCAGCCTCTAATTACCTCGCTGCAAAAAGTGTTGGGTCATACGGAGTATCTCGACTTTTTAGATGCCTTCCGCTATCCACTATCCGGTGAGTTTTCCTTAAGTACTGACCTGATTAATGCCATGCGCATTCCCAGTGATTGGGGGCTTGAGGTCGGGATTTTGTCGGAGGCTTATCGCAATACCACCAGCCGCCGTGTCTGTCAGGTAGACATTGCCGATAACTACGATCATAAGCATCAGGAAATGGGTGAGGAAGACCATAAAGGCGGCCTCTCTCGCATGAGTTATGAAATTGCTAAGGCGATTTTCCGTAAGCTCGGCACCGAAGGCACGATTATGGATAAGGCCTTTTTCAGAGCATTGAAAGCGGTTTATCTGCGTGAAGCCTTGGATATGCTGGAGCGTTATGATGCGGATGCGCATATCAACGGGCTAACGCTTGACCTACATGCTGAAGAAAAGTCGGTAGAGTTTTTCTCTGGTAGCATTTTAGATGCCGGTGAAAAGTACCTGAAAAACCCACTCGAAACGCCATTTATTCCAAATTGGATGCGGGTATTTAGTGCAGTGCCTGATTTGCCAGAGCGCTTGTTAGAAGCGGTTAAGCAGGATAATGCTTAGATTTTAATGAATGGTTAGGGCGTTTTTTAAATACCGCATCAGTCGGTTTTTAGCTGCTAAGCCATCATTGAGCAAAAAATAGGGAAGTAGCTGATTCATTTCAGCACTTCCCGAGCCTCGGCCAACTCTCTGTTGGCCTTTTTTATTTCATAAATTTTCCACCTTGTTTGTTACATTCTAACGGGCCATTTGAAGGTTTTATTTTGTTTAAAATAAAGTCAAATCATCATTGTTATTTTATGTTCTTTTTGGCCCCGTTATTGGTGTTTTATTCCTCGTTTTTATGGCTATAGACTAAAGCTGAGCTGCTGGCTAAGAAAAAATAGTGGGCTTTATGTCATCTAAAAACGCTTAAAAATCACCCGAAATACATCCCTGAAATAACCTATTCATTACCCGAAAATCGATGGTTTTTTATTGTTGATTTGTTCTCGGTAAAAAACTTTTTGTTGATTTTTACAAAATGGTAATGTAATTTTGTCGCCGAAATTAATCTTACAAATATTACAAATTAAGGTTTGCTTGTGGCAAGTTAACCAATTTTAAACGTTAAGAGTGTGTTCCTGGCGTTGAAAAACGTGATTTTGTAAGCGTTACAAATGTTACAAATGTTACAAATATTGCAAATTTACATAGGATGGGGAAATCAAATGAAGTTAGTAACACTAGCAGCCGCGATCGCGGTAGCGTCTCTCTCTGTGTCTGCTCAGGCATACGAATTCAAAATTTCAGGTGATATCAATATAGGCTATTTCTCTAAGGCTGATGAAGTTCAGGAGAATGGTTCGGAGCTTAACTTTGATGTAAAAACCAAAAAACACAATGGCGTGGTATTTATGGCTCATACTGAACTAGATATCAACGGTATCTACAGTGACGATGATGAGCCTCGTTTTGAAGAAATTCGTGCCGGTGCCAAAGGTAAGTTTGGTGAAATTTGGTTTGGTGACCAGAGCAACGCTTGCGACAAACTCCAGAAGGGTGGTGATTTTCATAAATTGCTGGGCGCGAGCACCAATGGCTGCAAAAACACCCCAAAAGGCACCGTGCTTTATATGCGCAAGTTCGGCGGTACCCGCGTGGGTGTTTCCCATAACCCACGTGAAGATGAAAGCGCGATTGCTGTGCGCCATCACGTGACCAAAAAGACGGTTGTTGCTGCAGGTTATGTGGTTTCAGATGGTGATAAGTTTGTGTCGGTATCGGGAACCACTCATATTGGCCCTGCAACGCTAAAAACGCGTATCAGAAATCAGCAGGATGGCGATACGATCTGGAGCGTGCATGCCAAATACAATGTGGGCAAAAACGACTTTTATGGTGCACTGGAAGACGACGATACCTTGTCTCTGGGTTATAAGCGCAAATTCGGAAGATCAGGCTTCTTAGTTGAAGCAAGAAACAAGGATGGAGAGGGTGATATCGAATATGCAGTTGGTGTTACCACTGAATGGAAGTAAGGCTTAAGTAAGAAGCGAATAAGCGGAAACGCTTAGGAAAGTCCCCTACGGTCTCTGGCCGGAGTATTCTGGCCGGGGATTTTTTTATTGTTAGAGGCATTACAAACGGGCTTTGCTATCTCTGAGCAAAGTAGCCAGACAACAAAAAGCCGGATAATGAAACTAAAGAATACTTAGTCCATCACCCGGCTTTTCTATATCAGCTGATTAAGCCTGAGTAGCGGCCAGCAACGAGGCATTACCACCCGCCGCCGTTGTATCAATACACACATGGCGCTCCAGTACGCAACGCTCAGTCAATTTCGCCTCAGTCACTAGCGGAATCAATGCACCTTTACGAGAAGCCAATGCTTGTCTTGCAACGCGCAAATCATCCGTTCCAGCCCAGGAAGCCACCACATCAATGCCATCCAGCAGCTTCAGATCTTTAAGATCCATTGTGCCATCTAGCGTTGCAATCGCTGGCGAACCAGAGTCTGCGATGCCGGGTGCAATGGCCAATACTGCACAACCCACACTGGCTGCCTGCTTAGCCTGATCCATAGCCGCTTCCGCGGTTGGGCCAAGGCACAGCACTGTACCGCGTGCATAGCTTGAAAGACGGTTAGATTCACCGGTTGGTCCAGGTAAATCCAAGACTTCCAGCAAGTTCTCACTTGGGTTTGGCAGTTTGTTCAGGCTAGCCTGAATCGCTTCAACTGACAGTGTTGGGGTAGCGTCATCCGCCGCAGCCGTTGCGCTACCATTTTCAGCCTGCATAAAGCGAGGTACATAACGTGGGCCACCGGCTTTAGGGCCAGTTCCAGATAAGCCTTCACCACCAAACGGCTGAGAGCCAACCACCGCACCAATCTGGTTACGGTTGATGTACATATTACCGACTTTAAGCTTGGTTGTGATCTCTTCAACACGGTCATCAATACGCGTGTGCAAGCCGAAGGTTAAGCCATAGCCACTGCCATTGATGTCTTGAATAACCTTATCCAGCTCTTCTGCTTTAAAGGTTGCAACGTGCAATACCGGACCAAAGATCTCACGCGCCAAATCATTGATGCTATCGATTTTAATCACCGTTGGTGCAACAAAGAAACCGGCCTTTGGTACGTCCATTTGTTTGAGCAAACGGCCTTCTGAGCGAGCCGTTTCGATGTGATTGTTGATCTGTGTTTGAGCATCTTCATCGATAACCGGGCCAACGTCTGTGGCGTAATCCCATGGCGCGCCAATCACTAATTCTTCCATTGCGCCGTAGAGCATTTTCAGAATGATATCAGCCGTGTCTTTCTGTACATACAGCACACGCAATGCAGAACAACGCTGACCAGCAGACTGGAATGAAGAGTTCACAATGTCGCGAACCGCTTGCTCTGGCAGGGCAGTACTGTCAACGATCATGGCATTCAAACCACCCGTTTCAGCGATCAGGCTAGCTTGTGGGTCAAGGTTAGCCGCCATTGAGCGGTTGATCAGCTGTGCTGTATCGGTAGAGCCCGTAAAGCAGATACCACTAATGCGCTTATCAGAACTCAAGCGAGCACCAACAACCGAACCTTCACCCGGCAACAGTTGCAATGCGCTAACCGGTACGCCTGCTTCGTGCAGTAATTTCACCGCAACGTAAGCGGTAATTGGCGCTTGCTCAGCAGGCTTAGCAACCACTGCGTTTCCAGCGGCTAATGCGGCAGAAAGTTGGCCGGTAAAGATTGCCAATGGGAAGTTCCAAGGCGAAATACAAGCAATCACACCGCGTGGCGTCGCAGCGGGTGTTTCTTTTTCGATGCGAACAGATTCAGCCGCGTAATAGCGTAGGAAATCCACTGCTTCACGCAACTCGGCAATCACGTCCATTGGAATCTTGCCGGCTTCACGAGCTAGTACCGCAAACAACTCACCGAAGTTTTCTTCGTATAAGTCTGCTGCGCGATTCAAAATAGTGGCGCGCTCAACGGCTGAAACATCCGTCCAAGTTTTAGCAGAAGCCAATGCCGCTTCAACTACTTCAGAAGAGGCTTCCAAAACTGTTCCAACAATATCTTCTGGATTAGCAGGGTTGCGAATAGTGGTGCCGGTCAGGTCAGCATCGTCAACTTCAGCGGCAATTAAGTAGCCTGCTTCCCACGTGGTGCCAGCGAATGGTGTACGCGCGGCTTCGATCTCATCCAAATCGTCCAGATTGTGCAAATCCCAACCGCGCGAGTTAATCCGCTGTGGCTGGTAAATTTGTGATGGCTTAGCGATTTCGCCTTTTGCGTTGACGCCAGCCATATCCGTTGGGATATCCGCTGAGTTAATCAGCTTGTTTTCTACTTTAACAAATGGGTCCGCGGCAACATCACGAGCGGCAATATTGGTATCGACGATTTGGTTTACAAAGGAGCTGTTCGCGCCGTTTTCCAGCAAACGACGAACCAAGTAAGCCAATAAGTCGCGATGTGCTCCAACCGGTGCATAAATACGGCAGCGGGTTTTCGCTTGCTTTAATACGGTTAAGTGCAGTGCTTCACCCATGCCGTGCAGGCGTTGGAATTCAAACGCGCTGTTATCGGTTGCCAGCTCTAAAATAGCGGCAACGGTGTGTGCGTTGTGTGTTGCAAACTGTGGGTAAATGCGGTCAGTCATGCCTAGCAGCTTTTTGGAGCAGCTAATGTAAGCCGCATCGGTGTTTGGCTTGTGAGTGTAAACCGGGAAGCCAGCCAAGCCTTCAGCTTGTGACAGTTTGATCTCGGTATCCCAGTACGCGCCTTTAACCAAGCGCACCATGATTTTACGATCCAGCTCAGTCGCCAGTGCATTCAACCAATCAATGACTTGTGGGCAACGCTTGCCGTATGCCTGTACCACCACACCGAAGCCATCCCAGCCTGCCAGTGTTGGATCACGCAAAACCGCTTCGATAATATCCAGCGATAAATCCAGACGATCGGCTTCTTCGGCGTCAATGTTAAAGCCCATACCAGCGGCTTTAGCTTGATGCGCTAATTTACTAGTGCTGGCCACCAGCTCAGTCATTACGCGATCACGCTGGCCCACTTCATAACGTGGGTGCAGGGCAGATAGCTTAATTGAGATACCGGGGTTTTCACGGATGTCGTCAGATTTGCATTCTTTTGCCAAGTCAGCGATCGCTTTTTCATAAGCATCAAAGAATTTTTGTGCATCGCTGGAGGTCAGCGCTGCTTCACCTAACATGTCGTAGGAGAATGTGAAGCCCATTTTCTGCTGCTTCTGGCCGCGTTCGATGGCTTCTTTAATAGTACGGCCTAATACGAACTCGCTACCCAGTTCTTTCATCGCTTGCTTAACCGCAACACGAATGACTGGCTCGCCCAGGCGTTTGACCGCCCCGAACAAGATGTTAGCAATTCCTTTGGTTTCGTCTTCTTTAAGGATCTTACCGGTGATCATTAAGGCCCATGTTGAAGCATTGACCAGTGAGGAGCTGGATTGACCCAAATGCTCACCCCAAGAAGACGGAGCGATCTTATCTTCAATCAGTGCATCCATAGTGTCAGCGTCAGGCACGCGTAGCAGCGCCTCTGCCAAGCACATCAATGCCACGCCTTCATCAGTGGATAAGCCATATTCCGCTAAGAATGCTTCCATTAGACCGGGTTTGTCTGAGGCACGAATATCTTCTACCAAACGCGTCGCGCGTTCGACAATGCGTTCACGAACGTCAGGTGCAATCGGGGCGGACTGCATCAAATTTTTCAAAACTAGTTGCTCATCTGCAAGGTGTGCAGTGCGCATCGATTGACGAATGGTATTGAGATGGTTCATGGGCTTAGCTCCTCAGGGGTCAAGTGAATGATCAATGTATCACTGGTGTAATCACCAAAAATCCTTTATTTTGATAATTAACGGGAAAAATGAGCTGTTTTTTTAAAGAGTAATAGAAAAATGAGTTTAAATCATCAAATACTAAGGCAATTAGACCAATTTGACCTGCATATACTCAAAGTGCTGTCGCATGATGGGCGAATTTCAGTGACTGAGTTGTCTGATCGGGTAGGCCTAAGCAAGAGTCCCTGCCAGGTACGGCTGAAACGCCTGCAGTCTGAGGGCTATATTAAAGGGTTTCGTGCTGAATTAAACGCACAAATGCTGGGATTGGAGCATGTCGCCTTTGCTGAGGTGAAGTTGCGCGATACATCTGAGCGCTCGTTGAATGCCTTTAATGCGGCTGTGGGTAAGATTACGGAGGTCGAGCAATGTCATATGATTGCAGGGCAGTTTGATTACTTACTTAAAGTACGCACTAAAGATATCCAAGCCTATCGCCGCGTGCTGGGTGAGCAAATCTCAACGCTGCCTAATGTATTAAGCACTTCAACTTATGTGAGTATGCAGTCCGTAAAAGAAAGCGGCATGTTAGTGGTTTAGGTTTAGCTGCTAAGTTGGCCGACGATTATTAAGAAACTTACGATAGGCTCGCGGTGAGCCTGTTTACCCAATCAGTTCCGGAGACGACGTGAACGAAAAAAATGCAATTAACGCACTGGTCAGTGGTATTTATGCCGCCTTTGCCGGAAGTCTGGTGGTGTTCCTCGGTATGATGCTTAACTTTCTATGGGTAGGTGGCTTTGGGCATTTTATGAATGCATTGGGCGGTTCGCTGTTGTTCTACTTCTTCACAGCCATTAGCTCGATGTTTTTGACTATTTTTGTGTGTGCGCCGGTTTATCTGTGGCTGGCCAGGCGTGGCAGAGCAAATTATGTGAGTGCCAGCCTAGTCGGGTTGCTATTGAGTTTGGTGCTATTTGGCTTTTTCCCGGCGTGGGAGAATCTTTATTGGGCGATCGCAGGGGCGGCAACCGGCGCGTTGTTTCATTACTACTTTAATAAAACTAAAGATCTGGCCTGAGTTATTTAGAGTGTGAGCTTGGCCGCTCTAAACTGCAGGCATAAAAAAAGGTGGTTAGGGCTAGCCCAACCACCTTGGTCAAATTCGGACTAATTAGCCGTTATTTGCTGGTACTTCTTCTTCAGCTTCTTCTGCTGGCATTTCGTCGTCAGCTGTTGCTTCATCAGCAGCTTCTTCGTCCATTGCTTCTTCGCCAGTTGCTGTGTTTTCAGCAACACAGCTGCTAATCGCTTCTTCCATGTCTTCTTCAGCAACTTCTGCTTCAGTCGCAGCATTGCGGCAAGACTCAATCAACTCATCCATTTCTTCCTGAGCCATTTCACTGCTAGGCGCTGCTTCTTCTGCATGAGACTCAGCAAACGTTGGGCTTACTGCGAAAGTCAAAGTAGAAGCCAATAACAGCATGAATAACTTGTTGTTCATTTATTAATTTCCTAATTGAAATAAGTTGGTGTTCGGGTTCGGGGGATATCCCGACTTCAGGTGCGATTTATACGCGCTCTGATTGAACTCATCCAACAATATAAACAGGTGGTTTCGATCATAAAAATCGATCGTAAAGCCACCTGATTCAGGTAACTAATGGCGGCTGAAGCTTGCGCTTTATGTCGATGATTGACGATGCTTTAAAATCACTGCTGTACGTAAGCGACTTTGGCCAAACTGCGCCATTTTATCGAAGTTTTTACGGCTGATGGGTAGGTACTGATTATCCAGCTCAAAGCGGTAAAACTCTTCGTCGATTAGCGGGTCGTGCAGATAAATAAAGCGATCATCCATTGCCGTTACTAATACCCAGTGCGGCGTTTTCTGCCCATCAAAGCGATAGGTGCTGATTAGGATTAGCGGGATGTCGCCTTGTTTAAGGGCCGCCTCAAGATCATCTTGCGTAATGTTCTTATAATGTATGGTGCCGCCTTTGGCTTGCAGGCGTTCCAGATAATCGTTATGCACCAGCTCGATCACCTGTTTCTTCTTATCATCGCGCACCGAATCAATAAACGGAGTGCTTTGGGTTGAGAGGTAGGTTTCGGTAATTACGCCGCGCTCAATGGCTGCCAGTGCCAAACCCACCGGACTGCAGCCGCCGTGGCCTGCCATCATATAAATAGTGGTGGCTTCACGCCAGATGCTCAACTCTTCAGTAAGGGTCAGTGCTTGCTCAGGGTTTAAAGCTGACATAGCCATCATCAACGCCGCTGGGCCGCAGGTAAAATCAGTATGCTGCGGGTAATAGGGCACATTGACATGCGTGGTGCGCTCGCCGGGGTACAAAATACGCTTTTGCAGGCGCAATGCATCCTCGTGATCTTCGTAATAATCCTTGTATTCACCAAAGCTAAAATAGCCGCGCTTCTTATACAGCGCAATCGCACTTTCATTGTCACGGCGTACTTCGAGGCGCATACTAATGCGTCCGCTTTGTGCGCAGATTTGCTCGGCTTTACTCAGCAGCTGCTGTGCCACACCTAGGCCTCGACACTCAGGGTTTACGGCAATAGAATACAGGCGCGCCAGCTGGGTGCCTTCATGTAATAATACCAGTATGTACCCCAACACTTTTTGCTCTTGTTCGCAAACAAGGAAGCAGTTGCTGGTGGTACTTAAAAAATGCCGGAAGCTTCGGCGACTGAGTAAGTCGCTGGTAAAGCACAGGTGTTCAAGGTTTAATAGATCCTTCAAGTCGGTTAAGACGGCGGGACGAACGAGCGGGGCAGACATAGTGCTTCCTTCGCAAAGAAAATATAGGCTGTCTGACGGTTTCAGGCAGATTCTTGATAGTTCACACAGGTCTTAATCTGTGGTGAAGCGATGATTATTGCACGTTGTATGGAGTGTGCGAATAGATGCCTGAATATTTACTGTTGGTGGATGATTTAAAACATTGGAAGTCGGATTATCCCGAGTATCCGGTGGTTGCGGTAAACGATTATCTGACCGGCGATGACTGGTTGAAGAAGCGCAATTTACGGGTGATTAACCTATGCCGCAATCTGTCTTATCAGAGCTTGGGCTATTATGCCTCGATGCTGGCAGAAGCGCGTGGCCATCGGGTGCAGCCATCGGTTAGTACCTTGCAGGATCTCACGCGTAAAGCGTTGTATGGCCCGGTCGTGGATGATCTGGATGCGACGGTGAATAAAGTGCTGGCTCAGCAATCTGGCAATGAAGATGCGGCAAAGCTAAGCATCATGCTGCACTTCGGTAGCTGTGAAAATGAAGCCTTCAAACCGCTGGCGCGTAAATTATATGAAGCCTTTCGTGCGCCATTAATTCAAGTCGAATTTAAGCGTGGCGGACGCTGGCGCATTCATTCGCTGAAATTGGCGAACATATCAGACCTGACCACTGATCAATTGGCATTCTTCTTTAAGACTTTAGAGAAGCGTTCTAACACCCATTGGAAGCCCAGTGCCAATGCTAAGACGGCTCGCTACGATCTGGCTATTCTGCATAACCCTGAAGATAAATTGCCGCCGTCGGATGATAAGGCGCTGCAATTATTTATTCGTGCTGCGGCTAAATTAGACATCAATGCCGAGCTGATTGTGCCAAAGGATTTTGGGCGCTTGCTGGAATACGATGCGCTGTTTATTCGTGAGACGACTTCGTTAAATCATCACACGTATCGTTTTGCGCGTAAAGCCGCTAACGAAGGTTTGGTGGTGATTGATGATCCGGATTCCATTCGTCGCTGTGTGAATAAAATATTCCTGAGTGAATTGTTAGCGGCTAATAAAGTACCGACACCGGCCAGCGTGATCGTGAGCAAGGGTGGATTAGAGCGTGCGGAAGAGAAGTTAGGCTTCCCAATGGTGCTGAAAGTGCCCGATGGCTCGTTCTCCCGAGGCATGTTTAAGGTTAAAGATCGCGCAGAAATGCAAAGCGGTGCAGCGACCTTATTTAAGCATTCCGAATTGATTCTGGCGCAGGCCTATACCTATACCGAATTTGACTGGCGCATTGGCGTGCTCAATGGCGAGGCTTTGTATGCTTGTCGTTATTATATGTCGCGCGGCCATTGGCAGATCATCAACCACGGCGGCGGCAAAATCAAACAAGGCAAATGGGATACCTTGCCGATGGATGAAGTGCCAAAGCAGGTGTTGGATATCGCCATGAAAGCGGCGGGCTTAATTGGTAATGGCTTGTACGGCGTTGACTTGAAGCAAACTGACAAAGGCGTGGTGGTGATCGAGGTGAACGACAACCCGAGTATCGAAACCACGGTGGAAGATAAAGTGATTGGCAAAGAGCTGTACCATAAGGTCATGGCTGAGTTTTTGCGCCGGCTTGATCTGAAGCAAAATCCCGGTACTCGCAAGTCCGGTTCCTGATAGACGATTTACGATAGGTTTTTTATGCACGCGAATATTTTTCTCCTGTTCACGGCGGCGATCTGGGGTTCGGCTTTTGTCGCCCAGCGTTTGGGGATGGATTACATTGGGCCACACACGTTTAATGGCATCCGTTTCCTGATTGGTGGTTTGGCGCTGATTCCACTGAGTATTTGGTTGAGTCAGCGATTGGCAAAACAAACGGCAGCCGGTGTGCCACCACCGGTTTCGCCAAAATCAAATTCGGTGCGTGGTTTAATCATCGGTGGCGTGATTGCGGGCTGTTTTCTGTTTGGTGGCGCGGCTTTGCAGCAAGTAGGGCTAATCTATACTACCGCCGGAAAAGCCGGATTTATCACCAGTTTGTACATTGTTTTAGTGCCAATCGCAGGGCTGGCACTGAAGCATAATAATGGCCCCGGAATTTGGTTGGGGGCCTTTATTGCACTCATTGGTTTATATTTATTAAGTATTAAATCTGACTGGTCTTTAGATTATGGTGACCTATTAGTCTTAATTGGAGCCTTTTTCTGGACCGGTCATGTCTTGGTGATTGGTTGGCTGGCACCGCAGTACGACCCGTTGAAGTTATCCATACTGCAGTTCCTGTTTTGTGGGGTGCTGAGCACCGCAATTGGTCTTGGCTTTGAGCCATGGGATTGGGAAGGCATTAAGCTGGCCATGCCCGCCATTCTTTACACCGCGCTGATGTCGACAGCGATTGGTTATACCCTGCAAGTGGTGGCGCAGCAAAAAGCCAAACCTTCACATGCAGCGATTATTTTAAGTGCCGAGGCCGTTTTTGCGGTCGCTGCGGGCTGGCTGGTTTTAGATGAAGTTTTAACCGTTCGGGCGGCAATGGGTTGCGTTCTGATTATGTTGGGTATGCTGATTTCACAGCTGATGCCGGAGTTACGCTTTGGTCGTCGGGCGCGTCAGGCAAGTTAGCGCTTGGCTGGTTGAAATCGTTGCACCTGAGGTCGGCTTATGCTATTTCTAATATTAAGAATAATGAATAGATATACTATTCCTTATTAAATTTACAACAGACTCTTAGAGGTAGTTCATGAAGCGATTAATTCCAACGCTGGCGATTGCAGGTTTAATGTGTGCCAATGCGTGGGCAGACGATATAACTCCAGCGGTTATTTATGATAAAGCTGGTAAGAACGATAAGTCCTTCAATGAAGCGGTTTATAATGGCATTCTGAAGTTCGGAAAAGACACGGGTATTAAAGTCCGTGAAGTTGAGCCAACAAACGAAGCACAGGTTGGCCAAGGTCTGAGTAAATTAGCGAAGCGTAAAGCGGACCCGATTGTTGCGGTTGGTTTCTCAATGGCCAATGCCGTTGAAACTGCGGCTAAGGAATTCCCTGATACGCGTTTTACAATCATCGACATGGTTGTAAACCAGCCAAACGTTCAGTCGGTCGTCTTTGCTGAGCACGAAGGCTCTTTCTTGGTTGGTGCATTGGCGGCAATGAAGTCTAAAAGTGCTAAAGTTGGCTTTATTGGTGGAATGGATATTCCGTTGATTCGTCGTTTCGCTTGTGGCTTTGAGCAAGGCGCGATGTACCAGAATAAAGACGCTGAGGTGATGCAGAACATGATCGGTTCTACCGGTGCTGCGTTTAACAACCCAAGTAAGGGCGGCGAGTTGGCTAAGAGCCAGTTCGATAAGGGCGCAGATGTAATCTTTGCTGCTGCTGGCGGATCAGGTGCTGGTGTATACCAAGCGGCTAAAGACACAGGCAACTTCGCCATTGGTGTTGATAGCAACCAAAACCATTTACAGCCAGGCACTATGTTGACCTCTATGGTTAAGAAAGTGGGCGAAGCGGCTTACGCATCATTCACTGATGCTAAAGACGGTAACTGGAAGCCAGAGATTAAGGTAATGGATCTGAAAGCGGGCGGTGTTGACTGGGCGTTGGACGAGCATAACCGTGATTTGATTACACCTGAAATGGAAGCTCGCATGGGTGAGTTGAAGGAATTGATCTCCTCTGGCGAAATCAAAGTTCATGACTACATGAGTGATAACACCTGTACTTATTAATAGCTCGGTGATTTTATCACCGTCTATTTAGTCAGTCATAAAGGTGGCCAGGACCCAGTCCAGCCACCTTTTTTAATGTAAAAAACCATCAGGGCAGAAAAGTCTCTATGCAGTTAGGCATGGCAATTGAACTCACTGATGTGAGTAAGCGATTTGGCGCAGTGCGCGCTAACGATAAAGTCTCCCTCTCGATTGAGGCGGGTACCATCCACGGGATTGTCGGCGAAAATGGCGCGGGCAAATCAACCCTGATGAGTATTTTGTACGGCTTTTATCAATACGATAGCGGCAAGGTCGAGGTGTTCGGCGAACCGCATTACTTTAATAATTCGCGGGAAGCATTAGCCGCCGGTATCGGAATGGTGCATCAGCATTTTATGTTGGTCGACCCCTTTACCGTGCTGGAAAACGTGACCCTAGGTAACGAAGGTGGAAAGCTGCTCAAGGCCGGCCGCGAACAAGCTCGGACCGAGCTGAAGCGACTGGCTAAAGAATATGGCCTATCGGTTGATTTGGATGCGCGGGTATCGACCTTATCCGTGGGTTTGCAGCAGCGGGTGGAAATTCTTAAAGCGCTATACCGTGGTGCAAAAATCCTGATTTTGGATGAGCCAACGGGTGTACTCACACCACAAGAAACCACCGAGCTATTTCGTATCTTCCAAGCACTGAAAGATCAGGGTGTGACCATTATCCTGATTACCCATAAGTTGCAGGAAATCATGGCGATTACCGATAACGTGTCAGTTATGCGAGCCGGTAAAATGGTTGCTCACCGACACACTGCCGATACCAGTAAGGAAGATATTGCTGAGTTGATGGTCGGGCGCAAGGTATTGCTGCAGGTTGATAAAGAGACTGCAACAGTTGGCGAGCCACTGGTTCAGGTCAAAAACTTGAGCGTGCGCGATAACTTAGGCGTAGAGCGGGTTAAAAAGATCAGCTTTGATATTCGTGCCGGTGAAGTGGTGGGTATTGCGGGTGTTTCGGGTAATGGCCAGAGTGAGTTATTAGAAGCGCTCTCAGGCATCTGCAAGGTGAGCGAGGGTAGCATTGATATCAATGGCACGCTAGTCACTAAACAGCAGCCGGTGAGCCCGTCTAAAATGCGTCGGATTGGTTTGGCCCATGTGCCGGAAGACCGTCATAAGATGGGGATGGTCAATAGCTTTGCCGCGTATGAATCTGCCGCGCTTGGCTATCACAATGACAAAGAATACAACGGCCGTTTCATTATGAGCCGCAGCAAAGTTCGTGACTACTGCCGCAAACTGATGGATGCCTTTGATGTGCGCCCACGTGATCCTGATCTGAAATCGGCTAACTTCTCCGGTGGTAACCAGCAGAAGCTGATTCTGGCGCGTGAGATGGAGCGTGATCCGGATATTCTATTGGTTGGTCAGCCAACTCGTGGTGTGGATATCGGAGCAATTGAGTTTATTCACAAACGGGTTATCGAAATGCGCGATGCTGGAAAAGCGGTGTTACTGGTGTCGGTTGAGCTAGAGGAAATTATTTCGGTGAGTGATCGGATATTGGTGATGTGTGATGGCTTTATTACCGGTGAAGTCGCGGCTTCTGAAGCCGATGAACGAACACTTGGATTAATGATGACGAATACCGACTTGGCGGAGGCAACGGAATGAGCCAGCAAGGCCACGAAATGCCATTTTGGATGGACGCAATTTTATTGCCATTCCTGAATATTGTGACTGCTTTTGCAGCCACGGCAGGAATATTTTTGCTGATCGGTGTTGATCCGGTTGAAGCAACTCAAATCCTAATTTACGGAGCTTTTGGCTACGAAGAAGGGATTGGTTTTACGCTGTACTACACCACGAACTTTATTTTTACTGGCTTAGCGGTTGCGGTCGCGTTCCATGCCGGTTTATTTAATATCGGTGGGGAAGGGCAGGCGTATATCGGTGGCTTGGGTGCCGGTTTAGTGTGCTTGCTACTGGCGCAATGGTTGCCGGGTTTACTGGTTATTCCTATTGCGATTGTGGCATCTGCTGTGTTTGGTGCAGCCTGGGCTTACATTCCAGCTTACTTGCAGGCGTATCGCGGTAGTCACATCGTTATCACCACCATTATGTTTAACTTCTTAGCCTCATCGCTAATGGTTTATATGATGGTGAATGTGCTGAATGAGCCGGGCCAAATGTCACCACAGAGTGCGGAGTTCTCGGAGGCTGTTTGGCTGCCTTTCATGCATGAAGCACTGGCGTGGTTTGGGATTACAGTTGAAGCATCGCCACTGAATCTATCCATCTTCCTTGCTTTATTAGCGGCGGTATTTGTTTGGGTATTTATCTGGCACACACGCTGGGGTTACCAGCTGCGTACTACGGGTAGTAATGCCTCAGCGGCAATCTATGCTGGCATCAAGCCTGCTCGCGTTATCGTGTTGAGTATGTGCATCTCCGGAGCACTGGCTGGCATGGTGGGTGTGAATGAAATCCTTGGGGTAAATCATCGCCTGTTGCTGGACTTCAACCTAGGCTATGGCTTTGCAGGAATTGCGGTTGCGTTGATGGGTCGAAATCATCCTGTTGGTATTATTCTGGCATCGCTGTTATTTGGTGTGTTGTATCAAGGTGGTGCTGAGCTGGCCTTTGAAATGTCCAATATTACGCGTGATATCGTGGTGGTGATGCAGGGTCTGGTTATTTTGTTTAGTGGTGCTTTAGAGTTTATGTATCGTCCTTGGTTGATGAAGCTCTACCAGTCAGTTAGCGGTGTAAACCGTCGGGAGTTGGAAGCATGAATGAGTGGTTTGATATTGCGATTTTGGCACTGGATGCCACGATGCGGGTGTCTGCGCCGCTGATTCTGGCCGCTTTGGCTGGCTTGTTTTCAGAGCGCGCGGGTGTGGTCGATATTAGTCTGGAAGGTAAGATGTTGGCCGGTGGCTTCGCAGCTGCAGCAGCCGCTTCTGTAACTGGCTCAGCATGGTTAGGCTTAGGCGCTGCGATTTTAGTGTCCTTGGCGCTGGCGTTACTGCATGGCTTTGCCTGTATTACGCACCGTGGTAATCAGGTGGTTAGCGGCGTTGCGATTAACATCCTAGCCGCTGGCTTGACGATGATTATGGGCTTGCACTGGTTTAACCAAGGTGGGCAAACGCCACGTTTGGATAATGAAGCACGTTTTCTCTCATTAGATTTACCGGGTGCGCAAGCCATCGCTGATGTGCCTTATATTGGCAAGATCTACGAAGAGCTGATTAGTGGTCATAACATTCTCGTGTATGTTGCGTTTTTGGCGGTGCCGTTTACCTATTGGGTGATTTATAAAACCCGTTTTGGTTTGCGCTTACGAGCGGTGGGTGAGAATCCAAATGCGGTAGACACCGCCGGTATTTCCGTGACTAAAATGCGCTACTTAGCGGTGCTTTGCTGTGGTGTGCTGTGTGGTATTGCAGGCGCTTATATCTCCACTGCACACAATGCGCAGTTCGTACGGGATATGACGGCAGGGCAAGGCTTTATCGCGCTGGCAGCACTGATCTTTGGTAAGTGGCGTCCGGTACCGGTGATGTTTGCTTGTCTGCTATTTGGCTTCCTGGATGCACTGGCAGTACGTTTGCAAGGCGTTAAGATTGCAGGCATTGGTGAGATCCCAGTACAATTTATTGAAGCGTTACCGTACTTGCTCACAGTGATCTTGCTGGCCGGCTTTATTGGTCGAGCAGTTGCACCAAAAGCCAGTGGCGTTCCTTACGTAAAAGAACGCTAAGGTAAATAGTTTGAACCTCAAAAGCTTTTGGGGACACTTAGTTACCGTGATTTGCAGAATTACGTGTCATAAAGTTTATGGATAAGCTCAAGGATGTGGCGCTGCGAATTTCTAGGTAACCATAAAAATAAGTGTTCGCAAAACGACAATAATTATAATAATTTTAGTGCCGGCTTTCCTTCTGGGAAGCCGGCATTTTCGTTTTTATCCTATGGCTAATCTCATGCTATGCTAGGCTTTTTTCTAATGGATTGTTTACAGCATGGATGAAGCGACTCTTCTCGGGACCGCCGAGCTGCCCCGTCAACAAGGTACCCTACATTTATTTACCTTGGGTGATACGTTTACTCTGACGACAGATCCGGCCGCCCCAGACTGGATGAACTCGGTCAATGTGAAGTCGCGCCAAGAGCTGGCAAAACTCCCCTGTAAAGTCATTAGCAAAAGGCTTCAGCCTAAAGTACTGATTGGTGGCTTAGGGCTTTCCATTACGCTGGTTGAAGCACTCAAGCAGTTGAACCTCCAAGCTAAAGTTGAAGTCGCTGAATGGTTGCCTGAAGTTGTAGAGTGGAACGAGGGGGTTGTTGGTGAGGCTTTAGGCTTCCCGCTAAAAGACGAGCGAGTCACTGTTAATTCATTGGATGTTGCGCGGATTTTACGCTCCCGAAAAGGGCGCTATGATGCGATCTTATTAGATACCGATAACGGCCCTGAAGACCTGCTATTTAAAGAAAATGATTGGCTGTATACCTTTGGTGGTTTAAAGGCCTGCCTTGAAGCACTTGAGCCAATGGGCGTGCTGGCTATTTGGTCGCGAGTCGCAGACGATCGCCTTAAAGGTAAATTAATTCGTGCCGGATTTATGGTGGAGCAGTTTAATGTGCCCGGAAATGAGGATGGCAGCGAAGAGCATGTTATCTGGGTTGCTGAGAAATTACAGCGCGACTAAGGCTCCAGGTCCACGGTGCTGCTGGCATCGTTATACTAGCCACTGACTTTATACTGTGACGTAAATATAAGACATACAGAGGGTATGCACGCAATTCGGGTAATTGCGGCTTATCCGCTTCTGCTTCAGTGTCATTCGCTTAGAACAGATCCTTCTCTATCACAGCAGGTGGCTTTGAGTCCTTCTTCTTCACCTGTACGCCTGCATAAGCCCCATGCAACTCCGAAAACTGATCCTGAACTTCCAGCGAACGCTGACAGCCAGAGCAATGGATTAGCTCATGGTTGATATTGTCCATAATCGTAAAGCAGTGTGTGCAGATCACGCGACGCGTATTGGAGATCGGTGGCAACAGCCGGATATTTTGTTGTGAATACCCCGCTTGCGTGACCAATTTTTGGATATCCCAAATAAAGCTCTCAGTCCCTGCAATATAAACCGTTGAGTGATTATTGTATTTCGCCAGAAAGCGGGTCACGTAATGGGATGTTTTGGCTCTGGGGATCAGCTGATACGTATCCGTCGTGATCGCGCTGATATCCAGGTCAGCCACGACCAAGGAGTGCTTCGTGTGCTTCTCACAGGCTCTTAGCAAGGGCTCCAGTAACTCCAGACTTGCCTCCTCTGAAATAAACAAATGACACTTGGCCTGACGGTCTAGTCTGACAGTGTTGTAGGTCGGTCGGCTATGGCTCTTTTGTATGGTTTGAATTTGCATTGGATGTCTCCCGAAAAGCATTATTTTTTTGAATGTTTTAGTTACCACCTAAAATACAAAGCAAGCAGTATGCCAAATCGTGCTTTTGAGGAGGGGGAAGGTTATTGGTGTGGGGAGGGTTGTTATTGGGGGAGTTTACTGCACTTTTTTTGCCCATAGATGAGGGAGGGCTGCATCGTACTAGTGCATGGCTTATCAGCGATATTGATACTGAATAAGATTTACTGGTTTTAATAATGGAATGTTTTTTAGTTGGCTAATTTGTCCTAATATATAATTAATTTATCTCATTTTTATTAGTATATAGTGTTATATTCTACAGTCGTCAATCGTAGGTTCATGAGTGATGTTATATTTTATGATTGTCAGTCGCAGATTTATAAATGATGCCATAGCTATGTTGGAGGATGGTTCGCAGGAAAATTAGACTATTGCAGGGGAGTCCGTAATTATGTCTGAAGAATATAGTAATGTTGTTTCGCAACAATATTGCCCGGAGTGTGAGAGCTTTGATTTAAAGCGAGTCCATAGAGGCTTCATAAAGAAGAAAATCTTACATTCTCCGCCGCAATATGTATGTCGGCGCTGTGGAGTATCGATTAAAGAAAATCAGTTCGCAGTACAGTCGGTTAAAAAAGTACCCGCCCTGCTAAGATAAGGGCGCCTCTCCAATGTGGGTATTGCATTGGAGAGTATTGCATTGGAGAGTTAGTGCCTCTGACTAGCTGCTTATTGAGCTAGCGTAGGAAATAAGTGCAGCAAATACCCTTTGCCCACAAATGTCAGCATATACGTAGGTTCGCCGTGCTTGTCAGACCGCTGCACAATATTCTTTTGCAGTAAAAACTCCAACATCGTCGATGAAAGCTCACCCAGCTTAGTTTTAGCCGCGAGATCCACTTGAGTGGCTTTTCCTTTAAGTGAATATAGCGCACGCATGATCGCCGCTTCTTCTGCGGATATTTCAGGCAATGGCCCAACATACGCTGGAAACTGGTCATTTGGAAATTTGCCATAAATCGTCGTGTAAGACTCTTGAATGGCATGGATATCTTCCTCTTTATTACCGGTAAGCTGATAGCTGTGGAATACGCCAGACTCTTTAAGCTGGTAGTCCACCTTGGCTAAGAAGATTGGTAAGCCAGTATCTTCGGCGACGTGATAAAAGCCTGTTTTCCAGCTCTGTGTTTTGCCGCGCGTGCCTTCCGGAGTGAATAGGAAGAAAATATGGCTGTCTTTATGCTTATCGACAAAGGCTTTGATTTGCTCAACCTGGCCTTTGGAACCCGCAGTGCGGTTAATCGGAATCGCACCGAGCCACATGATAAAGCTGCCGATGACCGGAGGGCGGCACCAACTGTCTTTGATTGAGAAATAAATCTTAATATCCAGCAGGATGGCTGCACCCAGCGCATAGAAAAAATCCCAATTCGAGGTATGCGGTGCAGCGATAGTAACGCCTGCGCCCGGCGATACAGAATTCATCGCTTTCCAGCCGGTTAATTTAAACCAGATACGAAAAAAGAACTTCAATAAATATTTGACAAAAACGCCATCAAAGATTGTTTTATCACGAATTTCTAGTGTGTTTTTAGCCATAAGTATTTATTCCACCACGATTAGGTTGCTGGTGAATTATATCACACACTAGCTGTCTCGCAGGTGACTGAAATTACTTTCTAGCTAATTGTTTTAGCGAGTTTTGTTGCACATTCTCATACCACTCAAATGGGTCTGAAACGCTCGTTCCTAAGGCTTGCTCAAAGCTCGTTTGATTGGCGCTTTGGGTGAAATCCTGAGCGGCTTCTTGTCCGAGGTTTGATTGAAAAATTCCCGCAGCACTGACCGGTAGAAAATCTTCGTAGGTAATCGGCAATGCAGTCACTAAGCCCAATGCAATCAAGCCATCAATCTCTGTTGATAACTCACCTTGTTTTAAGTTATCCAATAAGTCTGGGGATTGCTCACACATCAGCGTTAATAGTGAATTGGTGGTTTCTGGTAGGCCAGTGCCAGCATGGTATTCAAAGTAAGCGAGTTCTTGTTTGCGCAGGGTTTCAATATCATCCGGAAACTCGCTAAATACCGAAACTAGTACTTGCTGATAGCCTGCGGGATTTGACTCAGGATGTGGCACTTGCAAGCGCACATCATCCAGCAATCGATCATAAAGCTCACGGCCTTTGGGTGTCAGCGCCATGCCACGCTGTTCGATTTCACCAAAGCGTGCGGTATGCGCACCCGTTTTACTCTCGCCATCCGTTTGTTTAAACGCGACCGTTTCTTGCAACGCTTTAAAGCTGGTTTGGCGCAGTAAAATAGGGTGCTGCCGAGTCGGAGGGCCTTCGATAATGGCTTTAGCCGACATATTAGCCGCGATCATTTTTTCCTGCGCCATATCAATATCTAAGGTACGCGGCGTCAGGTGATTAATGTGCGGGCCTTTAAACGAGACAATATCGGCAATCAAGCGATGACTATCATGGAGTTGCTGGTAGGTATCACTATCCACCAATGCCTCAGAGTGCCAGCGGAAGGTCTCCAGTGATTCGGTGACAAAGCTTGCAGCATCCGATTCGCTCAGGCCGCCATCTTGCTCAAAGCGCTCGATCAGCGTTAGTGCATGTGGTGTGAAAATCTGGCGACTGCCAATAACAGACTCAGCCTGTTCACGAAGCGCTGGATCACTAATCAGGTCAGTACACAGCAGCGAGGTAAATACCCGAAATGGATTGGCCCGAAGCGCTTCCATCGACAGCGGACGAAAAGCGGTTGAGTGTACCGGAATGCCAGCTTCCGTCAGATCATAATAACCCACGGGATACATGCCCATCACCGCAAACAGGCGGCGCATGGTACTTAACTCCTCAGCACTGCCCAAACGAATCGCGCCGTGGCGTTCCTCGCTCAAGGCTTCCAGCGACTCGCCACGATCAAGCTGCTGCAACGTCTGAGGGTTTGTCTCCAATACGGCTGCATTCACCTCCCCAACCAATTCAATCAAATCGCCATATAACGGGACTTCCTTGCGGTACATCGCCGACATGGCTTGTGAAAACTGGCTACGAATCTGGTCGGGTGAAACAAAGGCTGTGCTGCTCATGCGCTGCGGCTCCGGAACGGCGAAAAATAGTGCATTCATTAAAGCCTATGTGCCGCTCGCTGGAAAGTGATATCTCGGTAGCTTCCCATGAGTAATCGGAATGATGGCTGCTTGTGGCATAGTAGCGATGGTGCTTTAATGACGGCCACTATTGTCATCTAACTGGAGCCACAGACCATGCTGTACCTGTCAAAGCAAACACTGGAATCACTGGATATCTCAACAGATGCCATGCTGAATAAACTAGAGCAGCTGATTCGTGAGCAAGGTCAGGGCAATGTGTACTCAGCGCCTAAAGCGGCGATCAGCACGGCAGACAGCCGTTATCTAATGGCAACCCTCTCGGCAACCGACAACCCGCCTTACATGGCGGTTAAGGCGCTGGTGGTGAATCAAAAAAACAGCGAACAGGGTTTGGATGCAATCAATGCCACGATCACCTTGCTCAATAGCCAAACGGGTCTACCGGACGCGGTAATGGATGGCAACTGGATTACGGCAATTCGTACCGCAGCAGCCAGTGCAGTCGCTGCAAGGCGCATGGCAAACCCAGACTCCTCAGTGCTAACGTTTATTGGCTGCGGCGTCCAAGCCTTTAGCCACTTGCAACTATTCTCTGAAATGTTCCCATTGCGCGAAGTGCGTCTACTTGGCCGCGGCTTAAAGAACCGTCAGGCATTGATCGCTAAAGTCGAGTCGATGGGCTTAACAGCGGTCGATTGTGAGAGTGCAGAGCAAGCGGTTACCGGTGCCGATTTAGTGGTTTCCTCAATCCCATTAACCACCAAAGTTGAGCCCTTTATTGATGCAGCTTGGATTGCTGAGGGCGCATTTGTGTGTTCGGTTGATTTAGGAATCCCATGGATGCCAGAGAGCTTATCCATATTCGATCGAATTTTGGTGGATGACTTGCAGCAGGAAGCCGCAATGCCTCAGCCTCTGGTGAACCCTGAGCTGGTGAATGGCGATGTGAATGGCTTGTTGTGCGGCGATGTGAGCGGGCGGGAGTCATCCAAAGAGCGCACGGCATTTATGTTTAGAGCCGTGCCATTAGGTGATTTAGCCTTGGCAACTTTAGCGTATGAAAGCGCCAAAGCTCAAAACGTGGGCACCGAAATTTAAGCGCCTGCTAGGCTAAATCCCAGACCAAAAAAAACCTGCTTCCCAATTGATTGGGAGCAGGTTCAGATGTCGTGCATTAAGCCGGATTAGCGATTTCCGCTACTAGCACCAGTAGTGCTTTTTGGCTTAGGGCGACGGCGTCTGGCAGGCTTGTCACCACGAGGAATATCGCGGTTGCCTGAGCCACCTGGCTTCTTCGGCTTTCTCGGACGTTGCTGCTTCTCGCCAAAGCGGGAAGGTGGAACGTCATGAGTTGGCTCAAAGCCATCAATCAGTTTGCGTTCCAGTTCGGTATTGATCAGTTTCTCAATATCTTGCAACAGATTAATTTCATCTGCAGAGACTAAAGACACTGCCAAACCAGATGCGCCAGCGCGACCGGTACGACCGATGCGATGCACATAATCTTCCGGCACGTTAGGCAGGTCGAAATTCACCACATACGGCAGATCGATAATATCGATACCACGTGCAGCAATATCCGTCGCCACCAGTGTTTGCACTGCGCCAGCTTTAAAGTCAGCCAGTGCTTTAGTACGCGCGCCTTGGCTCTTATTGCCGTGGATCGCCGTTGCCGGAATGCCAGCTGCATCTAATTGCTTAGCCAAGCGGTTTGCACCGTGCTTAGTCTTAGAGAATACCAACACTTGATGCCATTGGTTTTCTTTAATCAGATTCGCCAGTAATGGAGACTTCTTGCTCTTATCGACCGGGCAAATGTACTGCTCAACCGCTTTAGCTGTTGTATTGCGTGGGCTAACCGAAATCTCAACGGGGTCATTCACAATGCTTTTAGCCAAGCTGCGAATAGAATCAGAGAAGGTTGCGGAGAACATCAGGTTCTGACGCTCTTTAGGCATAAACGACAGAATTTTACGAATGTCGTGAATGAATCCCATATCCAACATGCGATCGGCTTCATCTAAGATCAGGACTTCTACCTGATTAAAGCGAACTGCATTTTGGTTGTACAAATCCAGCAAACGGCCCGGTGTTGCCACCAAGATATCCACGCCTTTGCGCAGCTTCATCATTTGAGGATTAATTTTTACGCCACCGAATACCACGGCAGAGCGTAATGGCAAGTTTTTGCCGTATGTTTCAACGCTATCGCCAACCTGAGCGGCTAGCTCACGCGTTGGAGTCAACACCAGTGCGCGTATTTGATTAGGCTTGGCACGCTCACCAGTTGAAAGAATTTCTAATAAAGGCAGGGTAAAACCTGCAGTTTTTCCGGTTCCGGTTTGAGCCGCAGCCATAACATCCCTACCTGAAAGTACGAGTGGGATGGCTTTTTCTTGGATCGGTGAAGGTGTGTCGTATCCTTGTTCCTTAACGGCTTCAAGGATAGGGGCAGATAAGCCCAGTGAGGCAAAGCTCATATTTTTTCTCTTTTTACTGCGTAATAAGTGTATGTCGCCATAATCAGCGGGCCTGAAGCTTACAGGATCTATAGCTTAAGTACCATCAATGCTTTGTGTACTGTGCGGGTTAGTTTTGTTAACAGTTCGCGCGTAAGCATAGTATTATCAAGGCTATTCTTACCATGCCTGAGGCTATTTCTATTATGCGGTTTCGTTTTCCTGTCGTTATTATTGATGAAGATTTTCGTTCCGAGAACACCTCGGGTTTAGGTATCCGCGCACTGGCCGACGCTATTGAAGCAAATGGCACTGAAGTACTGGGTGTAACCAGCTATGGCGACCTCTCAACCTTTGCCCAACAACAAAGCCGCGCCTGCGCATTTATTCTGGCAATTGATGATGAAGAGTTCGCAGCCGCCAGCGAAGCGGATGAAAATGGTAAGACCGAGCCTCAAGTGATTCGCTCCTTGCGGGCCTTTGTTGAAGAAATCCGCTGGCGCAATGCGGAAATCCCGATTTTCCTGCATGGTGAAACCCGTACAGCCCGCCACCTTCCCAATGATATTTTGCGGGAATTGAACGGCTTTATTCATATGTTTGAAGACACGCCAGACTTTGTGGCGCGTTATATCCTGCGTGAAGCGAAGTCGTATCTGGATAGTCTGGCACCGCCATTTTTCCGCGCACTGACTAACTACGCCGCCGATGGCTCCTACTCTTGGCATTGCCCGGGGCATTCTGGTGGTGTGGCATTTCTAAAATCCCCCGTTGGCCAAATGTTCCACCAGTTCTTTGGTGAAAACTTACTGCGTGCCGATGTGTGTAATGCGGTGGATGAGTTAGGTCAGTTACTGGATCACACCGGCCCTGTTGCAGCCTCTGAGCGTAATGCCGCGCGTATTTTTGATGTGGATCACCTGTACTTTGTTACTAACGGTACCTCGACTTCTAACAAGATGGTTTGGCACTCGTGTGTTGCGGATAATGACATCGTCGTCGTTGACCGTAACTGCCATAAGTCGATTTTGCATGCGATCACCATGATTGGTGCCATTCCGGTATTTTTAACCCCAACGCGTAACCATTACGGCATTATCGGCCCAATTCCACTGGCGTCTTTTGAGCGTGAAGCGATTGAAGCGAAGATTGCCGCGCATCCGATTGCCAGCAAGCTGGGCACTAACCCACGTATTCTAACGCTGACTCAAAGTACCTATGATGGTGTCATTTACAATACCGGCATGATCAAAGAGCGCTTGGATGGCTGGGTTGCTAACTTGCTATTTGATGAAGCATGGTTGCCACATGCGACGTTCCACCCGTTCTACAAAGGCATGCATGCTATGTCGCGCGATGGTGGCCGTACTGATAAGTCCATGGTTTTCGCCACGCAATCAACTCACAAGCTGCTTGCGGGTTTGTCGCAAGCCTCACAAATTTTGGTGCAGGATGCCAAAGAGACTAAGCTGGATTTGAATATCTTCAATGAAGCCTATTTGATGCACAGCTCCACCAGCCCGCAGTACGCGATTATTGCCAGCTGTGATGTGGCTGCCTCGATGATGGAAGCGCCAGCGGGTACCGCATTGGTTGAAGAGTCGATTTCAGAATCCTTACATTTCCGCCGTGCAATGAGCAAAGTGGATGAGGAATATGGAGACTCTTGGTGGTTCTCCGTGTGGGGTCCAAAAGTCGTGGATGAAGAAACCATCGGCGAGCGCGATGTGTGGATGCTGAAACCGAATGACCGCTGGCATGGCTTTGGTGATCTGGCCGACGGCTTTAATATGCTGGACCCGGTTAAGGCAACCATTATCACCCCAGGCTTGGATGTGGATGGTGCCTTTAGCGAAGACGTTGGTATTCCGGCAGCGATCGTTACACGCTACTTATCGGAGCATGGCGTTATCGTTGAAAAGTGCGGGCTTTACAGCTTCTTCGTGATGTTCACCATCGGTATCACCAAAGGGCGCTGGAATACGCTGTTAACGGCACTGCAACAGTTTAAAGATGACTTTGATAAGAACCAGCCTTTGTGGCGTGTGCTGCCCGAGTTTGTTGGTCGCAATCCACGTTATGAAAAAATGGGCCTGCGTGACTTATGTGATCAGCTGCATGCTTTCTATGCCGAAAATGATGTGGCGCGCTTAACCACTGAAATGTATCTGTCGGATATGGAATGTGCCATGAAACCAGCCGATGCCTTCGCCATGATGACGCATCGCAAGATTGAGCGCGTTGCGGTTGATCAGTTGGAAGGACGCATTACCGCCAGCTTAGTGACGCCATACCCACCGGGCATTCCATTGCTGATTCCCGGTGAGCGCTTCAATAAGATTATCGTGGATTACCTGAAATTCTCACGCGTATTTAATGAGAAATTCCCAGGCTTTGAAACCGATGTACACGGCTTAGGCGTTGAAGAGATTGATGGTGTTAATCGCTACTATGTGGACTGCGTCGAGCAATAATCACTGACTTATGTGTTGGCGTTGGGCTTTTCCAGCGCCAGCCATTGCAAGGCAATAATCGCTAATGAGGCTTTAATCTTGCCTTGTTTCAAATACTGCATCGCGGTTTCACGTGGCACAATCGAGGTACGAATATCCTCGTTTTCGGTATCCAGTCCATGAATGCCCGTTTTAATATTCGATAAATCCACCGCCGCGTAATACAGGGCAATCAACTCGGTTGAGCCGCCTGCGCTAGGGTAGTAGTCCATAATGAACTCCATGTCCGTCACTTCGCAATTGGCTTCTTCCATCGCTTCACGGCGCGCCACGTCCTGATCTTCTTCGCCTTCCTCGACCATTCCAGCTACAATTTCCAGCATCCACGGCCCATCGGGATCTTTAATGGCACCGGGGCGGAATTGCTCAACCATTAATAGCGTATCGGCTACCGGATCGTGCAATAACACGGCCACGGCACGGCCACGTTCAAAAACTTCCCGCGTGACAGTATTTGACCAGCCGCCGGCATATAACTCATGCTGAAACTGGTAAATATCAATCTGAAAGAAGCGCTTAAAGGGTGTCTGTTTTTCGAGGATTTTAAATTTCATGCAGTAATTGTGGCATGAAGCTTGAGGGATGCAAAGCTTCCGCTGTTTGAAGGACTATCCTAGAGCGCACTAGGAACCACCACCGCGATACGGCATAATCTTGTTCATATTCATAACAGGAAGTACGCTGCAAATGGCCCAATACATTTACACAATGAATGGGGTGGGCAAAGTTGTCCCACCCGGTAAGCACATCCTCAAAGACATCTACCTTAACTTTTTCCCCGGTGCCAAAATTGGTGTGCTCGGTTATAACGGCGCGGGTAAGTCGACTTTGCTGCGCATTATGGCGGGACTGGACACCGACATCATCGGTGAGGCTCGCCCACAACCCGGTATTAACATCGGTTATCTGGCACAGGAGCCACAGCTAAACCCCGACAAAGACGTGCGGGGAAATGTTGAAGAAGGCTTAGCGGTGATCTTAGAAGCACAGGCAAAGCTGGATGCGGTTTACGCGGCTTATGCTGAGCCTGATGCAGATTTTGATGCACTGGCTGCTGAGCAGGGCCGTCTGGAAAATATCCTACAAGCATCTGATGTGCAAAACCTTGAGCATACGCTTGAAGTCGCAGCGGATGCTTTACGTCTACCGCCTTGGGATGCTGATGTCAGCACGCTATCGGGTGGTGAGAAGCGCCGTGTTGCGCTGTGCCGATTGTTATTGTCATCGCCTGATATGTTGATTCTCGATGAGCCAACCAACCACCTTGATGCAGAGTCAGTGGCGTGGTTGGAGCGCTTCCTACAGGACTTCGCGGGTACGGTGGTTGCGGTAACGCATGATCGTTATTTCTTGGATAATGTAGCTGGCTGGATTCTGGAACTAGATCGCGGACAAGGTATTCCGTGGGAAGGCAATTATTCCTCTTGGCTTGATCAAAAGGAAACGCGCCTCACGCTGGAAAAGAAATCCGAGCAAGGTCGCCTCAAAGCCATCAAAGAAGAACTGGAATGGGTGCGCTCAAATCCTAAGGGACGTCAGGCGAAAAGCAAAGCGCGTATGCAACGCTTCGAAGAATTGTCTTCCAGCGATTATCAGGCTCGCTCAGAAACCAATGAGATTTACATTGCGCCCGGCCCACGTCTGGGTGATTTGGTGATTGAAGCCAAAGGCATTAGTAAATCGTTTGGTGATCGGGTGTTGTATGAAGACCTCAACTTCAATCTACCCCGTGGTGGCATCGTCGGGATTATCGGACCTAATGGTGCGGGTAAAACCACGCTATTTCGTATGATTACCGGTGAAGAAACGCCGGATAAAGGTGAGTTTATCGTCGGTGAAAGTGTGCAGATTGGTTATGTCGATCAATCACGCGACTCGCTTGCTGATGATCGATCGGTCTGGGAAGAAATTGCCGATGGCCAAGAGGTCATCACCGTAGGCGGTTATCAGATCTCGTCCCGTGCTTATTGCGGACGTTTCAACTTTAAGGGTGACTCTCAACAGAAACGCGTTGGCGACCTGTCCGGTGGTGAACGTAACCGAGTGCATTTGGCGAAACTGCTTAAATCCGGCGGCAACTTAATGCTGCTCGATGAGCCGACCAATGACCTTGATGTGGAAACCTTGCGCGCACTGGAAGAAGCACTGTTGAACTTCCCCGGTTGTGCGGTCGTTATCTCGCATGATCGCTGGTTCTTAGATCGAATTGCGACTCATATTCTGGCGTTTGAAGGTGACTCGCAAGCGGTGTGGTTTGAGGGTAACTATAGTGACTATGAAGAGGACTATAAGCGTCGTCACGGAAACAAAGAGCTGAACCCTGAGCGGATTAAGTATAAGAAGCTAAAAACGGCCTGATACATCCCGATACGTTGAAAGGTGTGTGTGGAAGACATGGGTGTTTGATATGGGTTGGTGAGTGGCAAAGTTCAGGGGTGAAGTATCCTTGGATTTTGCTACTGTCTGCCTCGTTCCTAAGTGGTATCTCAGTCATATATGGTAGTCATGATCTATAATTGAAAAAAATAGTCATTATTTGGTCTTGATGAATTCCGTATAGTGTTGGCAAGTCTTGTGCGCTCCATTTGGGTCCGTCATAACCTGGAGAACTTTAAAAAACGCCTCAAAGCGCTGGAAGCAAAAGTCGCGCAGGAAGGGATTATTTTAAATGATGCTCAGGTCGCTGCGTTGGAAAAGAAACAGCACGATGATGAGGACTGTGGTGAGATAGAAACGGCTCATCCCGGCTACCTGGGATCGCAAGATACCTTTTATGTTGGCAACCTCAAGGGCGTTGGTCGTATTTACCAGTAGACATTCGTGGATACGTATAGCAAAGTCGCCTTTGCGAAGCTGTATACAACGAAAACGCCGATCACGGCGGCCGATATGCTGAATGATAAAGTCTTACCGTTCTTCGAGCAGTATGAGTTGCCCATGCTAAGAATACTGACCGATAGAGGGACTGAGTACTGCGGTCGCATCGACCAGCATGACTATCAGTTGTATCTGGCTCACACCAAAACTAAGGCGATGTCGCCGCAGACTAATGGCATTTGTGAACGCTTCCACAAAACGATTCTGAATGAGTTTTACCAGATCACTTTCAGGAAAAAGTTGTATGATTCGATAGAGGCGCTACAAAAAGATCTGGACGAATGGATCAGCTACTATAACAATGACTGAACCCATCAGGGTAAAATGTGCTTAGGGCGAACCCCCCATAGAGACATTGCTTGATGGAAAAACGATTTGGGTTGAAAAGAACTTAGCTCAAATCTAACCTGACAGACACCTGTAAAAGACGGGTAACTGTCAGATCAAGTCTGAGCTAGTACAACTAAAATGAGGTGCAATATGCTTCTCCAGCTGCGCCCAATCTATCTGATAAGCCAAACGACAGAGCGCATGATTCGGATTGACCAGGAGTCAGAATCTCATCTTTATCACCAAGGTCACGACATTTGAGAAGGGTCTTAAGGGTGGCTTTCATGTCGAAATTAATTTTGTCTGTCATGTGTCATCCTGTTTTGAGTTAGTTTGGAGGATTGATAGAGAGTTTTGAGCATTACCTAGTTGTTTTCTAATGTCATTATTCAGTGATTCAATGTACAGAATGTTGATGAATCTGCCGCTAAAACTAATATGCTTGATGGTTTTTTCTGGCTTAAAAAAAATGATACTTAGTAAAATCGATTTAGATGGATTTCAAGACATGCTGTGTTAGGATCATGTTAATAGACCTGTAAATGCATGTACTGTGGGGCGTCTGGTGACAATAAATACTAAATGTTACAAAATAATTGAGTACAAAGGTATAGAAGTTGATTTTGAAAGTGTACGGGCTCTTGAATCTCCGGCTATCAAAGATCAAGTGCTAAGTTCCGAATCCTCGCAATTTATTCTACTAAATTCTAAAGCTTCTTTGGGGCGGTACCTTGCTAGACCCGTTGACTTCAATGTTAACAAACGGTTTGTTCAGTTTAGTTTTTACGATTCAAATAATGAAGACATATTGTCACGAAGTACACCTGTTAACTTCCCCTTCTATCCAAAGCCTCTTTTTGACGAATTCAAAGAAGCTGTAGAAAACTTTGTAGAATTACAAAACGACTCCACTTTGCCAAAAGAACAACGAGCTATTGCTAAGGGGTTTGTTCTTCCGGATCCTCGTATATTTCCAGAAGCGTATAGAATTTATAAGCCGTCAGGACTTTTTAAGCTGACAGCTGAAAATCGCTTACTTGTTTTGTGGGGTATTGAGCCTACTTCTGTGGAAAAAGCATCTCTTCCTGCATTAGACGTCTTTGGTGTTTTAAATCAAACTGGGAATTCGACTTATGATGTTGACTTGCCAATATACTTGAAGGAAGAGAAGGAAGAGAAGGAAGAGAAGGAAGAGAAGGAAGAGAAGGAAGAGAAGGAAGAGAAGGAAGAGAAGGAAGAGAAGGAAGAGAAGGAAGAGAAGGAAGAGAAG
>NZ_ATTE01000002.1 GCF_000419525.1 Leucothrix mucor DSM 2157
GCATTCCGGTATCGGTTGGATTTGGTTCCACCAAAACGCTGGCCAAACTTGCCAACCGAGTCTCCAAAAAAAGGGCTGGATTAAATGGTGTATTTAATCTATCAGATGCCGAAGACCTGGATATGGTGCTGGCGACAGTAGCCGTTGCTGATGTCTGGGGTGTCGGTCAGCGCTGGGCTGAAAGACTTAAACAACAAGGTATTTACACCGCACTAGACCTTAAAAACTGTGATTCAGGTACCATAAAACAACGCTTTAATGTGGTGTTAGCCAGAACCGTTCAGGAGCTTCAAGGTATGTCGTGTATTGAGCTGGAAGAGACTCAGGCAGATCGCCAGCAGGTTCTATGTTCACGTTCCTTTGGCGTGAGAGTCACTGAGTTTCAAGATATGCGAGCCGCTATCACCCACTTCGTATCCCGAGCATCTGAGAAGCTACGCTCTCAGAAGCTGTTAGCCAATGCTATCAGCGTCCATATCAGCACTAGCCCATTTGATGAGCGCCGTGAGTATTATAACAATGCGACCACCAGACAGTTAACGATTGCTAGTGATGATACCCGCGAATTAACCGCGTTAGCGCAACACCTACTAAAGACTATTTACTTACCAGGTCAGAGTTATCAAAGAGCGGGGGTATTGTTAATAGATCTGGTTCCACACCGCTTTCAACAACAAGACCTATTTGAAAAGACCAATCAAAGCCAACATTCTGTTGCCTTAATGAGTACCTTAGACATGATCAATGCGAAAATGGGAAACGGGACCTTGCGATTTGCTGGTGAAGGGTTTGAGGCTGGCTGGCGTATGAAACAAGGACTCCGTTCACCTCGTTATACCACACAATACTCAGAGCTAAAGTCTGTTCGTTAGCTACTTGAGTGTTGAATGGGTTGCCCCATGCTCCAAGCATGAGACAACCCAAAGGGGAATGCACTAAGGGCTTTTCTTAGCGACCAGAGAATAGTAGTCCTGTTTTGAAGTTGTTCCTATGTATTCCGCTTTTATTTAGTGAGCTGATAAGTTTTACAACGAAAAGCAACATGTCTGTTTTTCTGAGACTAGGGACAAGAAGTATCACACTGTTGGTTACACGGGATCCCATCATGATTACCATCCAGCCGTGAGATATTACAGGTCTCCAAGTAAAAACAGGCTTCACGACATGAAGTCATTTGCTTGCAAAAGCGCTTCGAGTCGCAACTAAAGTGCTCTGGTGTAATGGGGTTTTCAGTAAGTACTGATACTGTGCTTTTACTAGTTCTGACGCCTTTTCGCCAATCCGAGGGTGTAATTGGATTAGGTTCAGACCATAAGCCGACCACATCAGACTTTGCCTGAACTTCAGCTTTTGCATACAAGGCTCTGTCATCAGGCGACTGCTCTAATTGATATTTTTTATAATGCCAAGCATACCCTGCGGAAACCATCGATAAGTTAACATCCCTACCCTGATACCAAATAACACCGACCAGTCGGCGGTATCGATCCAGTTTGTTACCGGCTATACACACCTGCTTTTGATTGACCTGTTTTGCAAGGTACTTACCAGCGGCTTTTCCATAAGCTTGCTTACGTTCAGGAGCATCAATACCAGCTAACCGTATCGTATGTGTAGCATTGTCAGAGTCGAGAACTTTAACGGTATCGCCATCAGTCACCTTAATCACTTTCCCAGAAACAGCACATAGCCCTAATGGCTGCGATAGGTTTTCAGCAATACTCATTTCACTGATCAAACCCAGTGACAGCAGAGCAAAAAATATTAATATTTTCATCATATCAGTCCTAAAAACCACTTTTATTATTTTATTTTAACCCATTACGATATATCCGGTTTTAGCAGATTATCTTCCTGTACTATTACTCGCCATCAACGTTCATACACAGCGTAATCCGAACAAGAGATGCCATAAGCGTGAAAATTATTTCAAAAACTGATGCTGATTACACTGCTGTATTAGCGGTGAATCATCTCAAATGTTACTTAAATGGGACTTTAATATCTCACTTAGCAGTACGAAATAAAGCTGAGGCACAAGCGATCATCGACTACTGGTCAACTAGAAAGTGCGCTCTTTATGATGCACAGCGCTTTTATGACCTTAGCCAAGCCCATCCTGAAGTCAAAATGGATGACATGTACTTTTCACCCAGTCGAAGGTCAATTCTTTATCGAGGCTCTGTACTCACGTATGACGTATAGACACTATTAATCGATTTCAGAAGGTATCGGCACTCTAAATATTGACAAGATTACTTATCCGCTGTATATGTCCTTAGGACATATACAGCGGATAAGTAATCTTGTCAGATAAAAAAACATTAGCGGTTGAACTGCAACAAACGATACTCACCGAGCACTCAGAAGCACTAATCAGTCGGTATGAATTTGTAAAGTATCGGGCAGCACTGAAGCGACAAGAGCAGGACACGGCCATTCTGAGAAGTGCGCACATCAACACGTTAATCAAAACATTTATCAATACCGGAATCATCACTCCAGTACAGGACTTGCCCGTCTATAAATTAGTGGGTCACCCAGCTCCCTCGGCACAGCAGGTAATCTGCAAGCTAAATCCATTTTGTTACTTGTCTCACTTAAGTGCGATGGAGTGGCATCACCTGACAGATCGTATCCCTCACTCTCTCCATGTAGTGACCTGCAGTGCGGCACAGTTCAAACAGCTAGCTTCTGAACTAGCTGCGGCCGATTTCCCAAATGATCAGCGCATCCCTTTTGTACCGGTCAAGCCTTATACTATTCAGGAGAAAATTCTGGACCGACAGATTGAGGTACACCAACGCAAGCTGTTTAAGAATCCACTGCCACTAGATGATAGTGGTGGGGTTCGAGTGGCCTCGATTGGCCAAACCTTTTTAGACATGCTGAAGGAGCCCGAGTTTTGTGGCGGTTTCGCGCATGTGCTGAACGTCTTTGAGGATCACGCCGCGCACTATTTATCCATCATTGTTAAAGCCACTGAGCGCGATGGCAAGCCCATTGATAAGGTCCGTATGGGCTATGTACTGGAAGAACACTTAGGTCTCTCTCACCCCAAAATAGAAACATGGAAGACGCTGGCACAGCGTGGAGGCTCCAGAGTATTAGTTGCGGGGCAGCCCTTTAGTGAAACGTATTCCGAAACCTGGAGTCTTTCGATAAACTTGCCCGATGGAATCTAATATCGCCGAATGGGTCAAGGCAGCCCCAGCGGATCGCCGCTTATTCAGGCAGGCTGTTCATCTGATCTTGCATGGTATTGGTGGTGATGAATACCTGCGTATGAACATGATCATGAAAGGCGGTATGTTGCTAGGAATTCGATACCAAAGCTCTCGTTATACAGAAGATATCGATTTCTCAATTGGCCATCAGCTCCAGGACATCAATCAGCAACATTTTTCTGACTTACTCAAAGATGCCTTAGTGGTTGCAGAGGATGAGTTGCCGTATCAAGTCACCTGCCGGCTTCAGTCATTAAAAGTCCAACCCAAACAGGGCGGCACCTTCCCCTCTCTTAAAATGCAAATCGCTTACTCAGACCCCAGAGACCAGCGAAGCATGCAACGTATTGAACGAGGAGACTCGCCCAAAACCGTTAAAATTGATTACAGCTTTAATGAAGCCAGTTATCAAATCGAAGAACTTAGCCTTGCGGGTGAAGAGGTCATTCAAGCTTATGCGTTAGTGGATATTATCGCTGAAAAATTAAGGTCAGTGATTCAACAAGTGGTTAGAAAACGTAACCGGCGACAAGACATCTATGATCTTTGGTATTTGCTAACAACCTGCCCCCCACTATCTGAGGCAGAAAAACAGCAAGTCCTAAATAGCTTTAAACGCAAGTCAGCAGCGCGCTTAGACGCCTCTTTGATTCAAGCCTCCACCTTCAGCAGACCAGATGTAAGAGCCGCCTCACTTGTTGGGTACGAATTACTAAAGGATGAGGTCATGGGCGAGCTACCGAGATTTGATCTGGCCTATAACCATGTATGCGAGTTTTATGAGTCTCTACCTTGGTCATCTTTTGGGTCTTCGAACAGCATTTAAGTATCGATTACCGTCTTATTTTAATCAAATAAAGGCCTATCTTTTAAGTTAAAAGCCAGACTGCTTAAATATATTTCACTATTGTTTCGATCTGGTATTATGTGCATTAATAGATCAATGTATATAGAAAGGCATAGTTTTAATGAAAATTAACTCCCCTGATGACTCTCGATACCAAGCAAACTGGGCTCTTGGTTCTCTGGAAGTATTCTTTAATGGCGAAACTATGGGTAAAACCCATGTTCCTGATCTTAAAGATACTAAAAAAATACTTAACTGTGTTGTGAAAAATAAAGCCACGCTTCAAGATGCCACCTACTTCAATGAGGCCTCTAAGCAGATGATTGGAGTGGATATTCTAGAAATGAGCTTCTCAAAAGATCGCCTAAGTATATTGTATCGAGGAAAATTTTTTGCAGAAGTCTAAACTAGGCTTCATTTGTGATTGAGACCAATATCACTGATCACTCAGAAGCCCATCCACTTTTAAATTGAAACGCTTACCTCTTTTGCCGAGACCAATTAGAACTGGGTCGGCTATCAGTGTACTGCAACAAGTCTACCGGTCTAGTGTGTTCCAGGTTGCGCCAGGACAGCTCAAACTGCACAGAGGAAGCTTTCAGGCCGCCCGAGTCGCCGCAAAGACACTCCCGAACTTGATGTACGGCTTTGCCGCACGTTCGGCAGTTGCGGCCATTCGGGCAGCTCTTACACCATCCTCTGCTGCTTTGACCTGCACTTATGCAACGTCGGCGAGATGCTTTCGTAGTTTCTATAATTTACGTCTGCGCCTCCACTAAAGGTGGCTTTGCCAGTCAAAGACTAAGACTGTTTAACTAGTTCTCAAGAACAACGAATTTATCTTTATTGCTCAAATTCCTGTCATGTTTCCAGGCCATTTATTTCGTAAATTACATGCTTTAGCATTTTTATATATTCAGACGGCATAAGGCATGATATAAAATTAAACAGATAAGAAAATCACTCCTTGGAACTTGATCATGATATCAATAATAAAAAAAACAATAACAGGCTTCTCACTTATGCCCAGCTCCAGCTATGCGGGCCATGCAATCTCGTTGCATCATAGGAATGGGTGGTTTACTAAGCTAAAGGTTGATACTGACCCTCTCCCTTCGGCATCAGACTTGTTTAAGCCGACTAACCAAGTGAATGACATGCAGGATACAGAACATTGCTCCGCTCGTTGGAAAACAGTCTCGATCCATTTAGACGATGATGAGTTTGTCTGCGCCAGCTTAGTGAGTGCATTTAACCAGTTACATCCTGAAGCAAAAATACTTAATATCATCTGGAATAACAAATCTGCGGCTCAATACCGTTGTACTCAGGAGACCTGCACAATTAGTGACATCGTGCGTTTAATTGATGGCAGTGCTTTACACTCTGAAAAGGCGAAAGCCAACTTTCAAGATACTAGTATTGATGAAGGAACAAGAATACTGTGGTCTAAACTACATTTTGCAGGTATAGATCCAACTAAGCTACCTAGCTTTGAGGCTATTGAAAATGGCTGCCTACACTTTCCGTTAAGAAGTACTATCGCAATTTACACTGACTCAAAAACCAGAGTCGCCTACCTAGACTGGGTTATGGCTGTCATTAAGGACTTTAACCAACTGATCAAACACAATCGAGTATCCGCTTAATGACATCCATATCATCCGCTCTACAAACATAATGAAGCAACAGAATTTGAGATTTCTTGAAGCTGCAAATATCGTTATAGGGGTATTAGCTTTTAGCTACTGCTAACTCTGCTTTGTACCTTGGACACTGATAGGTGTTCATTACTAACTCCAGAGTTTTCAACTGTGACAGCTTCAGTGGAGTAGGGTCCTCAGTCTCGCTAACCTCATTCTGAAGGGTTGCATGTTGGCGCCGGATTTTACAATCATCATAGAAGGACTTATTCATTATTTTTATACCTAATTGATTGGGGGTAGACAGCATGGTGGGGAAAATACTGTGGGGATATTATTAAACACTTTGATGAACTATTGTTAATCATTAGACCAGCGGATATTCATTGGCTCTTTGTTCTTTATGATGGCCTAACAACATATTAGAGCCAGTCCACACATACTATGTTTCCTAAAGTCACTACTCCGGCAGAGCTACAAACACTCAGATAGTCACACAACACAGCCGCCTCACAGAGACAGTGTGTTGTCCACAAAATCTGTGGATAAGCGTGTTGATAGCAAAACAACAACCACCGTAGCGTGAGGCAGGCCTACATTTTAACCAAAATGGTTATTAATCAATCAACTAGAGTACAAGCAAAAAAGAAAACCTCATGACTTCATCAGATAACTCTTTTTTACCTTAGGCCGATTCAATCATAACGGTGTCACAGTGACTCATTACTTCCCAACCGAAGCTTTGGTTTTAACACCTCTAGCATAGCTATTAGCTAAGCCTACACCGCCACTCATTGCCGAGTTACTGGCAGATGACACCCCACTCATCGCAGACCCCATAGAGCTCGCCGCCCGACCGCCCATTGAGACCACTAACAGGATCCACAAATAGGTAAAGACCGCATAGCTACTTAGAATCACCAGATCCCAGGCTACGCGGCCCATGGATACCTGACCAACAAAGTAATTCTGATCTGACCATACAGCTTGTAAAACGACCTGATCAAGCCAAGTAACGATGTGCCAGATTCCTGGCAATAAAAACAGCCCAAAAATGGTTACCATTGTCGAGACAATACTACTGGGTTGATAGCGTCCAAATAGAATCAGAAACGGCAAAATAATGACGATAAACATGACCACAACGCCCTGTAAAATCGGCAAGGCAAAACGCACAATTGTTGTGGCGAACTGATTCACAGCATTACCCATGCCGCCCATTAACGCACTCCCCTTTTCAATCGCCCATTGAAAGACACTTCCCTCGCGATTGCCAATCCCTGCATCACCACCGGATGCTGCCAGATTGGTCCGGGTCAGCTGTCCATACAAAGCCTTATCTGTATCAAAAAACAGGGTACTTAACCCTGCTTGTACGCCACTGCCATTAAAGTCTGACTGTAAGCGCGTTTTTAACCCAAACCCAGTCAGGCCACCATTATCCCACCAATCAAAACACCCTAAATCACTGAAGCGCTCGCCTGCCAAATGAGGGGTCAATGGTGGAGCACCACGAGGGATGCAGAGTGATCCAGATCCATTAGGGTCAGTGCTCGGGCAAATAGTATTTTGATAAAAGTAGTTGGTATAAAACTGATTTCCAGCATAGCCCGTCGCAATCTTCCACTCTTCGGATAAGTCTTCACCTGCCGCATCAATCTGACTTTGAATATGCTGAGTTTCACCGGCAACCTGAGTCGCTAACTGAGATCCTGAAATACTCATGGTATACGCATATCGAGCTTGTGCCGGCACCATGCAATGCGCTTTAAAGGATTGATACTCATCCAGCAACACGGGATCCTTCACTGCGATTTGTTGGACCTGATGCATCAACTGCCTAACCGTCACCGCAGTGGGCAGAATTTGCTTTAAGGTATGATTAAACCCATGCGTAAAGACAATCATGCCATACCAGGCCGGAGGGATTTTAACGGTATCTGGTAACGTTGCCGACAGAGCGCTAAAACCAGAACCGCCACCGGCTCCGGTTTCAAGACTCGTACCATTATCATAGGCAAAGTTCGCTTTGCTCACCGGAACCATTGGATTTAAAAACAATGCAATCATTAACAATGATAAATAGATCTGGATTTCCAGCGTAATCAGGCTGTTGACCGGGTTATAGCGATGCCCTTCCCCGTTACCCCGCCCACCAAAGATAGCCAGATATAGAATGAAGAAGTAAGGCACCAACCAAATCCCACTCAGAATCAGGAACCCTACGATTTGATTGTTGGCGTACCACCCGAATAAGTGACCGTAAATGCTAAAGCTGCTCCCCACATCCATGCTCAACTCCCCTATTGTGCTACGCCATACCCCAGCCGTTTGGCTGAGGATGGGTTAGGTATCAAGCGGCTATTACGTAGCTGGTCATCCGAGTATTGATAGATCTTGCCAATGGTCTCGCTCAATAGTGACTGGGAGACTTTGCGTTCAAACATCAGCATCTCGATATCCTTTTCCAGAATTGCGATTTTCTGAGCGATCTCCTGTTGTGCAACTTGGTAGCTGCCAATATGCGGCTCATTGCGCCCGGCAATTAATACCCGACGCGCTTCCAAGGCATAGCCAATCACATTACTGATTGCAATATCCTCAGCAATTCGACGAATTAAAGCGCCTTCTATTTTTGAGCTTCTGAGGATGTTAAATAAGTCCCGAGGAATCACACTATTACCTGACTCCCCCATAATCTGCGTAACCTGCTCAGCAGTAGGCATACCACTCAAAGCCGACAAGGTTCGTAACTTCTGCTGAATAGTCTGCGACTCTTTGCGTACTTTGCCGGTTAACCCTAAAGCCGGAGTCGACACATCTTGCTCCAGAAACTGACGCGTTAGCAGAACATCCTCTCCACCAAGGCCTGAATCTCCGTCATCACTGCCTTGGGTTAACGTGCCAGCGGTTCGCTGCATCACATTGTTATTAATGTCTGGTCTAAACTCCCCAACGACCTCCGCAATCCATTGACCAGCCTCCTCTGGAGTGTCCCAAATCGACAGCATAGGATCCGTCCCTGTTACCGCTAACTTATTGGTCACAGGTTTACCCAACAGCATGTTAAATCCGGCTTTGGCCGTATCAGCGATTGGCCTGATCGGTGGCTGGCTATCACCACCGGCAAACTCACCACCCAACCATCTAAGCCCCTCCTTTCCGGAGAAACGACGTACCTCGTCCACGACCTTTTCTAAATCCTGTTCACCGCGTGCTGCTGCAGTATTCATGGCGGTCACTAAATGGTTCGCTTTAGCAGCCTGAAACCAGCCTTCCAAATGATCACGGGATTTGGCCACCTGCTGCTCCATATCCTCCAGATACTTAACCGCCACCTTCGATTTTTCTTCAGCCCGCGTGGTGTAATTTTCATGTAACTGACAAGCCAACGGGTTCGCCCTGCAAAAAATATACCCTGGCAAAGCGGAAATTGACGCCGTGATCTCGGTACCAATTCCAACCAGCTTCGACTCCACTTCATTTTGAATGTTGTTTAGGGTTTGCTTGATTGAGTACACCGGATCAAACACCCCACTACCAAACATCATTGCAAAGTCACGGCGCAGCATCAGGTTCGTCGGCACGTCCACTCCACCGACTTCCCGAATCCCTGTTCCGCTGCCGATGCTGTAAAAGAACTGAGTCATATCATAAGGTGGTAACACCGGCTCTTCGGCATAACTGCTGGTACTTAGCAGGCATAAAGTCGCCGCCGCTAATTGTGGGTATCGCATCCGTTTAATCATCTGTCGTTCTCCGTTATGGGTAAATTCGCCAGCCACGACCCGGCTTGCAACACTCATATTCTTTCCAATAGTTCCAGGCAAACTCACCAGACTCCGTTTGCTTATTCGCCGCCCACTCACCTTCTGCCCCAAACGCCTCACAATGGCTAGCCGGAGTCGGTGAAATCATTTGCCACACAGGACTTTTTTCCGAGACACCTTCAACAACAAACGGGCTATAAATGTGTGGTCGCTGATGACGCTGAGTCACCAGATCAATCGCTCGCTGCGCAATGACCGCTGCCGCTTTAGGAGCTTGGTTTTGCATCACAAAGCCAATCCGTGGATACACACTGCCCCAGGTTTTAAGCAGATTGGTACCAATCTCCCGAAGCCCAGGCACCAACGATTCCATACTCGTATTTAATGCCGCACTGCGCCAAGCAAGGGCGTCCAGCTCACTCATGAAATATGGCTTAAGCGGCGTAACCGCACTGGGGCAGAGATAAGGAGACCCTGATAGTGATGGCACCTGATACTTGTAGACGTTTCGAATGACCTCAATGACCGGGGTACCAACCACATTGCTTTCATTAAAGGTAAGCCCTTGCTTGATCCCTCGGCCATTGTTGAACTGCACCGAACCGCCGGATGCTGTGTCACCCAATGCGGCTTGCATTGCAGGGGAATTCAAAACCGCTAATGCCGCCACACTGGCTGTGTTTCGAATTTCGGTAAATGGTGTTTTTCCTGGCTGTTGAAAAGCGGTCACTATCAAGTCCGGTAAGCGATGCTCAATGCGGTCACGCAGCTGTGTTTTAATCTTGCAGCCAAATAGATTGCAGCTGATGTAGGCATACACACATTGACTGGTAATTCGATAGTTAAGACATGAACGTCCATCTGATGCGACCCGCAAAACATCCGTGGTATTAAACGTCTCCGCGACGGCCGGCAAGGCGATCAACCATCCCCCAACAGCCATCAACACGGCGTGCTTAAGGCTTCTTCTGATCCCACAGTTAGCGGCCATTTAGGGGAACCTCAATCGAGCATAGTCATCAACCTTAGGAAACACCTGACCACGAAGCAATATGGCGGGCAGCATTGCCGGTGCAATGCCGTATTGCGTGGCATAAGCTTGATCTTGTGCGGCACGGTTTAACGCTGCCAGATACTCCGCATCCATAATGCTAGCGAGTACATTAGCCAGATCCGCTGAGGAGTGTTGCTGATGATGAGCCACTACCTGTTGGCCAATCGCCTCCTCAGATAACTGACTAAGATCACCATCAGAAAGCCCCTCCAAGACCTTGTCCAAGCTGGGTTGCAACACCTGTGTTACTGCCTCATTAACCTTCTGCTCCAAGTTTTCTCTGGCATCCAAGTAATAAAACACCAAGGTATCGCCGTCCTCTCTTGCCTGATCTAAATTACGAATAGATGACGCTTGCCCAGTTGTTAGAAAGATCTCTACATTCTCAGAGAACACTGAACTACTAATTAGTAGTAGGAAAATACCGATTAATCGTTGCATGACTAACCTCCATGCCGCTGACGTTTTTGATTGATTTCAGTGGCAATATGCCTTGCCGCCGCTAGCTCATCGATGCCTAGCTCGTTCATGATGTGACGACGATGTGCTTTTTCATCCGGTTCAGTTTGTGCCAACGCCAGCGCAAGTGCCGGAGGGACATTACGAAATAGCGTCATCAGTTTCTTAGACATCACGACGCCTTCGGTGTACTTCCCAACCTCCTTACGCGTCGATTTTAATAAGCCCTGCTGCTCATCGGAGAGCTCTTTAAAACGCGTAATTTGGGCCACTTCGTCCTCATCTGTGTTCAGACAAATCCAAAACTCCGGCTGGTTTAATAACTCCCGTGCCGACTCCGGAAACTGTGCCAAATTCTGCGTAGCCAACCACAGCCATCCACCAAAGGTTCGCCACATGGAAGTAATCGAATTCAGGTATGGCCCAATCAATGGATTCTTCACCAAGATGTGGCCCTCATCGATGACCGTGATGGTGTGTCTGCCGCTAAATTGATTGTCTTCAACCACATTGTTGATTTTCGCCATCAGTCCCGCCATAGCAATGGCCAACTTATCCTCGTAGCCCTTTCTGGCAAACAGACCTAACTCGACGATGGTGACATCAGCATCTTCCCAAGGCTCTCCGGATCGATTAAACACCTGTCCCTCAAAGCCAATGGTATACATTTCAATAATCGCAGCCCGGTTACTTAATGAATCTCGCTGAGACTGATTGTAATTCTCCTGATCCTGAGCCAGTTCTCGCATCGCAATCACAATATCCTCAGTCAAAGCCTGATCTCGTCCAGCATCAACCACTGTCTTGGCAGCCAATAGGATCGCTTGCTTGATTAAGGCCTTGTCCTCTTTTCGCAGACGTCTCTCTTCATCAGGGTCCCCGCCGGTGATCATCAAGCGAGCCGATATCTCTGCTTCACCCAAAATATCCCGCTCATTAACCAGAAGGCCTGCCTCTTCGTTGGTTATTAGTTTGGTGATGTCACTAAACGGGGGTAATGAGGGTGGCGTGGACAAATTGATTTGTACTTTATTAACACTCAATCCTTGGGACTCGTAGTAGTCAGCTAACAAATAAAATGTCGGTAGTGCTGTGATCAAAAACAAGCGTGGTTTATGAACTGCCATGGTTTGCAACAATAAGCTCACCAGTGTGGCAGTCTTACCAGAACCGGTTGGCCCCAGCATCAACAAGTGAGCATTCTTTTCTCTATCTGCGCCCAAGGGGTCAAACTGCACCGGCTCCCCATCTCTTGAAAAGAACAACATACCAGGGTGCGGAGTCCCCCGACCTCTGCAAAATAAAGGCAATAACCGAGAAGCATGACTATCCCAGGAGAGACGCGCACGCTTTTGCACACGGCGATCCAGTTCGGGGCGAAATGCCATCGGTAAACAACGGGCAAAAGTATCCAGAGTCTGTAAGTCATACTCTGGGTTAATCACTTCAAAGTTGGCGGCATTCGCCGCAGCAATGGTTTTTGAGGTTAAGTCATTTAAGGCAGGAATCGTTTCTGCATCAATGTAGAGTCCCGATAACCAGGTGATTAAGCGATTGCCTTTAGCCATCCACTGCAACGCTTCGGTACACTCCGTTGACGTTAGCATGGCATCCTGACTATCTCCAATCGACGCATTGATAATGCTCTGTAATCTCCCCTCTACCGCATCCTGTGGTTCAATGACTAATGTCGTGGACAAAATGGCTCCGTCCGGCATCCGATCAAACGGGGCACCACCACCGGTACTCTCAATATTCCAGAGGCCAGCACGTGGTATTCCCCGATACGGTTGCAAGGTAATAAATCGGTTTACCCGTTGACCAAAGTGCCAGCATTGATTGGCCGCATCTGCCGTTACCTGATTGCCTCGAAAACACATCTCGGCTAAATCAAAACCTGGCCCCAGCTCACCGTTAGCTTCCGCCTCTTCTGGGTATTCAAACTGATCCAGGAAATTATATGCGTTGTCTCGCTCACCCGAATACCAAGGCATCAACCACTCATAGACCGCTTTTCCATGCATCCTTGAGCTTTTAATTCCCGCCTCATTCAAGCCTTCAACTAACCGCAAAGCCTGACCATTTAAAGCCTCCGGACTGACCTCACGAGACTGCTTATAGATCACCAGACGAACCCTTCGGTACTTAGCTCGCCAATTCAGTCCAGACTTCTGATCTTTGAACACTCCATTTCGGCGTGAGGCCAATCGAAAGTGCTCATCCAATACTCGTAGCCATTCACGCTGGAAAGGAAACCCTTCTGTTTTCGATTGCGCATATTGAGAGACGTTATGAATCAACGCCTTGATCGGCTCATCATTAATATAGATCTGAATAATCCACGCCGGATTACTCGACGGAATATTTTCAAATGCGATACTTACCTTATTGGCAATCTCCTCAATAATTGCTTGCTCACGCCCTTCAATATCCGCTGGTACCAGATTTAAAAATACAGCCCTGCGACCATCAGGTGTGACCATTTGCTGATGCTCCGGATCAAACCGCTGAAACGGAGCAAATGGCATAAAAGAATCCACCGGAAGTGGACCACCTTGAATGATTGGTTGTTCTATTTTAGAACGCTCAACAGGAACCGGACCTAATCGTGGGTACACACCCACTATCCGCTTTAACCACGTCGACCATCCCGAGGGAGGGCTCACCCGACGGACTCGTGAGTACACCGTATGTTCTGAGGATTGCTGCATCTTAGATACTTCCGATTACTTGACAAGGTGATAGTGGGCGATTACCAGGCCGCATTCATTTCTCCCGGCAGAGCATATTGATTACGGTCATATAACGGAAAGCAGCTGGTGTAACCCGGCACGGTTGCCTGCTCATTGGAGAGGTGCGGATAGACATACATACACATATCAGGGTTCGGCAGCCGTGGAAATATCCCGTTCAGCTCTTTTTGCTGAGAACGCGTATAGTCAACGTAATTAGTCAAACCGTTAGCAGGCGGCGCATTGACGGTCACTTTACGATATTCGGCCACCGGCGCAACACTGCTTTGATTGGCATGCGTTCTTAGAATATCTTTCATCGTTTGACCTTGCGGCATACTTGCCTGAGCAGGTTTCGGGCGTGGTGAAGACTCATCCGGAGCCTGAACGATAGTACAACCGCCCATTAGAATACTAGTCAGTAAAACTGTGTAGATTGTTTGTTGGCGCATATACAACTCTCCTTTGTAATGATGTTTGGTCAAGCTCTAAAGTGATTTCCATGTGTACCGCCACACGCTGGCCGCTCGGCACAACAACCGCATCCCAAATATCAAACTCTTGCTTTTGAAGGTGTTCAACAATGCGGTTGGTGCCATTAGATAGCGCCACACCTGCAATGTATTTCTCGGTATCACCAGTCACGCTGGATGAGGTAGACCCCGTGCTGGATAGATTGGTGGTCGTTTGTGACGCGGCAAAAGCATTGGCAGCACCCGCGACTAATCCAGTTAGAAATGATCGTTGAAGCTGCTGCTTGGCATTGGTGTAGTAGGTTCCCTGTATGCAGGGGTTGCCATAAGGGTCGGTCAGATAACCAATCACCGTATCTCGTCCACTGTTGCCACTAGGAAACGTAATCCCACGTCCATCTTCGAAAATATAAGTTGCCCGCTTTAGCTTCGTTCTAACGCACTTAAGCATCGAGTCACCGTAGACAATACCGGACATAATCATGCCTTTGAGGTTAGGAATCTCAAAACCGTTGGCCGCCAGATTTTCACTACCAATGATGACTTTAAAAGGAGCCGGATCTGAGATATCCCCATCGCGCGGGATACGACCAATCAGGTGCGTTACGGTAAGAGCATCATTTAAGATAGAATCCGCAAACACGGTATAGCGCGGATCGATCACCACAGATTTTTTGCGCTCTGAGTCCGAAGATGACACTCTCTCGGACTCTGGTTGTGGCACTGAAGTGACAGGCTTCAGGCTATCAAGGTACCCTGAATCCAACTCTCCTTTCTCATTTAGAGGCAGGTTTATACTGCGAACTCTGGAAGTACTGCCATCATCTACCGGTACCACTGGCTCTGGCTCCACGGCATCAGAGTGAATTTCATAATCAGCGGTATCAGTGTTTGATGAAGTCCCTCTTAAAGACTCCATCTCAGTCTTGATGTCACTAACCAGACTGGATCGCAGCGAGTCGATGTCAAACGATGGGGCAGGCTGCTGCTGTAATTGTGTGATGGTGCCGGATTGCATTGTAATTTGCTGTTCCAGCAACTGGTTACGTTCTGTCAGTTGCTGAACCACTTTTGCCAGTTGATCGATTTGTTGCTGGCTTTGACTAGCGCCCTCCTGATAACCCTTAAACTGCGAACGGATATCTGCGCTGTCTCTGGCGATATTACTCAGTGTATGTTCTGCAGTATCCGCATCAAGCTGCACCTGAGTTACCGGCGCTTTTTTACCAAAATCAAAGAAGGATAAGGTCGAGTCTGGCTCAGCCGTTTGTAAGCTCTCATCATTAGCGGCCAAGGCGACGATGCCTCCTACAATCAAAAAGACCAGCAACACCAACACGCTAACCAGTTTATTCTGCTTCATACTTAGCGCCCTACCCGAATCATGGGATGGCTTTGAACTGCGACCTTAAACGGCTGCTCCGAGATCAGAAACAAGGTGGTATTATCCCCTCGGGAACCTGCTGCGCTTAAGGCATTACGATGAAATAAGGCCGCTTTCCACACTCCCCTAATCTCCCGTGGATCCAACCTCAAGGGTTGGCGACTACGGTTGGATATCTCAACGGCAGTGACGTACAAGCCGCCTGCCCGCCAAGCGACCGCAGTGCGAGCATGGTAAGCATTGCCTGGCAATAAGTGCTGAACCGTTTGCTGTCCCGTGGGTACTTTGATAATACCAGTGCCTTTATCACGCAACCGCTCAGGTGCATAAACCTCTTTGGCAGCAAACTTCAGCAAGGAGGCATATCCTGCAATCGGAGACCGACTCCTTTTCTGTGCCCGGTCAACCGGTGTGTTACGTGGCATCGCAGGCTTAGCCGCCACAGCACCGTAGGGGTCAACACCATCTTTAATAACAATGCGAGTATTATTGGATCTGGCATTGCTGGACACCACATCCAATAAATAGACTTTGCCACTTCCCTCTTCTCCTAAAGTAATCCGGATTCGCTTGAATGCCGCTTTGGCCGTCCAATACACGTTGTTACCGACAATCTGGGTCTTTAGCTTATCTTTCACAAAGTTCGGAATATCCGCCCAGACCAGCTTGGCTCCCGGAAAGGTAATGCGCTGCTCCGCATGAGTGCTGAGTGACACGGCGATAGGGTCGCCTTTCCAAACGTACTGCTTTGGCGGTGTTTCTGAATGAGCAGTCCAACTGATGCACAGTAGAGTCAGCCCTATAAGTAGGTGTTTAAACATTATTTTGTCTCCAGAGTTAATGGTTCAGGCTCCGCTGCATAGCCACCTAATACCAAGCCCCAAGGGTTGCGGTTTCGATCTACCTCGCGGCGGGTCACTATCATTGGATAGCGCAAAAACAATCGTTTCACTACTTCACCCCGATAGGTTTCCTGTAGCTCCATATCCAATGCCACGACCCAATCGGTGGCTAGTCCGTTAGACCGGCGACTGATGCTGACCCGGTCATAATCCCAGCTCACCAGTAACGGCTGTAATGCCCGTTCCCGGTTATTCAATTCACCCGCCTTTGCTCGGCGCTCAAAGTCCCTCAATAAAAACGCCTTGTATTGCGGGGTAAAAAAGTCACTGTATTGTTCTATGTTGTCCCGATAATCCTTTGCACCATTGAGGTTCCAGCGTTGTAAGGATTGGAAAATCCGGCTGGCAAAATCGTAGACGGCTGTTTTTGGAATTTCATCCGGCACTAATGAGGCACCCAAGGACAGATCTGGTGGAATCGCGATACGAATGTCCTGACGTACATTATTGATGGTGTGTACCTGATACATAATGACCATAATTAAGGTGAATATAATGGTCCCGAACACTCGGATTAAAGCGGTTTGGTTCTCACTGTGGTCATCAAAAAGATTCATCGGCTAACCTTAAAGCTGGTGGTTTTATGGATAAAAGGAGCCACTTTGAACCCCAACCTTTCTACTTTGATGTAGCCTGCGTGGGTCAGATAATGATTTGGACGCTCACGCTTAATCGCTGCGATCATTAGCACTCCGACAATCAATACGCACACTGTAGTCATCATGCCGAAGGCAATCCCTACAAAAAAAGATTGGAAGATCAATCCCATCACTAGTACCCCAAACAAGCCCAGCGGGATTGCCATGGCAATAATCAAGTACAGCTCTGGAGCCGTCACTCCTCTGATAATGGCGGGATCACGATCAATCCGATTGGGGACCAGTGATGGAATCGAAGGCTTCATTTAGAAGTTATCGTTCAGAATCGCCAGACCCTGAGTCAGTAGATACATCACAAACACCGTGGCCAAAATTGCGATAAAGAACATCAACAAAACACTGCCTAAGGTGGCACCAGGCTTTCCTTGTCGCCAATCATTAATGGATCCTATAATCCAGAAGCTGGCGATCACGAAGGCAATAGCACCGGATCCGAAAATGATGTACTGCGCATATTTTTTGAAAAAACTAGCCGTGTTTGTCGCAATCTCTCCACCATCAGTACCCACGGTGGGTAAAGCCCCTGCGGCAGCCTGCACCTCCGTCCCTAATAAGAAAGTACTGGCGAGGATGGTGAGCAGTAAGCCAAGTAACGACAATGGGCTAAATGACTGAAAAACCAGTCCTTGGTTTTTTTGGGTCGGGTTTATCATAGACACTCCTAGTTTGAGATAAACGTGATAAAAATACTGGCTAGTGCCAGTGAACGAACGATGTAGATCAGGGATGAGGTCACCGAAAATTGATGCTCTCGTAAGCCACTCACTACAAAGAGAACTTGCCAACTTAGCCAAACCAGAATGATCACGATCAAGGCATATACCAGCCCTCGTCGGATGGCTGACGCCTGGATACCTACTGCGGCTTCAAACGAGGCCATCACGGTACTCAGTGATGGCGTATTGATTGGTTTGTACGACGTACCTGACGTACTTGCGGGCGTTGATGAAACACTTTCAGGTAATCCGGATAAAGCCAGAGCGCCATAGCCAGACTCCTCCAGAAACCCGGAGATTCTTCGGATATACGTTACCGTCTCCTCAAAGGGTGGCACACCACCGTAACGCTGCACTCTGCCAGGCCCTGCGTTATAGGCCGCCAAAGCCAGAACGACATTGCCATCATTGGTTGCCAACTGCTGCGCCAAATAACGTGTTCCACCCATAATGTTCTGACGAGGGTCTAAACGATCACTAACCCCCATATCACTTGCCGTATCCGGCATTAGCTGCATTAAACCTTGAGCCCCAACAGCAGACTGCGCATTGGGATCAAATTGAGACTCTTGTCGAATCACCGACCGAATCAAACGCGAATCCACTCCATAGGCTTGCGAAGCTTCAGCAATAAAATCATCAAACTGATCATTGGCAACCGCTATCCCTTGCCACGCAAGTAGCAATAGCAACAACCCCATTGGTCCACAACGCAGCATCAATACTCACCAGATCCTGAAGGAAAGCGTCTTGGTCTTTCGCCAGCACCGGCGATGGCAATACGAATGGCATCAACAACTGCACTTAAGTCACTGGCAATAAAATTAAAATCAACTCGTCGATTAGTACCACTTTCAGACTCCATTGCTTCTAGGCGCAAGCAGTCATCATGTAGGCGGTTTAGTTCCTGAATCAGTAACAGCAAGAAACGGCTTTCCGTGCGCTTACCCGCATAACCGTATTGAACAAATAAAGCACGTGGCAGAAACGAGCCTTGCTCAGCCCCCTGCAATGCAGCTCTTAGCCCTTGCTTTACGGTCACCAGATCTGCACGTAGATCCTGATACTCAAAGCGGAACCGTTCCTGACGATCTGCATTACGCTGCGCCTCATCTATGATCGTAAAGCTGGCCGTTAAATCATCTAGGATAGACTCCAGCGAGACCGGATAATCCGCAGCTGCAGCCGGCATCAGCAATACCCATAGCACTAGGCACTTTAGTCTGAACATCATGATCACCTTATAAATACTTCTTGAACTTCAAACTGCTAAGCCAGACGGTTAGGCCAAAGCAGATTGCAAATGGCAGGATTACCCAATTCGGATGAATCGAAAACGGACTGGCCAGATAAATTACAAACGGCAAAATAAACATGGGCTTGATTAGCACCACTGCACGATTCCAAAAATAGGATGACTCTCTGTCTCCGCCGAATCGACGCAGATCCCGTTGTGATAAGCCGTCGATTAAACCAATCACCCCGAACACCAAAAAGACCGGGAATGAAAACACAATCACCACAAGGCGAACCGCAAATAAGTAAACCATGTTAGTTGTCGCTTCTAGGTATTGCTGATATCCGATGCCGACAGAAATGCCCTGTAAGACATCACTACCGGACCACACGAACAACGCCTTATAGAACTGCTTGGCAAAGCCAACCGCTGCAGCAGCAGGCTGACCTACTACCCGCCCAAAGTCCTGATTCAACCAACCCAGTTCAAGACTTAACATCTGTGATGAATGCAAAGCACCGGATAAATCCCAGTAACGAAAAAAGATCCCACCCCACTCAATCGCCACATTGAATATCAAGGCGAAGATCAGCCATGCGGCGACATTCAGCACACGGTCAATACTCTTGGCGAGGATACCCTGAGGTTTATGCACTGTGCTCTGTTGTGTGGCATAAGCTGCTTGGTTCATACGTATCCCTTGCCCGCTTCGCTGCGTTTAAACCAATCCTCAGGTGTGGTACTCAGGTAACGCTCTTTCATATCTTCCGCAATGGATTCCAGTGCATCAGGCAAGCTGTCATCGGTATGCGAGAATGGAATTCTGACCTTAAACAGGTTTCCTTCGGTAAATAAGAAGGCCTGCCCTTTAGGTAAGGCAATTAGCTCACTAGGGCTCAATAACGGCACATTCTCAGTCGTTATCCTGTCCTCATTCGTGGACGTGAAGTGCGTCTCTGTATCAACTTCTGAGCTGTCTCTGGCACTGGTGACCGTGGTTAACTGAGCGACCTGAACTTGTGGCAACTGCTCTGTTAGAAACTCAGCGGTCTCCTTATTCTTAACCCGCAATACCAACAAATTATTGAAGTTTCCGGCAATCTGTCTGGCCTTATCAGCATTGCCAATCCCCACCGTTAAGTCCGCACTGGTTTGGGTATAGGCGGTGATTTGCAAACCTGCACCACCGCCTTTGTTGGCCAGAGGAATAAACTGGTCACCCAGTAATTCTGCAAACTCATCTGCATGCAGACAAATACGACGGATTTTTGAATTGCCTTTATAAATTCCGCCTAAGGTAGCGGTCAGGTCACTGAACATTGAAGCACCCACAGCACCTCCGACCACCGAATCACTCAAACAGTCCAAGCCCACATAAACCACAGCTTCCTGCTCAATGACTGACTTCCAGTCAAAGATTTCACGAGGGTCATCCAAGTCCAGATAATCAGGGGTTAACAACTCACTAGTCCGCCCCGTATTTAACTGCTCCAGCAAGGGCGTCATATTGGATACAATCTTATCGTAATAGCTTTTATCGGCCCGAAACGATGAGAGTAAACCATCAAAAATTGGATCTGATAACTCCTCATTCTTATACAATTGCATTACCGCAATGGCTTCATTGTCCCGCCCACGAATCGCGGGAGGCAGCTGGTTATGGTTCACTGCCGCAGCGAGTGTCGCCAGCTTTTCAGAATAATCCTCAACCCGCTGACCTTTAAAGAAGGCATGACCGAACTCCACGAATAACTCATCCATGGATAAAATGTGCCGGTTGATACTCTGATAATCTGGAATGTATCCCAGGAACACCAACGCCTGCGCCACAATATTCACATACCGCCAACCAAACATCTTAAAGGCGGCAGAACTGCCCTCACCTGAGGCCCGGTCTGTAATCCTTGTTGGAACTTCAGTGATCCGACTAAAATTACCAATCGGGTTATAGCGGGCAGAGATGTCTGGATACCCCAAATGAAATACATAGCACTTTCGCTTAGCATCACATGCAGCCTGAAACGTGCTACGCATCAGATCAGCATCACCTTTCGGATCAAACACAATGGTGACATCACCACGCGCGATATCCTGCTTGATCAGAACCTCTGCGGTTCGAGTTTTACCAACCCGAGTGGTTCCTAAAACCAAGGTATGCCCGTTGCGCTCACCAAGATTCAACGTGACATTACTCTCACCTTCATACATGCCAACCGCATGAATCTCAGGATGCCCACCAATACTTGGTACCGGACGAAATGGATTAAAGCGACTATTGGCCGACAACGGCGCTAACAATCGACTGATGCAAAGGTTGTGCTCAAAGCGCAATTCACAGGCCCGTACAAACCGATAGCTTCGGGACTGCTCGGTATATCGTCGTCCCCCGTATAATGAGATATCGCGCATTCTCTGGACATGCCTTTGCTGCCACTCAAAGCCCTTACCCACGAACAACACCTTATTAGAGACCGGTATCTCCTTATTACTCATTTCATAGTAAGGCAGGGCTCTAAGGTTCTTCTTATAACGTACGATTCGCCATCCCTGACGGGCACGGATGACTAGTAGGATACTCAACAATAGCAATGTCAGATTCGCTACCGACGGCGTCATAAAGATAATCCCTGGAGCCCAGTACAGGAACACCATGAACAAGCCTGTAACCAGTACCGTATTAAATTCAATAGCCGGACGCAGCAAGGCCTCTATTTGATAAACCTTACTCATCAGCCGTTGCCCGAATTCGGGTGTGCCCATTCATTGGGCCAACCTCAGACTGCAGAGTCACTGATCGGTAGCGGGTAACACCTGCCTGTGATTGAAAGACCTGAGGACTACGCGCAGAGGTTGTTTTTAACCTAGCAGATTGGCGAACCGGTTGGCTTGATGATCGCTGTTCTAGTGACGGACGCTGGCCATCGGTTGCCCGATTTACCGGCGTTTGTGACACCAATAAGGCAGCAAGGTCACGAATCTTTGGGACTGGAGACACTGACGGTTTCGTTGTAACTGCCAAGCCCAATCTGGACTGTTTGTATTCTTTATAGAAACGCTTTACGCGTCTAACGTAATGCTGCGTTTCCCGATAAGGAGGTATCCCCTTATAGCGATCCACTTTACCTTCGCCTGCATTGTAGGCCGCTAATGCAAATTCGATATTCCCCTTATAGCGTTTCAGTAGCCACTTAATATAGCGAGTACCACCGCGGATATTCTGATCAGCAGAATACACATTGGTCACGCCAAAACGTTTGGCTGTAGCCGGAATCATTTGCATCAAGCCCTGAGCATTTGCCGTTGATACTGCTCTTAATTTGAAGTTTGACTCTTGACGAATCATCGCTTTGATCAATGAAAAATCCACACCATAGTGACGCGCATGTTTTTCAATTAAGTGGTCATAACGACTGGAATCTGCAAAAGCAGACTGTCCACAAAACAAGGCACATAGCATCAAAAATCGCATGCTCATCGCTCAACCATATAAGGTAACTTAGTGATACCCCGACTCAGGGATAAACCATTATCAAGATTAAGCGTTATCTGTTTACTGCTCACTCTTGCGGGTGAGATGTTCATTGACACGGCCCACTTTTTAATCGTCTTCGCCGTTGCACCGACAAAGTAAATATTGACGGTGACACCTGCCTCAATGAGTGCCGAGAGCTTGGGCTCACAGACCTTGCAAGGCAGCTTTAAAAAGAAATCAACGGTCTGAGTACTCTTCGCCTCACCGTAGCCACCGGCAGGTGCCGGGCCTTGACGGTACAATGGTATATCTCCGAACAGCTGTGATTGCGCTGCCTGATAAGCTGCTTCAAATGCCAGCTCCTGTTCAACTCGCTGGCGCTCGATCTTTACCAGCTTACGGGCATAATACTCTCGCTCTGATACCGTCTTTGCATGAATGCCTAACACGGTAATTGGATCCAAGTCAGGACTCCATAGTCCGCGCGGGCCTTGCATGAGGGTTTGGTAGTCCATCCAGTCTTTGGGTAATAAGTCCCAACTTTTAGCCTGACTGATTGCTGCCTGACTTAGAGTAGATTCACTAAACTGAGTGGTATCCGGCACTTTCTCCTTGGCCGTTAACAACACTGGATTAGCGAACAACGGCATTAGTAAAACACCGGCTAATATGGCATATCGGCGGCGCATCAGTAAGCTCGCTTTGGCATGCAATACACCACTTTGGAGTTAGGCCTGGATAAGTCTCTAATGATATAGCGACATAGTGCTTTTGATGGTGTGGCAACCTTAATAGCAGAGCGCTGCCTGCTTGCGTATTTTGGTTTGGGTGGCAATCTGTTCGCTAGGACAGCGCGAACGGGTACCGCCGTCGTGCTTGCCTTGGCGACGGCCAACACAGGCCTTAGTCGCTCGTTCTCAACTTGCTTACGCTGCTTGCTCATAGTTGGCAGCACAATTTTAACAAGCGAACGATTCTCCCCTAACATTGGGCTAGATACCGAGCATCCAGCGATGATAATCACGGACAGGCTGAGTAAGCAGAGGTGTCGTTTGGTAATCATTAGCGTAGCTCCTGTGGGATCATATCCAGCGTTAAAACGGTGCCTTTATTCAGTACAGATGAATTGATCTCACCAAGTACTGTGCTCAAGCCTTGCTTATAGCTGGCAACCTGTTTCCGGCTACTGTGAGGTTTTGCAGCTCGTTGAATTACAGGCACCATCGGAGCCTTACGCACAACGGGTATGGTTCTACTTGCTGCCGCTTTAACTGCTGGTTTGATCCGCGCTGCTCTGACCTGATGTGAGGCACGGCTTACGGATACAGGGACAGATACCAGCGGGGCTTTATAACTCAGTGGCAATTGGAAAGTGATCAGTCGATTAATTGGATCAACAGCTAATATCCACGGCTCCCCAGACAGGGTCTCCAAGGCACTTTCTAAACTCATCGGTCCCATCGTTCTGTGCACGTCAGGTAGAGGCAAACCGAATAGCTGATGGACTCGTCTATCCGGATGGTATTTGGCAATCTGATACCCTGAATCTTTAAGCAAAGACTCGACAGCATTAAAGACAGTTTTCACATGTGGACTAAAGACAATTTTTGGAATCACTGACTGCAATGGATTGCGTTGTGCCATTGATGCCCCAGGGCTCAATGTCACATAGCGCGATACACGCATGGCATCTTGAGATGAATCACCCTTGGGTGAGGCAGCCAGTTCATGACTACTTAAAAAGAGAAGTGACATGACACTGACCATTAATTTTAGCTTGCTCATATGGCACCCTCGCACCTCGATTAACTAAAACTATTAGAGCATGGACGCTACTGAATGAACTGCCTTATAAGAATCACAAGCCTGTCACTTTAAACGGCAAAGAAAGTACGGATTGCCAGTCAGCAAAGTGATGTTTGAGCACCACTAGGTGATACCAAAGGTATTAAAAAATTGGTAACTGGTTGCTTGTAGACTCAGGGTTAAGAGTGGTCATCGACAGCGACTTTTAGGTCATGCTGATAAAATGAAAGTGTGTTTTTGTTTTAAATAATTTTTATTAGAATTCGACTGTGAACACAGCACTATATAACTTGTGGTTAACGACAGCCCTCACGAAGCGTGACCGTTCAATTTGGCCATTTGACTTCATTGGCTTGAGAGCTGAGAAGAAATAGATCATGAATAGGGTTCTATTTACCAGAGGGAGAATAGGCCGGAACTAGCTGCCCAGTGAGGATCGCTTTAGGCACTATCCCCATTTGCTTCATAGCAGCCTTCGCAACATCCGTCTGTAGCTGCAGTTGCTCACGATTTAGAGCATGGGAATGGTATAGCATCGCTTCACTAAACAAGGCCAGCAAGCCTTGGTTTAGTGTTGCAATCTGGGTATGCATCTGACTGTCTGTCATCAACCCCACCCTATTCACTTGCATGGCCATCAAACAAAAATCATCAAATTGCTTTATTTGTCTGGCAGCTTGCCAGCTGTAAGGTGTTTTCAGATTCAAATCGACCGACATAGGCCGGTCTGGCTCAAAGGGCTGGAATGGAACTACATCCTTTGTATTCATTAACGTCTGCACCGTTTGCTGGCACTGTTCCAACAACAACTGAATACTCTGTTGCCTATCCGTTAACCGAACCAACCACCACAAGGCATAAGGATTCCCCAAAGCAGCATCATCCCAAATAATGCGAGCTAAACTCGCAAACTGGAAAAGGCCATAGATCGGCCGCAAACCGAACTCAGCATCACCGGGCCGCCCCTGCAGCATACGCTTTGCCTGAAATGTGAGTAGCTCCAATTTTGCGGCCTTAGGGCTATTCATCAGTACTTATTTCGTCATATGTGAATCGACTCCACAAGGTCAGAATTTCTCTGATCGTCAGGTTGTACTCATTGGCTAGTCGCAAGCATCTTTCAGGAGAAGACATGAGGCATATATCTTCATTAAACAGGCGATCAAAGTCTGTTAATAGACGTTTATGCTGATCACTATGCTGCTCAACTTCCGGTATTTTCCAGCGCCCAATGGGTGCCCTTTCCATACCATGACGCTCACGAATAACCATGTATTCTTTACCACTCAAGCCATACTCTTTCGTTAGCATTTTACGTGGTGCATCGTTGAGAACTAGCTGATCAATCAGATCCGCAAGTTTTACCTCCTGATCTGCATAACTAATGAGGTTCTCTAGTTTGGAGGCATTCACTGTGATATCAAAAAAGGGACTACTGCAAACGCTACGAACTGCTCTGGCATCCATTTTTGAAAGTCTGTTTGCCAGCGTATGATCGACACCTAAACGTTCTAATTTTTCTAATTGACCATCCAAGCTGTATTGCTGGATCTCCGTTACTAATTGCAAGGCTAGAGATGATTTAAGCATTCAGCACCCTACCCTTCAACACCATTAAAGACGTAACTATTCCCGCAATCTGATTCATGGCTACTCCTCGCCTCTCTGATAGATAGTTGTTATCTGACCCTACGCGAATCAAGCCAGATACTCTCTGTATTAAGATGAATTATTCTTATTCTGAATGGTTTTAAAGCCTGATATTCATCTAAGTGAGGGTGCGCATTATACGTATGGATAACGCTAAACGGGTCTCCTTTTGTCTTACAAAATAACCAACTCATCATTGACAAACATACCGTCTATCAACTCATCATTAGAATCAAACCGAAAGCCTTCCAGAGTACGTCCATACGCTTCGTAACGTACTGTCAGGCAATGATCCTGCACCAGTAGTTTAATATCGGCAAGTGACTCATCAGAGCACCCCGTCAGCTTTTGATAACGAGAGTACAGTGTCGGAGTCACTGCAAATAGGCCTTTCTCGACCACATGAATTAATGAGTTGGAGGTGTTCATTACTAGCGTACCTTGCTCAATTTGTTCATAGATCCAATCAAAGAATGGCTCCTTGGCAATGCTATCAAAGACCTGACTTTGGGTCTCAGGCGCTAAACTTTTTACCTTCACATCATTACTCTTAGACGCAGGATCTACCACTTCTGTTTGCACAACCAGAGACGGGCAGCAAGTCGCCAACTGCATAAACTTAACTACATACCGACACAACGCGTGATGGCCACTGATCCCTGCTGACCATTCACTGATCACGGTATTGTCAACTGCGAGCCAAGTTAAGGTCTCTGGTGTTATCCAACGGTTCCCCAGAATATTAGCGCTAGCGATCGCATAACTAGAGTCATTAGAGTGCGCTGATTTAAACCTAAAATACCCCACATCTCCAAGTCCTGAGTGCATAGCATCCCAACGCTTAAAACTATGGCCGTTGTGGCTTATCTCAATTAGACAGTCATTCAGACTGTCCCTAATCGTTGCCATGACAGCTACTGAGAAAATAACAAAGGACCACTGGTTACGCTGCGCATCAACCAGATCAGTCCGGGTACCTGGTGGTAATACCAGTCCACGTCGTAACTTTAAGGCATTGATGCCCGCGAGTAGGCAGAGGTCAGCCAACCCATACGGCCGACAATAACGCTTATATTTGACCGCCGGTATACATTGCAATGTATGGAGAAGGCTTTTAATAAATTCTTGGAAGTGATGGTCAAATGAAATCCGGTCCATTGATAGCAAACCAAACACCGTATCAATTGTAGGTTGATACTGAGTCAGTAACTCTTCAACCGGCAATGGCTGGTTTAAGCCCTCAATAACCGGATTGGAAACATCTATTGTTTGTCGTTTGAAGGAGGGGAAGAGTTTCATGCAGTATCCGTCAGCATCAGTTAGCAAAGATCAAAACCTCAACCCACTGGCATGGCTAAATCAATCTTCTAGTGTGTATCCTAGCGGGTGAATTTTTCGCGTAGCGAAAAAGAGGGGCGGTAATGAGCCCCTTTATACCGATCTCTCTGAATTGCAACATGCCTAACCGATAACTGGATAAATTTCACCTCGTACCGGCCAAATATATAAAGACTAGCTACCTAGATAAATTGAGGTAACTTGTTCCCGACTATGACCAAGTTCCTCGCTGATTTGCAAGCGTATGTTACGATCCACTGTCCGCTGCTCTTCATCCATATCCCTCTGACGTATCCCTCCTAAGGCCGGACACTCATTTCCTGAGAGCTCCTTATACCGCACTTGCGCGTAGTTATGCCTTAATCCGTGCCCCTTCCCTAAGCCAATTGTTGGCACCACATTTTTGTAAAGATTCAATTGATCTTTGTACATCAGCTGAGGAGGGATCAGGGAGTTATTTCCATACTCTCGCTTCAAGCGATCGATCAGATTTTGTTGTGCATCGTTGGTAATGGGTACTTCCCTGCCTCGACTTCCCTTACACCAACTGGGCTTTAATTTGATTGCTGCCCCAAGATCGGCATAACCTGGGTTGAACTTGATCGCTTCTTCACGTCGCAATCCGAACAATGATTGCAACTGAAGGCTATCACGCAAATTTTTATCCGAAACTTCTGCAAGATGACTGTCTTTAAGCACAACGGCTTTACTATCATTTGTAATATAGACGCGATGTTCTATATTCAGTGCATCATTTGATGGAATCTTATGGCTAGCATTTACTTTGGTCGCCCACCATCGGATGTGTGACATTCGATTTTTAATCGTACCTGTAGCTAGTTCATCAGCTTTCCATTTTTCGACGAGCCGTTCTACGTGCTTAGCCTTTAATCCTTTTACGGATAGCTGATTAAAACCAAGTGTTTTTAGCTGCCGTGAAGCCAACGATAGCGTCTCTTGACGACTTTTTTGGGTAGAAAATCCGCCATCTCGATTATGCTTTTGTAATTCTCGCAACTGCCAATCTAAACTGTTCAAATTTAATACCCTTGCTTGCATTAATAGTCATAGGCACGACTTTAAGCACCTGATATATCGGAATCATCATCCCAAGCTGGCGATAAATGCACCCGGACAACAGCACTGGCTTCCTAAGTCGACCCTGTCTATTCACTGTTGATTCATGATCATCTTGCTATAACAAGATGCATAATAATAACTGAAGGAAGGTGATAAGCATGGGATTAGCAGCGCATGAGAAGGCTCTTACATCTGACCTTCAAGAAAGTTTGAAAGCCTTCTATGAAGTGCATAATGTAAGTCCGGAAAGTATCTCCATCGATATGCAATTGAATGATAAAAACGATAATAACGGACTGTCCACAATCAAGATCGTGGTTAAAGACACCCGAACTGACACCGTTCTTATCAATGTATAAGCTTAAAATACAATAGTAGGCGGCTAAGCATAATTGCTTACTGCATGACCTTGTTCCCAGGCTATTTACTTTCGTCCACTGTAAATAGTTTGGAACTCCTGGAACCGTCCATTGGGCGGTTTTTTTATGCCTGTAGCGAATTATCTCGTTTTCATCTTCATAGACTCATTTTACGTAGTAACCAATTCAGCCTATCCATCAAATACCCATTATCTCTTTATAAAACAGTTAGCTTAGTGTTAGTCACCATCAAGAGACTAAGCGTCTAATGAAGCCCTTTCGGGTGAAGTGAGAGTTGAGATAAGCCCTAAAAAGGTCAGTTGTAAGCATGACGACTTGCCGTCACCTTACGCCAGTGTATCTAAAGTTAGTGTCTGATATTTCTCCTGTTGGATTGAAAATAGGTTCGGTGCTGTTGCACACCCCCCTCGGTTGAATGTAACGATTTGTCTACGGTTGAACTATGCCCTGAGGCACTTTGATTGAATCTATGCACCATTGTGCATTTTGGCTTTCGCCTGAAAGTGCATGAAATAAAGGTTTCCCCTTATCCGACTTGTCTTCCTCATGCTTTCAAGCCTTGTCTGATCAATAGTTGTGAACAACTATTGACCTGAATTTTGTCTGTATATTTTGCAATGCCAGTCCATCACTGGCCTGTCACTGCAAAATATACATCAGAAGCCCAAGGTAAGCAACGTAAGTTGCATACGTCACTGTCTAGTTAACTATCTAGTGACGTATGCAAAGCAAAGTCAAACCCGCAAAACCATCGCCCGCACCAGGCTCCTGTTTTAAGCACCACGGTGCTAGTTTTCAATTGCATCATAAGGTCACTTCAATCACATCAGTAAGTAACGTGTTTAAGCCTGATGCTTAAAGCAGCGATCAAACCCCACCTAAGCAATTAATTATCGCCAATATAGCGATAATCAAAGGCTAATCTTCTAGTTTGTATCCTAGCGGGTGAATTTTTCGCTTGCGAAAAAGAGGGGCGGCGATGAGCCCCTAATAATGCCTAGCGCAGCGTTTCATTTATGGTTGGCATGGGTAGGTTTGTTGCTAATCAGTGAGCGGTAATTGTGGGCTGTATATCCCTACTACCGCAATGTATGGTGATATGTGAGGTACGAACACATTATTTGGCTGGCTTGGCCAGTATGATGTTCCTATTAGCAGAGTATTCGTTGGCTTGATAAACACACTATCGTGTTATTGGGTGAGCTTGCGAACTCTTTTTATTAAATGTTCATCAAAAGTTCTTTTTCTGTTTCCAATTTGTTATTGATACAAAGTGGGGTGCAAACAGGGAAGAAAGGGAAAAAGGGAAAGGGAAAAAGGGAGCTATTTTTAAGTGGCTGAAACATAAGTATAAAAATGATTTCGCGCGAGTTCGATTACCCACTTCCGCGAGTTACTTTACCCACTTAGGTAAAAACGCGAGTTAGATTACCCACTAGTGCGAGTTCGATTACCCACTTTTTTTGCAAAGTGCGAGTTAGATTACCCACTAGTGCGAGTTCGATTACCCACTTTTCCTTTCAAAAAGTGGCTTACCCTGTGGATAAGTCGATTTTGACGACGATGTATGTGAGTAATAATAAAGCAGTGCGAGTTAGATTACCCACTTCCGCGAGTTCAATTACCCACTTCCGCGAGTTAGATTACCCACTTTGGACGGAACCTCAGTCATTGAGAGGATTGTTTTAAAGTAAATTTAGTGATTTATTTTAAGTAACGTAATTTGGAATTAGCGTATTACTTGTTGTCTCTTTTTCGGCTCTCATACAATCATCTACAGACAAAGTGCGAGTTCGATTACCCACTTTTCTACCGATTATCGACGAACTGCAACCAATGGTTCAGTGTCCGCTGGTTCAGAACCAAATAGTGAATAATCCGATTTAACAAAGTGCGAGTTGCATTACCCACTTAAAGCGTCATTGTGCATATTCTTTTAGCCAGTTATTCGTTGTAAGTCCTTAGAACGTCGATTAGCAGCTTTCACAAACGCAATGAATGCCGCTGAAGCTGTAATTGTAAACTCAAGGTCCACAATCTTGGCTCCCTGCTTGAGTTGTTTTTCCTGTATGGGTAAGAAGTCTCCCTTGTCATCAGGGATCACTGCATTGTTGCCGGTATTATCCTTTAATCCTCTCAGCTCCTCTAAGCACAAGCGGATTTCCTTGTATGCATCACGTTCACGAGTATACGTAAGCCGGCATGCTTGAATGATTTGACTGGCTCTGATTCTAAACGGCGGCGCATCATACCCCGCATTGCGGTAGTTACTGACTAATAGCTTATAGATCCACCGTGTGACGCTACGCTTGCTAGACATGTACAGAAGATAGTTCATCTGACGGAACTCTAGCTTATCGATACTATCGGTAATCAAGGTGTTGAATCTGGCCGCACAGACACTCTTACCCGTCTCCAAATACTCTTCGCGGTCAGTGAAGAGTCGTTCGGTTAGGATCGAGCCCTCAAACGCCTTCTTTCGTCCCTGACTGACTTTTATCTTGCAGCCAATCATAATATCTAAAGACTCTTTCAGTGCCTTTATCGACATTCCATGGCCCATACGAGACAGTTCATTCTGGACCTGCTTCAATGTGAAGCGTACCCAGGTCTCTTTTCCAGGGACATGTACTGAACCGCCCTCCTCCAAGAAGATCCGGCGTAAGGCTTGCTCAACAATCTCTTCACGCTCAGAGGGGTAATACTCCACCCGCTGACCGTCTACCGGTATAATCGCAGGGGTAATCTCAATCGCATGGCTGTAACCATTTACGTGAAACTCATGCTCCGTGATCGGAAGGTTGGGGCTGATCTTGCGCATTTTGATCTGCTCTCTGCGGGAAATGGCATACACCCCATAGAAATCCCAGGCATTAAACAGATTGGTTGACTGATCGGCGTCTTTTCCATAGAAATTACGGAATATCTCAAGCTGTTGAGAATCAACTTGTTCCGTAAGACCCTCTTCGTTTTCCTGATTGCTCATCGTTATCCTTTATTAGCCTGTAAACGCTTGTAGTGCCCGTTGCCACAAAAGCCCAAGCTTTGTGACAAGACGGGGCAGATTGATTTTTCTAAACCGTTTACCGTTAAAAATGCCTGAAGCTCATTATACAGTATATCCTGACTGATCGATTAAAAGAGAACTTTTAAAGAACTATTAAAGAACTTTCTTAACAAACCCTTATTGGGCAACCCGTTGGGGCATCCTCTACTTCAATACCGACACAGACTCCCCAGTAATGGTTAGCTATTCTGGCGTTTTTCCGCTGTCAAAAGTCCATACCAGACCACTGATGGGGATTCTGCCCCCGTGATTTCCCGTGCCCGGATTTTGCATTGCGGGATCCTCCCGCAGCAGTCTCAATACAACGCTTCATTGCTTATTCCTAAGCAAGCCCTAAGGCCTTCAGCCCCGCGCAGATAAAGCATCCCCTTCGGCTAACTCCTCACTTGTTCAGACAGTCGCGTACCTTGCCTGCTTAGCTGCAACTTGCGGTTTAGTACTGGATCTTTGCTACCCGCCACTTCGCCAGTGGGTCAGGTTTTCATCGAAAACGACCTTTATTTTTAACAGCGGAGTAACAAGAAATGAGCAACTTATACCAGCAGATCGCCGATAAAATCCTGAAGGCTTTAGAAAGCGGTGTACGCCCTTGGGAGTGCTGCTACTCAGTCACACAAGCGGGCTTCGCCTTGCGGGCGACTGGTGAGCCATATCGCGGCATTAATCGGTTTTTATTAACCTTTGCCATGATCGAGAATCAATACACCCATCCGGTTTGGATGACATTCAATCAGGCAAAGAAGCTCGGCGGATGTGTACGTAAAGGTGAAAAGGCCTCACTCTCATTATTCTTCAAGCCTTTAGAGACCATTGAGGAAGATACTCAGGAGGCAAAAGTCATTCCAGTAGCAAAGCGTAATATGGTGTTTAACGTTGAACAGATTGATGGCTTGAACGAGGACTTTTTAGCCCGCTTTAATGCAAATCCCGTGCTTCACGAGAACACCCCTCAGGAACGCGCTGAGGCCTTTATTCAGGCAATTCCAGCTAATATCGTACAACGTAATGGCACCCCAGCTTTCAGACCTTCTACAGACGAGATTTTCATGCCGGCTATTACTCAATTTCTATCATCAGAACACTATTATGCAACGTTCCTACACGAACTGGGCCACTGGTCTGGCCACCGTGATCGGCTGAACCGTGAAACACTGACGGTATTTAGTGCAGTGAACTACAACAAAGAAGAGCTATGTGCTGAGCTGACCGCCGCATTCCTGTGCCCCAGTTTAGGCATTGAACCTCTAGTCGATCACGAACATGCACCCTATATTGACGGCTACATCAAACTACTTAAAAACGAGCCTAAAGCCTTCATCACGGCCTGCTCACAGGCTGAGAAGGCTGCGGACTACCTAAAGTCCTTACAAGTCTCCTAAGCCCTTCTGGCTCCCTTAGAACGTGTTGGCGTTCTAAGGGGCGGGAAAGGAATTCGCGGTGCTCATCCGCTATTAATTGAGACGTGCTGCCGTCCCAAACCCTCACAAGTGGACTGCCGCTTCATCCCTGAGCCTTGCTCGATACTACCGCCCTGCCCTGCTCCAGGCATTTAACGAATAATCAGAGCGTCAGACAGCGGTATTCGCCCTCTGGTCAAATAGGCCATTCATCGTTATTGGCACTTACTTGTTCTGTACAAACTCACTGGTTATTGCTACTGTTTTCGGGCGGTACAGCGGGGACGCGATGACCGCCTAGAAGATTGCTAGTCAATCTTTATCTTATAAGGGATGCCAATGGCATCCCTTATTTATTTCTGGCAATCACAGCGCCTAGATAGCTATAACCACCCTGCCCTGCTTACTTCACTTTTATACCGACTCTACGATAGCTGGATTCAATACGTACTTGGGGCACTTTAGCCCTCCTTGCGTATAGGCTGGATTGGGTAACAATATCCGAAGGTTCATCAATGTATCGCAATGCAGCGTATCCAGAATCTCCTCTGCCTTCTGCTGACGGATGATGTCATCTGAAAAATGACCACCCTTCTTCATTGCTCTTTTTAGCGCTCGCACGTTAGGTGCCAACTCCTGAGCAATCACCAATTCACGAATCACTTGATACAAAGTTTGCTCACTATGAAGTACCGTACTCGGCACTCCCTCTGGCTCGCGCTTTGCTGATTGCTCAATTGCTCGTGTTGAATCCTGACCAGAGAGTTGAGCAAATGTTTCTTTTTTGTTCTCAATCTGTTTATCTGCTGCATGCTTTAATCGGCGAGGAGTGCGGCGCATAAATCTCACCAGATCATAGCCATGTGCAAGCAGGGCTTCACGAGCGTCGACATAACGTCGTCCAAGGTAGTGAAGGGCGACTTCAAAAATGCATACAGTGGTTAGAAACAAGACCAAACTGGCTATATCAAAGGTGGTGTTTAAAGTGGCCTTAAGGGCACGGACGATCGCCATGTGAAACTGATCATCGCGCTCATACTGCTTGGCTGTGCTGAAGAGGGCATCCATAGTGGCGAGTGAGTCACGTTTAAGCTCTTTTTCCTGATTAGTTAAGCGGCTCACCAGTCCCTCATTGCTTGCTATACGCTGGCTTTCATAAGTCACACAACGATCAACTCGCCACTGTCCAACACTGGCATGTCGGTTACAACGCCCCAGCTCATACTCAGCCTCTGAAAGCGCCTTGTAGGCGTTCTCTACAGCAGGTTGATAGGGGTTAGAGGTCAGGTTGCTGCTGGCTTGCTCGATGGCCTTTTTCACACCCTGCATGGATATTGAGTTGCTGGACCGAACCTCAACCCGAGCTTCTTCACGCTGCATACCTCCACCCGTTTCAGTGATGATGGCAAAACTGATGGCAACCGCCATCATTGCAAAAGCCACCCACTTTTCCCGCTTTAACTCGCTAGAGGAATATAGGGTCAACTGAAACAACGTAACGGTGGCCACAATACCAACGCCAATCAATCCATAAAAGGTTTGCTGCAAGGTCCAGTCATCGAACAAACTACTGCCTGCATAGGCCATTACCATAAACGACAGAGAAGCAAAGAAAGCGGTTAGGCCAGCTAAATAGAACGAAAATTTTCGTAAGCGATAAGTACTGTATGCCAAGCCCGGGTCGAAGCCGTCTTGCAATACTAGTGGTGTTGAATCTGCCATAACTTATCCTCCTAAAAGATGATTGTGATTAAGAAAGATCCGAGCAGAAACAATGACATGTAGCGCCAGTGCTTCGCTCTCATCGCAATCAAAGCCGAGATGTTCAATACCAAACCCATAGCGGTAAACGCCAGATTCTCAATCACCGGGCGATAAGCCGCTGTATGGTGATTCAGCAGGGTTGGCAGTAAGACGAACACGGCCCACTCAAAGTAGGCAATCGAGAGGATTAAGGGAGGGATTAAGGGAATAACTGCCAGCGTTGGCTCGGGCTGGCATGAACCTACCTGATGTGCATCAGGGGTGCTATCATGCTTATGCATTGCTCATTTACCTGTTAAGTGATTATGAGTAGTGAAGTGGGGAGAGTTGCGTTGGCGCGCTCTCTTCCCCGCGCTGTTTAACGATCGGGTATTACGACTATCTCCTTAGATCAGTTTTCCTATAAAAAGACCAATCAACACACCAGTTAGCAGTGCAGTCATGGCCGAGATTAGCAACCAACCAAGTGTAAACCGTGTTGGTTCAACTAAGCTGGCACGGATCTTTAAGCGATCCAGTGCATCATTGATGATCAATTCTTGCTTCTTACTCAGCCCTTTCATGCCGTGTAGTACTGCAGAACGAGTCTCAGCACGAACCTCAGCTTTTAGCTCCCCTCGAACGGTATCCAACTTATCTAGTAGATCCCCCACCTCTTCAATCGCGAATAAGGCAGCGGCAGCTCTTAAGTCTGATGTATCCTTCATGGGGATTTTATCGGTCATAGCACGTTACTTGCCACAGTATCCAGTGACTGCTTAAGGCCTAAAGCAATACGAGGCATCATCACTTTAGCCGCATACTCCAGCTTTTCAGCTTTCGATTCGGAAGCTTTGATTAAGGCTTTATAGTCCGTGTCATCGTTTAAGATTGACTCCACCGTGTCACCAGTAATGTTAGCTCGCTCAAAAAAGCTGCTATCTGGGATATAGCTATCGGCAGAAACTTGGATATCGATGGTCTTCAGATATTGGATCAGAGCATAAAATTCATCCGTTACATTCATATCTGTTTGGATACGATTGAAAACGATTTTGATCTTACCTGCTTCAACGCCCATTTCTAACAAGGTATCAACCGTTGTGATGGTATCAACTTGTTGCTTTTTCTCAGGTGTTACAGGCACAAGAAACAAGTCAAAATCTTCAATTGAACCTGCAAACAATTTCATACCATTGATGAACTGCTCTACGTTTGAGGCTCCAACATCAACGATCACATCATCATTAATGAGCAGTTGCTCTTGGATCGTATCCACCTCTTTACCCTTGAGCTGTAGTGTTGATTCACTGTTGGTAGTGTCACTATTGATAGTTTCAATTGTGATATGTACCGCTTCTGGATAACGAGGTAGTAGCAAAAATTTGGCAATAGTGGACTTCCCTACATTGCCTGAAAAATTTAAAACCGCTATTTTCATGGTTCCTTTCCCTTCCCAAATTGGGCTAATTTATTCATTGAACGTTGCGTAACTGATTTTCTATCGGCTGTTGCTGGTTCGGTTGCGGGCTGCTGTTGAGGCTTTGGTTTTAACTTTTCCAGCGCTTCTGGTTTTACTACCGGTGTCGTCTGAGTCGCCGATGAGGCTATTTTCTTACGGGCTCGGTACAGCAAGGTTTTAAAGCTCGCAAGGTCAACAGTGACGGTCTCTGCAATCGCTTCATGAATGGCGGCAACCTTGTAGCCTTTATCCTGAGCATCGCGGATGCTTTCATTCAATTCGCTAATGATAGAGACCAGGCTTCTCTGATTTGCTCCTTCCAGTCTTTCTAGTTGGCTAATTAACGCTTTCATTATTTTTTTGCTCGTTCCTTAAATGTTTACTATTTGTTTGCAAACATACGCTGATTGTCAGAACCGTGCAAAACCCTGCTTTGCGAACGCCGCGCAGTATATTCACTCCCCATGAGGTTCCTTGTGAGCCCACTTACAAAGCGGGCAGATATCCTGACTAATGACATTCGCCAGCAAACTAAGGCAATGCCTGTAACCTTTTTCAAGCCAGATAATTATATACAGTTATATAACTATACATCAATATATCTGTATAGGTATACAACTATACATATATGTAACTGTATAGATATGCAACTGTATAGGTATGTAACTATATAGGTATGCAACTGTATAGATATGCAACTGTATAAATATGCAACTGTATAGGTATGTAACTGTATAGATATGCAACTGTATAGGTATGCAACTGTATAGATATGCAACTGTATAGGTATGTAACTGTATAGGTATGTAACTGTATAGATATGCAACTATATAGGTATGCAACTGTATAGGTATGTAACTGTATAGGTCCATAACTGCATAGATGCAGTTGGGTACTTTCTCTGGGTACGTGAAATGCTAGCGAGGTTAGAACAAAAAGCGGGGAGGGGAGGGGAGGGCGACCCGCCAAGTCGTGAGCTTGGCGAGTCAGAGCTTAAATCTGGACTGACTAATCCTTGTCTTTTGAAGACTTGGCAAGAGGAGGGAGGCCACGATTTTCAAATAGTCGATCCACGCCTTCCAAAATCAACCGAGTAATTGATGTGCGCTCGTGATAAGACAGTTCCCTTAACTTTTCATGTGCTTCAGCCGGCAGCCCCAGTGAAAAGTAAGTTTTGCTTTCCTTTTCACCTGTTGAAGTAGGGGAGGGGGCTTTCGGTTTTGCCTTTGCACGTGGCTGCTTTGCCGCTGGTGTAGTTGTTGATGCACGTTGACTAGCTGGTTTTGCAACTGTCTTTGTTTCTACCGCTGGCGTATCAACTTCAGGCTCAGCTGTAGTGCTTGATAAATTTTTCAATGCAGAAAGACCTGCTGCTTGTTTTTTAGTCTTATTCACGCTCACGCCGCTAACCTCTTACTTTTCTGTTTAACCCATTTGTATAAGGCAGTTACCTCATCACTGGCTTTATCTTTAGCATCATACTCATTCACACCCTCACCCGTTGCATAAGCAAGCTTGTAAGCTTTACGTTCAACAGTGAAAGGTTTTGCAACCAAGCCTAATGCAGATAAACCTTCTCTGGCACTCACTTGATCCTGCCCCACAGAAGGGCATCGAGTTAAGACAAATGCATAGTTTTTGTTGTTCCGCTTCAACAGGTCGACCGTAGGGTATACCGCTTCTATATCAGCTAATGAAGGCTGACAAGGTACCAGACAAAAAGTAGCAGCAAGAACTGCTTGGTTGTCTTGTAAAGACTCACGACCTGCTGTATCGATAATAACTAAGGTATAACCATTGGCTTTAGCCAACTTAATACCTTCTGACACTTCATCAGGTTTAAGTCTTACAAGAGCAGGGGCCTCTTCTTCACGACGTTCCCACCAGCGAGACGCACTATTTTGAGGATCTGTATCGATAATCAAGACTTTTTCGCCTGCTTGCGTCGCTGCAACGGCCATATTAGTGGCCAATGTCGTTTTACCAGCTCCGCCTTTTTGGCAGGCATAGACCCAAACTTGCATTGTTGTATAACTCCATAAATGTATATATGTATAACTATATAGACTTGTGACCCCAATTAAAATAAGTGCATCTAACACACTGCATTTAATGGAATGGTAGAAATCAAAGTCGCAAGCAGCCCGTTGGCTATTATTGCGTGAAAACATCAATCAGCCATACCAAAATAGCTAACGAGACCTGTATACGCACAATATTACTTAATGTTGGTATGCTTCGCACCAGGCTCCTACAGGTTCCGCTTCGCTTCATCCCCGTGGGACAAGCCTTCCTGATCCTTTACCCCTCTGATCCTTCCGCTGCGCTGCACTCTCTCCGTACTCCGTTTGGCGGCTAGGGGCATTTGCCCCGCGCGCGGATAAAGAATGCCCTACGGCTAAATACTCACTTGTTCAGATTCTCTTTATGGCTTCGCCACGTCGCTCTCTTAGCTGCAACTTCCGTTTTAGTTCTTGATCCTTTCTACCCCCACGCTTCGCCAGCGGGTCAGGTTTTCATTCGAAAACCACTTTCAAAAACACGCCGACCGGTTAACCGGAACGGCAAAACCGGAGAGAGACCCGATGATCCAAGAAACATTAGCCTTAACCTTTGAGAGCTACAGCGCGAGCACCTTTAATTCAGCCGCAGAGTGCAGCAAGCGCGGGCCGCGTGAATTGTCAGATGTGGAGTTAGTTTCTATGCTGTTTAGACTTGATTTAACAGCATCCGCGCAGTGGTTAGACCAAATGGGGAGCCTGTCCGCATTGGTTAATAGCTCAGACATGGCTCAGGCTGTTATGGAGTTTGCAAGCCGCTATATTAAGGAGGAGATTAAACGCGGTGAAGCTTTGACCGACGTTAATGCTGTTCGTCAATACCTAACAACTCGCTTACGAGGGTATCCTTATGAGGTGTTTGCATGCTTATTTCTAGATAATAAGCATCGTGTGATCGAGTATCGGGAGCTATTTAAAGGCACCATTGATTCCTGCTCTGTTCATCCCAGAGAGGTTGTTCGCCAAGTCATTAATCACAATGCGGCGGCAGTTATTTTTGCCCACAATCACCCATCAGGTATGACTGAGCCTAGTCAGGCAGACCACCGAATCACTGATCGACTAAAAGAGGCTTTGGGCATGGTGGACTGTCGGGTACTTGATCATTTTATTATTGGTGACGGAGTAACGTCATTTGCAGAACGAGGCTATTTATAGCCCAAGTGAAGCGCGATATATCGCGCTGAAGCTGACGGATGGTGAAAGACTTCACCATCCGGTAAGATGCCGCTGTTTAGCCTTGCACTAGTCCAGCGGCAATTTTGAATCACAGATCAGGAGGTCTCATGAGTGTTTATGATCCACCAAACCCCGAGGAGCTGCGGGAGATATTACAGACCTTAGGATTATCCAGAAGTCAGGCGGGAAAGTTGGCAGATGTCACCGGTAACCGCATTGGTAAATGGTGTTCTACTGGTGCAGCCATGCCGTATAGTGTCCTTTTTACAATTGTTGCGAAACATTGTAATTTACAGCTATCAGAAGCTGATTGGCGAAGTGAGATTAAGGCTATTTTTGAGAGGCAGGGCGAGTGATTTCCCTTACGGCTTCTCAAGTCTTCGACTTGGTTCAGCATATCGGTAATCCATATCCTTTTTAAAAACGTAATAATGTTTAGTCAGTTAAATAACAAGGTATAACATGAGCGAGATTTCAGCGTATTTAGAAGAGCACAGACCTGCAGAGCAGGAGACCATCGGTGGTGTAATTATTAACCCTAAACAACGCTCTGGTTTTGATGACACACCCAATGAAGATCGTGATCGTTTAGAGATTAGTGACTGGTGGGGAAAGCCCTATATCCGAACTTACAAGTGGGGAGATAACCTAGAGTCATGGGAGGAACATGTAGCTCGAATGAGCCAGTATCCTGATGCAAAGGTTCGATCAAAAGAGGACTATGAAGAAGATATGATGGAAAGAAAGCAATCTTGGTATGCGTCTTTTCCAGAAGGTATTAAGTATGAAGTACATTGCCTGAATGGTGGAGCTTGGGATAGGCCAACGTTCTGTGGTAAGTCCAGCAACCTAGAGGGTGCACTTCAGATAGTGAAAAGTCTCATCACTGAATAAGAGATTGTAGATTAGATGCTCGCGGAGCAGGGAAGGGCGCTATTTTGAGTCAGTGCCCTTGCATTCTGACCTTTTTCAGAGAACGAGCCGGTGACTTTCTAGTTGCTGGTTCGATGCCATTTAAGGGCCTTCTTTTTAGTGGTTGTGCTACGCAGCAGGCTTCTTCAGGTTACGCTATCGCTTCATCCCTGCGGGACATGGCCTTTCAAATCCTTCACCCTTCCGTGCTACGCACTCCGCAATCCTTGCGACGTGGGGTCCACGCAGTGCCGAGTGATTGTGTTTGTCGTAATGCTAGGCCTGGATGCTTTAACCTTTCCAGATAAGTTATAAGCTATTTCTATAACAACCTATAAAAAATACAAATAAAAACCTAGTTAGAATAGGTTCGGACAAGAAAAGACGTTCTAACTAGGGTGTACCTTAAATATAATGTTATGAGCGGTAACGTCAGCATTAATGGATGCATTTGGTCCGATGATTGCATTAAGGACTCACCGATTAATGAGTCGCTACTTGGACTTTTGGTAGAAAAGAATGCAGTGAGTGGAAAGCACGGGGGCTGACGATAAAACTACATCAACCATCAAACCACCTTTTACCCCGAGATGGCTTGATAGTTTTCCTTAAAAGACATTTTTTCAATTTCAGGTTGCCATTTCGCACACATTTACTTGAGTTTTGGAGTAAACACCTACTAAATTTGATTTATAACCCTAGTCGCTCTGGATTCAACTCACTGACGACCTCTGCTAAATCTTCATTAGCCTGGGGTGTTATGAAAGAGCCGTCTTTAAAGTGCTCATAGAACGATGGGATGGAATAGGTTCCGCATAAGTTTGCGTCAAAGAACGAAACCGTATTAGCCGCTATTTCAAGTAGTGACTGCCCCCCTCTTGGCCCTGGTGACGTCGCAAGCAGCACCAAGGGCTTGCCTTGATAGACTTTTGGATTAATCCGAGAGCACCAATCAAGCAGATTTTTATAGGCTACTGTGTAGTTTCCATTATGTTCAGCAAGTGAAATCAGCAAAGCATCCGCTTCTCCGATTTTATTAAAAAACCTCATGGCACTTTCCGGTTGGCCGAGTTCCTTCTCAGCGTCTTCGCTAAACAATGGCAGCTCATAATCATTTAAATCCGCGATTTCCGTCGAGTAGCCGGTAAGCATGGATGCTGCGTGCGTTACGAGTTGTTTATTTATTGAGTTGCGACTATTTGAAGCCGCATAAGCAAAGAGCTTAGGGGTGTTGATTGTCATTGTGACGTGTTTTCCTTAGTGATTTTCATAAATAAGCGCCAGACCCAAGTCAGGGCCGGCGGTGAGCTCTAGTGAGCTACCTTCGATTAAATCGCCTTTCGCTACGGGCACACCATTTGCAGTCGCGTCACCCTGCGTGATAAGAACTATAAATGGTTGAGGCACTGCTACTGATTTTCCAACAGCTAAATAGCCCACCTTGCAAACCATATTGCTATTGAAGCTCCCATCCTCGCCGCCAAGTACGGTTGTTAAACCATTGTCATCGATCTTGAAATTTTTGTAGGCTGGCTCCAAGCCATTTTGGGGTGGCTTAAACCAGATTTGTGCAAAGTCAGCAGCAGTATCACGGAGGTTAAATTCGGAGTGCTGCATCCCTGTACCAGCGCGCTGCACCTGAACCTCAGGTGCGTGGATCGCGGTGCCATCACCAAGCGTTCCTTTGTGCCCCACGCTGCCAGAGAAAACCACACTAACAATATCGACATCATGATGCGGGTGTAACGGTGCACCGTCATTAGGTAAAAACTGACCGAGTGCTAAGTAAATAAAGTCTCCAAGTCCATGACTAATGTCTGTGCGTCCTCTGGATCGTGGCCATAAATCTGGGTTTTGAACCATGTGGCGTTCAGTAATTCCAGCAAAACCGCTCTGGGGTAGGTCGTCATAGTGAATGACTCTTTGGGTAGTGCTCATGGGGGCTTCTCCTAATGGCTATGATTTACTCGCCCTTGATTACGAGGGTTCATTAGTGTTAAATATTGCATATTAGTTATTTTTTTGTAAGTAGGTACATTTTTGTAACCATGGATATTTCAACTAAGAAAAGCCTAAAGGGAACGATCGAAGCAGGTGAAGAGTGTCCTGTAGAAATAGCAATAAGAGTCGTCGGTGGGCGCTGGAAATGCCCAATTATTCATCACTTATTGACCGGTACGAAGCGCTTCAATGAGCTTCGTAAGCTTATACCTGCTGCATCCCAGCGCATGTTGACTAAACATCTGCGTGAATTAGAGCAAGACGGGATTGTTCTTCGTAAAGTCTATGCAGAGGTACCGCCGAAAACTGAGTATTCACTGACGGATGTGGGCGAGTCGTTAGAGCCAGTTTTGTGGGCAATGCACGATTGGGCTACTGCGAACTTTGTTTTGGACGCAGATGGCTAAGTTAATTAGAAAATTATTCTAAGAAAGTGGCTTAAACAAGGTTGAATTCGTCTGGACAAGGGTACCAAAAGTATTGAAAATCACCTTTGATTTTTTCGCCAAGACATAATCCTGCGATCAGTAACTCTATAGAACTTGTGCCGGGTTTCAGTTCTGTACCTGAAGTTTGGGCAAGCTAAACATAACATCGATTATGCGAAACAGCGGTCGGGTAGCCTAGGGGGTCGAGCCTGTGACTGCCTTTGTGCATGGTAAATCCGAAGAATAAAAAAAGGTAGTGGGTTACCTTCCAACAAAGGGACGTGATGCGACATCACGCTGATGTCGGTACGCGACCTGATCCACGCTGGTGAGCATCTTAGCGGGGCATTGAGTCAGGAGGGCGCTAATCAGTTCTGCCCGTTATTTGTCATCGTGATGAGTATCATTGTTTTTATGGTTCAACCAATAGGCAAAGCTGATAAGCCCTATCAGCACGAGCCCTAATATCAGCGTAGAAAATTCTATAGTAGTCATGTCTCCTCCTTGTTGTGTCTATAGTTAATTAGACATTAGAGAGATAGATCAGGCCTTAACCGGGTCAACAGGCATTACCGGATATATTGGGGCCGTAGTGTTGCATGTTTAAAGCTGTAGCACTCGACCGTACAAAAGAAGCAACCATTCACTTTTCTAAAATGCTGACGCGCTTCAAGAAGTGCTTCTTGACACGTCACGAACGCCCCTAAGAATATCCGATGATCGCCTGCTGGCAGACAGCTGCACTCAAATGTGTGAATATCATGAGTACCCTCCGACTGTTTGTTTTTGTCGACAAAATAAAGATTCATACAAGTAGTTCGAAATAATCATAAAAGTCATGGTGTGCAAATACTGCCCTACATTTGTACCATGCTCAGCTAAGAGCAGAAACTAGAATGAATGTGTACTTTGTGAATAAAACTCGCCTTTCTAACGGCAGCTATGAAATACATCAGGCTAATTGTAACTACCTTTCGCGACCTCACCGTCGAATTTACCTAGGAGCATTTAGTACCTGCCAACAGGCTGTTGCTGAAGCTAAGAAATATTATGGCAGGGTTAGTGGTTGCCATATTTGTTCTGTATCGTGTAAGGCCAGGTAACCCCAAGCAGGGACGTGATGCTTTTCTTTAGATAGTCTAAAAGCGATCTAAATAAACCATATTTCATCAAATGTAGCTAAAAATTCTTAAAATTCAACATTAGCTAGATGATTGATAGAGCCATAGCTCTGCCTGAAAGTGCACTTATTATGTTACATTAAACCAAGTCGTGCGGTGAGAGCGTGACAGCTAAGGGAGAGAGGGGTGAAACATCTTACAACCTGCAACTTATTAAAAGAGCTGCGCGCTTTCTGTGTGACAAGACAAGAAGGCAGTATGAGTAAAGCGGCGAAAATATTGTATGCCAGTCAGCCAACGATCTCGTTACAAGTAAAAGTACTGGAAGAGGCGTTGAAGGTTAAGCTGTTTCAGCGTCGTGGTCCCCGCTTAACACTGACTACAGAGGGTGAAACACTCTACGACCTTGTAAGCCCGCTAGTTCAAGGCATTGATGGGATAAAGAACAATTTCACCGCACATTATGACAACCTTAGCAGCGGTGAACTGACCATTGCTGCAGAAGCATCCACGATACTCTACCTCTTACAACGATCCCTCCAAACATTCGTTCACGATTATCCAGGGATTAGACTTAAATTAGCCAATGTGACGGGCTACGAGGCTCGTCATTTAATTCTGACGGACAAAGCCGATTTAGCGGTCAGTTCTGTATTAGAGCTCCCAAAAGGGCTGCATGCTTCGCTTTTGGCTTCGTATTCTTTAGTTTTGATCATGCCAAAAAATCATCCTCTTACCGAGTTACCTAAGATTACACTGAATGATATTGGCCGGTATGGGATGATCACACCGTCTTCTGAATATAGCAGCTGTCGTTTGGTGAAAATGGTGTTTGCGTTGAACGGTAGCAGCTATACAGTTGCTCTGGAAGTTGATGGGTGGGAGGCGGCCAAAAAATACGTTCACATTGGCGTTGGGATTTCAATAGTCACTGAAATTTGCATTACAGAATCAGATCGTGAGCAATTCGCCATCGTGAAGTTAGACGAGTTTTTCCCAGCGCGAAGATATGGAATTATTACAAGAGAAACAAGGGCCTTATCAGCACCTGCACAGAAACTCATTGAAATACTCAATGATGAGTACCACGGGCAGCCCTCCAATTAGCGCAACCGGATTGTGCATTCTGAGTGCAGAGTCATTGTTAGTATCTTCGATGGTTTGATTGGGTTAACAGCCTGCTCGTGGGGGATAGCTTTCGGTCAATGATTAACCGTATCGACTACTAAATGCAAACCGTGAGACGAGTGGCACTATCCACTATTTCCAAAAAACCGCTTTGTCGATTGAAGACAAAGCGGTTAAACAGGTATCTAAGACATTAGATAATAATGAACCGCATCGAGGTTAAATCATAATACACAACTCTATTTTGCTATGACTTTAATCGTTAAACGGTCAGTTTGAGTCATCAAATGGTTTTAATGTCGAGAAGCAAACTGAGCCTTAATAAATCAGTGATGCAGAGCGCCGATTAAGATCATACCGGCCTGGTCAGAGCAAGCCTATACTATGACTGAGCGCTCACAACATCACCGTCAGTCGCAGTAGGCACGTCGCCAACATTCAGCTGCCTAAAGTAATTGATAATTTCAGCATCGATTGCTTCGTCTACCTGCTTTTTTGCCACCGCTAGCACAACATCCCGCTTTTCAGCCTGTGGCAGCTTTCTAAATGCCGCCAACTCATCGCCTGATAAGTGCTGTTCGACCGCCTTGATCTCTTGGTTTAATTTAAACTTCATAAAGGGAGAGTGACTCTCCCGACTCACAGACTTTGCTTTTCGTTTCTTCGACATAGCGATGCTAAACGGTCATCAGCGTCATACCAGTACACGCATCTTTAACCAAAATGTGAATCGTTGACAACCCAGTTTCTTGATCTGATTTGTCTAGTCTCATCTCAATAGAAACGCTTTCAGGTGTTTCATCATTCGCTTCGAAAAATGCCAAAATGCGTTCACGCAGTTCTTTTTCTAGCTCTCGCCGATGTGCAGCCAGTACTTCAATCATGAGTTCACTCCTGATAGATCGTTTATTGTATGAATTTATAACAAATAGTTAATGAATGAAAAATGAACATGACCTTAATTAACTACATTTATTAGTTTTTTGTATCAAGGTCAGTAATACGATGAGAGTACATCAATAGTAGATAAAGTAAGGTGTACTTAGGTGAATGGTTTATTTGAGTCGATGGTTGGTTTTTTGTTTTTTACTAACTATTCATGACTTATTTCTATGGTTATTATTCGAATTTTCATTTAAAAATGAACGTTAGCTGAATGAAATTAGCTATTTTCTATGCTATGGTAAATAAAAATAACCCCGAGAGGCAACGGCCCCACAACCAATGCCTCTACTACTAACATGGCCCTTTAGCCCGAGTGTCGTGTAAAAAATCGTAGCGCCTAGCCCCGGCGTCACGAGAGTGTCGAGAATAACCGGCTTCCCCCGAGTCTGGTCTCAAGCACTGCTAAGCCATCGCAAGGACGCGATGGCTTTTTTTTTGCAAAAAAATACCGCCATAAAATGGCGGTAAAAGAAGACCGGAATAGGTCTATGCAATCTAGCAAGTGTTCGGGGGGCGTGAACAAAATTAATGTATTAAAACTAATCAATTTAGTCAATCTGTATTTAGTTCTTTACTTGAAATAATCTCATTGACTCTTCAATTGTTTCATTAGTTGCTCATGCTGAATCTTGAGTGCACCCAGTTTCCCCGCTCAGTGGGCCGCTTTGCGGCTGCCACCAGCAAACTTATTCGCTTCCGACAGCTTGCCTGCAATGTTGAATAAATATAAAGACAGCCAATATGAGGATTAGTCGCCGAGAAATTGGGTAGATCAGTAGGGATTACTGACTGTTTCTTGAAATAAACCCCTATGTGAATTTTTCGGTCACATAGAGTATTATTTAAACCGTGTTTTTTCCGTCGGCTTGACTGGCTAAAACGTTGGTTATCAGCGTCTATAACTGCTTACAGAGCGCTGGCATTCGCCTCAACACACTCAGCCAAAAACGTGGTTAGCTCATTACCTTGTAATTCATCTTCCATCGCTATTTCGTTACATGTCTCTTGAGCGATTTGTAAGGTGCTTTCCTCTAAATTTCCATCACCAGTGTCATAGTCGTTCGCATCGACGCACTCACTAACAAAAGTCGGTAGACCATCATTTGACACCCCACTATCAACACCCAGCTGATGGCAAGTCTCCATAACGTCGTTTAACTCATCTTCACTCATTTCATAAGCGAGAGGAGTTTCATCAGAATCAGTATTCTCTGCATAGGCAAGCACAGAAAAAGAGCAGCATAGCGTCACGCAAAGTAACGCGAAAGAAAGTTTATTTTTCATATTATTAGCTTCCAATATTGTTATATTTTTCAGAGGAAGACTTATACACATAAAATTAGCAACCAGAAAATGAAAAAAAATTGTTGTGACGATCACTATTTTTTCACAAGCAGCGCTTTGTATTCGAAGCGGCAACGAAGGAAGGTATTGATCAGTTAGCACGCTAGTTTATGCCCTCCATGACATGCACTACATCACAAGATAAGTTATATAACTATATAGATGCATAATTACATAAATATATAACTCATAAAATATTCTAAGCCATAAGTCTTGCCAGAAAAGGGGCCGTAGTATTGTCAGTTATTGAAACACTCTAATTATTGTTTTTTTCTCCTCAAAAACTACTACCATTCATCGGCAATAAACCTATAAATCACTGATTTATAATATAATTAGACTGTAGCATACAGAAAGCCGCCAGCATTGGAGGGCTAGTTATTGCTACGGGTTTTTATTATGCGCTTAAAAGATCTAGCGGTCGTCCGTACCGATTTTGAGGGGGCCGACTTCTGGTTATCCCGTCGAGGTTCAATTGAGACAATTGGCCAACCCTCCCGCACTTACTCCCCTTATCACATTGGTGTTAAAGTCGAGAAAACAGAGATTTTGCTACCGGACTATCTGTATTATATGTTCATCCATTGGCATGAAACCGGACGCTGGAAACCACTAGCATATGGATCGCTTGATCTGGTTCAGATTCGTGTTGATGATATCCGCAATATTGAACTCTTAATGAAATAACAAAGGACGGGGCAAAGCCCCGTTCTCTTTTGCAGGTGAGACAATGAAGATTAACGTACCTGGGATGGCCGCGCAGCAACGCTTTATCTTTGAAGCGGCGACGAAGGCCGGTATTGAACAACTAGAAAAAAATCTACAGGCTCCGGTCATCGATGATCTGGAGTTAGACGAGCGTCAATATAGTCATAGCCACTTGTTATCTGAGGATCGCTGGGAACCACCACACCCTGATCTGGTACATGCCTATATTGATCAATTAAAGCGTCACAGCGAGTATACCTCTGATGCAGCCATAGTTCAGTGGCTAGGACTCAAGGGTAACAATGCAGAGCGCCGCTTGCGCTCTTATAAGACCGGAGAAAACAAACCGCCTTATGGGATCTGGCGTAAGATTTTAGTGGCGACGGGCAGGGTGCCTCAAGAGATTGAGCCGGTGATCGCATTTATGCGAGGCAAAGTCGAGGACTGAAAGCACTCAGGTCGTAGTTATCGAACCTCACTATCGATTTAACGGTTGTGGTTGTACTAGGCTGTAAATCACTTTGTGTCTCTGCCCGATTTTAAAAATAGGATGATTCAATCACACTGGTCTTATAGATATGACTTTATGCTCAGTTTGCATGCCTGCCTATTGTAAGGCAAAAAATGCATATTTTGTTTGCATGACTTTACGCCTGCTTGACACACATTAACAGTCACCTAATGCACAATAGCTTAATCGGCTGACGCAACGTCGCTGACTACATCAACTATTTTTGAAGCATATTTAGCTAAGGGATTCATTATGAAACTGTTAAACACAATTGTTCTTTCAACTCTTCTTTCAATTGGCTTGGCTGGTAATGCAATGGCGGCACAAGGACACGACGTTAAAGGTCAGGGTAAAGCGGCAATCAGCAAGGTTGCTGTGAAGTCAGCGAATCATAAAAATATTCAGAAAACTTACCGAGTCACTAGAGGCGATACGCTTTACAGCATTGCTGCTAAAACAAAAGTACCTGTAAGTAAACTGATGAAGCTGAATAACTTGACCAAAAAGAAGGCTAACAACCTGAAAGTAGGTACGATTATTCGCTTATCGTAATCATCTAACTAGCAGCGTTGCGTGCGGCCACGGGAGATATAGAGCATCACCTCTCCCTGGTTGCTAATCACTGTTTCAGGAGTGTAACCGTTACGCACATTGCGGCTATCGCCAAGGAATGACCCATCGGATGCAGACACACAATTTAGTTTATAGCCTTGGGAGTGCTAAGCAGCAGGCTTCTACAGGTTAAGCTATCACTACATCCCCATGGGACACATTGCCTTTCAAATCCTTCACCCTTCCGTGCTAATGCACTTCGCAATCCGTGCGACAACTGCTCAGGAATAAACTACCTTCTAATCGCGGCATACGGGGTAGTACAACCGCTACTAGTGCGGTGTGTTACAGCTTTGTTTCAATCAGCAACTTTATAAGCCTCTTAAAAAGTCGCCGACGTTTTTTAGAACATTCACTTAACTACACATCATTTAAAACAACAATTAGCGGCATTTTGGAGTATCTTGCGTGACTATTAATTAATCAATGAGATCAACAAATGTTCAAATCATTTGGTCCAGGTGTTATCTATGAGTCAGTTATGACTTGCCCTAATTGTAAACATCAGGAAACCGTTACCATGCCTAAAATGCCAGGAGGGCAACTTTACGAATGCACTCGATGCCATACCTTGCTCAGTGAAAAGCCAGGAGATTGCTGTATCTATTGTTCTTACGGCAGCCGAAAGTGCCCACCCATTCAGGACATTCGCTTAAAACTAAAGCACAGCGAATAAACAAATAGAGTGGGAAAGAGGGCACATGAGGCCTCATATGATCGCCCCCCATCAGATATAAAATTTCCCCATTACGCCTATTAAGCGGTTTGGTTATGTTTCATAGCTAGGCTGGACTATCCTGACGTAAATGTGAGTAAATTATCGAAATCCTTGATTACTGACTGAGCCCAATCCAGATAGGCGACTCTCATCTCTGCGTCTATGTAGATCCCCAGCGTTTCCCTACCGGCCAAGTACTGACAACTGTTTTCAATATCCTCATAACACCTGATCGTTTCCGGGTAGATTCCAGCTCGGTAAAGGTTAGACCAAAGTAGTCTTGTACCTTCTTCGATATTGATGCCACGGAAGCTGGCACAAGCAAGCTAGAGGCTTGTCATCAACCAAACGTTCAATATTGTGAAGTGTGCAGGTGCTTTGAGTACAGCGGTATTGGGCAACCGGCACCTTATTCCAAACGATGTTCAAGGTATAGGCCTCGGGATGTAGTGTGTTAAATGCATTTAACAAACCGGCTCCCACAAACTCGCTATCGATGAATTGAACTGTGGCTATCTTCCATCGTGCTGAAGATGATGAGTGACGAGGAGGAGACTGCATACCTTCGAGGTTTCCTGAAACGCTGAGAATATATAGTGACTGGGGGTGACTATCATTATCGCAATTGACAAAGACACCGACAACATCAAATTAAGTGATCATTTTATGATAACGTTGTCATAAATTATAAGCTTATTGTTTCTTATTATTAACGACCAAAGTGAAAAATATTAGAATAACAAAGCTACTCTTATGTCCGACTGTGTGCTATTTTTACTCAAAAATAGAGCAAGCTTAGTTTACTCAAAGCAACTCACACGATGCTTTTTAGGGTGGGTGCTCACTAATAAAAATAAAGGAAGTACGGCAATGGGCATTGTTTACAACTGGGAAGACAGCAACTGGCAAGAAACCAATTCACCGTTTAATCAGACACTTCCCCCTGAGGACCAACTGGATGACGCTGGCTTTTTTGGTTGCATTGAGTCTGGCAATACAGAAGAGGGGATTGGGATAGGGGTGCTCCCACACCGGGATGGTGAGAAATACCTGATAGAGCTTTGGGCATTTGGTTGTTTAGAAGCCCAGCTGATCGTCAACTCACCGCAACAACTATTCAAATGCTTGGCGGAGTTCATGCCACTAGTAAATTCAGGCTGGTCACCTGTGATGCCAAAGGAAAGCAAGGTCTTTAGCTAACCAGGAAACCTTGGGTAGGCACACGGGTAAAGAATTCTGAAAAACTAAAGGGGATTCAATTCATCCCACCTAAGCCTAAACAGCGTCATGAGTCTCTGACAGATCACTATTTGTTCTTGGCAATAGAAGGCCTCTTAATGTCAGAGGCCTTCTGAGCCTTGGCTTATTTTCTTAAGTGGTGCTCACAGTCACCCTGATACCCACCAGCGTCCATGCACTCATTGTATCCCCCCATCGCCAAGCCAGTTGCCGTTAGCCCACTGACAGCAAGCATAAAAATCATTAAATATTTGCGAATCATTGTCTTTCTCCTATTAGATAAAATCACTCATTTATTACGTAAAGCTCAATTGATGAAATATGACTGTTAGCTGTGGCCACGTGGTCTTGGTGTTACGCGACTACCATTGTAGTAGCCCATTGTCTGACTCATGCTGTCCCCGAATGGTTGCTCAAAATTCTTTGGTTTAGTTTCAGTGTTACAACTGTCATCGCAACACCCAGGGCAGGCCATTGCGCTTGGAGATGCCATCACGGCAGATCCAATAGCCGAAGCAAACAGAACCGTTGAAGCTGCTTTTGATAGAAATGAATTTTTCATGAGTTACTCCGTTTCGTTTAAGTGAGTCTGCAATTTAACAAGCTCAGGAATTATGAAAAGAGGAGCTTTTAGCGTCATAACGCAACCTACCTGTCCGTTTCCGACCTATGCATAAGCGCTATCAGCATTAGCCCTATAGGGCTGTTTTCGCCCTATGTACTACCTGACCCGATGTGTTATTTTTACACATAGCGAGGTATTACTATGGAACCAACATTATTAAACAGCTCTGCTGACCTTGAGCACTCAAACGCTGAAGCCTCATCAAGAGTCGTTGAAAAGCTGCTTCAGCTTGCCAAGTGGAGTGACATTTACCCGTACCTGTTAGAGAGCGGATACGTCCCTGCGAGTCAGGGTACAGAGAAACAAGCCAAAAGAGCGCTGGTTGACTTGGACACCTATGTAGTTGCCTTACTTTTGTGCCATAAGTTTTTTGAGGGTGGTGAGCCGTTTACGCTTAGATCACTGTCTATGGCAATGGATGGTGAAGACTTCAATAGCATTAAAGCAATGGAGAAGCGGTTAAGGCTGCTCATTGAAAGACTGGAAAGATTTAATATTATTCGCTTTTACAAGGATACGCATCGCGGCAAACGAGAGTGCTGGAGAATAGAAGCAACCCCGACACTTGTTAACTTTATTGAGACCAGGATTTAGCCATGAAAAAGAAAACCATCAGTGCAATATTACTCATATTAATGGTGAGTGCTATTACCTCAACAACCTATGCTGCGAGCAGTACGGACTCTCTGGCATCGTATCTGAAGAAGAATACTAAACAAGGCTCATCATCGTGACTCGCTGGCTTTGAGAGTCACCTGCAAACATGAAAGCCCGCTGCCTGCGGGCTTTTTAATGGAGAGGCTGAATGGTTCGCTGTTGCTCGTTCTATTAGTTAGTTATATATATATAGATATATAACTACATATCTATATAAATATATATCTTTTGGCACACTGGTATCAGGTGAGTTGCTGGGGAGGCAGACGGGATATCCAGAGTGACATTGATAGCTTCTTCACCGCCTCCGTAAAGAAGCCTTTTAGTCGTAGAGTCATCGTGACCACCACTAATAACTGGAGTGAGCACGCTGATGATGCGCTGAGAGACTAGCACCCGCCCAAAAGATCGACCTTAATGACCTCGAAAACAGCCAGATAGACTGGGCAAAATACCAACCTAACAAACCTGTTGTTCTGAAGCCCCAAAAGACACTCAGGCCACATCAGGAAAAGGCACTGGAACGCGTTACACAAGGGCTTAAAACAGCAGAGCGCGGCAAGCTGGTTATGGCCTGTGGGACGGGTAAAACCTTCACCAGCCTTAAGGTTGCAGAAACCATGGCAGGCGCTGGGAAGCGCGTACTGTTTCTGGTTCCAAGCCTTTCCTTACTTGTCCCAAACTCTAACTGAGTGGACACAAGAGTCTGGCGTCCCTTTGCACAGCTTCGCGGTATGACATCGGCAAGAAGCGCAAAAAAGACGACGACATCGTTCAAACATTCGCACATGAACTGCAGTACCCCGCAACGACCAATGCAGAACGCTTAGCAAAGGAAATGAACGAATGGCATAACCAAGCGCACATGAGCATCGTGTTTTCCACCTATCACTCTCAGCGGCCAAGCAATGACCGGCCACACTTCGTGTGTTATTCAATTAATGATTGGTCAGGTGCTGTCATTTAATCCGACTAGCTCAGTAAAGGCTCCTATGGTGGTTATCAGCAGTTGTATTGCTATTCAGCTTCGGTCGAGGCCAGAGGGGGTATGTTAGCAATAACGTGCCTATAATTCTGTTTTTATGGCATATTTTAACTGATAAAAAATAAACTTATTTATCAGCCACTGAAAATCTATCGGATATGAAGATACTAATGAGCGATAAAAATAATTTAACGAGTTCATTGTTGGTGGCTTTTTTTGTGTTGTCATGCTTGCTGCTAAGCGGTCAATCACAGGCTGCAACACAAATCCTTAATAGCAACGGCGGGCAGTGTGCGTTTGACGGGAGTAATGGGGGGCTTAAGGTTTATGTCGGGGATAACTCGCAATTTCAGGTTGAGCGTTGTTCTGCTAATGGTCTTAACAGTGGTTCAAGACAGTATTATAGTACTAGTGCGATACCTCCTTCGGGCAGTGTATTCAACTCAATATACCTTCGTGTAGGAAGCACTGTTTTTGGTGCGAGTGGCTTGCAGGCTGTAAATACTGCTTGGACAAGTATTTCTAGCAGTGGGGGATCAACGCTCGGTGATGGCTCGGTTATCACCGTTTATAGTGCAGTCACGGGTGGGTTAACGTATACCGTGACACAAACCGTTACCTACATTTTTCCCAATGATTTTTACTCTGTGAAGCTGGATGTAGGCGTGCCAGTAGGAAATACACAAGACGTGAGATTGTACAGTTGGACAGATCTTATGTTAGACGGTAATGACAATGGGACATGCTCACGAATTGCGGCTTTCCCTGAGTATGTCATTGCCGATAATACCGCTGGGACAATGTACGCGGGTTATCGCCAGCGCTCTGTGAGCAATCATTGGGATCGCTATCAATGTGGTAACTATAGTGCTGCTCCGAATACTTATATTGCAGGCACTCAAAGCGGCGACCTACCAAATACCTTAGTCACTACCAATCATGATGTGGGGGCCGCAGTGCAGTGGGATATTGGTAGCGTATCAAATACGACTTTCACGGCAGATTACGACTTTGTTTTTTCGCTCACTGAGCCAACATTGACCAAGCGCTATGGCCCTGATGATGGTGATGTAGATCATACGATGGGGGTTGGAGATACCACAACGTTAACCTTTGATATCACTAATCGTCCTGGAAACCCGGCTCAGGGGCCGTTAAGTTTTACTGAAACTCTACCTCTTAATGTTACCATTGTAGGTACGCCTGCAGCATCTCAATGTGGAGGAACTGTAACCACGGGCACTAGCGGAGGAAGAGGCACCATCACCCTAGCAGGAGGGCAAATGACGGGGGGTACCCAATCATGTACGGTTGTTGCCGATGTAACCTCTGTAACCGCTGGTGTGTACGATGACCCTAGTACAAATATCAGTAATATTAATGAACTCAAGAATATCGCACAGGCTGAGTTAACGGTAACAGCAGCGGTCGAATCTTCCGCTTGTGCGACAGGGGTTGATACCGATGGTGATGGCATCGCCAATGCGTGTGATCTGGATGATGATAATGACGGTATTATCGATAAAAACGAGGGCGTAACTCGCAACTATCAATGGACGACGTGGAATGCATCATCTGGCAATGCAATTACCGGGACGGCATTTGGAATTGGCGTAAGCTATACCTCTTCTCAAACAGTAGAAACTACCTCATCACTGTATCATCATGCCACTGTGCCCTCTGAATATTTGGTTCCTGATTCGACGAGTATTAAGAATACGGTTGCGTCTGATAATACGATTACATTCAGTCAACCGGTTGAGAATCCTTTGTTTGTATTTACCTCTGTGGGTAATCCTTCAACATCTGTTCCTGTGATCTTTAATAAGGATATTCAGGTGCTGTGGGGAACGGGTGAGGCGGGTGGTGCCTACACCGTTGATAGTCTGAGGCAATTTACTGCTAATGAGGGTTTCTTAGTGGTTCGGGTGCCGGGCACTCATTCTAGTGTTAGCTTTCAGTATACAGCCAACGAGAACTATGCAAACTTCACTTTCGGCTACGCTGCAACCACTGCGATAGATAGTGATGGTGATGGAATTGATGATTATCTCGATCTTGATAGTGATAACGATGGTATTCCCGATACCATTGAGGCACAGACAACCGCTTCTTATCTCGTAGCCGTCAATATCGATACGGATAATGATGGTCTGGATAATGCTTTTGACCTAGATGATAACAATACGGCAGAAGCGGCCTCTGCTGGCTTAACTCCGGTTAACACAGATGGGGATACTCAGAATGATATCTTGGACCTTGACAGTGACAACGATGGTTTAACCGATTTAGCGGAAAGTGGGCTGTCGCTACTGGATGCCGATGCTAACGGGAAAACGGATGGAGTCGTTGGTACGAATGGTTTAGATAATGAGGGAGAAGCTGCTGATACCTATGCGGATAATAACGGATCATCCCACGACGGGACTAATTTCCTGTTGGCCGACTTTGATAATGATACGGCAGCCAATGGCAGTGATGCGGTTCCTTTAACTAAGGATCTTAGCTACCGTGATATTGAAAGAGACCGTTCCGATGCGCCTACAAGTTTTGGTGAAGCAACACATTCATTAGTGTCTGGTCTGAAGCTAGGGGTAACGGTTGACTCGGATGGCACGAGTATTGAGAGTAATGATGCGTCGGGCGATGGTAGTGATGATGATGGTGTCTTTACCGATGCAGCATTAACTACTGGTTTTCAGGATGCTTCACTTAATCTTGAGGATTCTGTGACTTTGTATGTGCCAGTGACCGGTAGTGGAAAGCTCTCTGCTTGGATTGACTGGAATGGTGACGGGGACTTTGCCGACTTAGGTGAGCAGATTGCCAATGCCGTTGCTGGGGCTGACGAAACGTTAGCTGTCGTAGTCAATGTGCCATTAAGTGCAACACTTGCTACAGCCTATGCTCGCTTTAGATTCTCCAGTGATACAGCTGCCTCAACACCCACTGGTGCCGCTAGTGATGGTGAAGTTGAGGATTACCAAATCATCATTGCAAATAATGCGGTAGCACCGACGGCACCTGCTATTGCTTATTGTAGCAATACTTGGGTGTTAGATAATGGTGTCTATAGGTCGATAACCAATCAGGGTGTTGTGATTTCTGCGAGTACGACAGCTTCGTCCGGAGCAGCGTGGTCTTTTTCTCCGAATGATGCTTTTAATGAAACGGGTAGCTTTAGTTTGTCAACGTTGAATGGCTCACCATCACTGAGTACGGTATTCACTTGGGATACCTCACCCGAAGATGGCCGCTTAGCCAATGCCGCGACGGATGCGGCGACAGGAACGTTAACATTTGCTTTTGGTGTCCCTGTAAAGAACCCAATCATTCATATCGATCGACAAGGGGGCTACGGTAGTAGTTCGGCCGCAACGCCGATGGGACTGAGTAACTCATCAATCATTACACCGAATACGGCCAACTCTGCCGCAACCTTTACCCGACTTGCAGGCACGACCCATTTTGATGTGACCACCAACACGATTCAGCGTACGCCGAATGAAACCATGCAAGAGACGGGGGTTACAGGATTATCGGGAGTGGATAGCTCGGTCCATACAGCAATGGGCTCCGTGCAAGTGAATGGAACTTATAACAACCTAAGTTTGGATTTTTCAGGTGTTGGCGTCGAAGGTGCTGGTGCAGACGGTATTGAGTTCATCGTGTGTGCAGAGCCTTATGATTATGGTGATGCGCCCACTAACTACGGTGAGGCAACTCACAAAATTCCTGAAACACCTATTGTGTATTTAGGAGATATTGCCCCTGACCATGAGCCACAGATTCAGAATACGGCAAATGGCGGAGCAGATGGCTTGGGTGATGATCAAAATGGCAGCGATGATGAGGATGCTTATGATACGTTACCGGCAATCTGGACGACTCAATCACAGTATCGTTTAAAAGTGGATTGTAGTGATCAAGGGGCTTATGTATCAGGTTGGGTCGATTTTAATCAGAACAATCAATTTGATGCTGGAGAGCGAAACACTGATTATCCGACACGTTGTAATGTGAGCGGCAATGTGACTCTGAACTGGACGGGACTCTCCGGTTTGAGCCCAGGTACTACGTATGCCCGGTTACGTATCGCTTCAGACTCTGTTGAAGCCTCAACCGCAACCGGCACCGCCACCGATGGAGAGGTGGAGGATTATCCTGTCATCATTCAAGCACCGGGAGCTACGCCGGGGGTCTGTGTGGGCGAACCGAGCTGGCTAAATACTAGTGGGCAGTCTGCTGACCCGACATCAAACTGGGCACTAAACTGGGCTGAACGTGGTATTAATGCCAATGTGAGCTTTAGCACTACGATGACGGGTAATAATGCAAAGTGGACAGCGGCTCCTGCAAAAGCATTGACAGAAAGCGCCTTTGCTAATCGGTTTGGTTCACCGGGATATGGGGTGAATTTGAACTACCCTGAGGACCTTAGTGGGGCGGGGGAAACAAGTGCTTACTTCACTTTTGACAAGTCCTTACCCGCCAATACTTATATGGTTATCAGAGATATTGATGCCACCGATGAATCAATCACCTTTTCAGGTAATAACTTGGGGTCGCTACCTGCACCGAGTCTGTGGGAAACACAAAGTCCTTTGAATGCGACTGCGAATAGCCCGAGTCTTTTTGCATCTTGGGATAGTGTGAGTCAGCAAATTGTTACTTTGTCTGATGGCCCAAATAATGATCAGGAAGCGTATGTCTGGCCAGTCACTGGTTTAACCAGTATCCGAGCGACTTATCAAACGTATGCAGGTTCAGCGAATATTGGATTTGTTAGCTGTGTACCCCAAGATTACGGTGATGCACCGGAAAGTTATAAAACCAGCAAAGCCAATGCTGGCCCGCAGCATGGCATCATCAATGGTGTGTATCTGGGATCGAATACGCCAGATGCTGATATTGATGGACAAGCTTCTATCGCGGCTAACGGTGATGGTGCTGATGAAGATGGTATTAGTACGTTGGCTGCACTAACAACATCTGACCGTACTTACAGCGCCACCGTCAAAGCAAGTAATGACACCTCATCTCAAGCGACTTTAACTGCTTGGATTGATTTTGATCGCAATGGCACTTTTGATGCCGACGAAGTGGCGATTCAACCTGTCCCGGCAGGTAGTAACCAAACTAGTTTCACCCTTAACTGGTCTAATATTCCGGTGGATATCCAGACAGGTGACACGTATGTGCGTGTTCGTTTAACCACGGATTCCTTGAATAACCGCGAACCAAACGGCCCTAAGCTGGATGGTGAGGTTGAGGATTACCCAATCACGATCACCACTGCAGGCGTCACGGTGAGTGGTCGTGTGTTTAATGATGCCAATGTGAGTGCGGCGAATGATAGCGGTGAAGTCGGCGTCACTCAGTTGCCGGTCGTGCTGATCAAAATTGAGACAAATCCCGTCAACAATCGCTGTGTGAGTGCGCGGACTGATGGCAATGGTAACTACCGCTTTGAAGATGTGGTTCCAGGGACTTATCAGGTGTATGAAGCCTCTCGCGAGAGTGTGCCGGTTCCTAGAAATTGTAGTATCGCCTCGGCTAAAAATCCGGGTAGTTACCGCTCAACGACTGACAACGTTCGTGCTGAATTTACCGTAACGACCAGTGACATCACCAAGCAAGATTTTGGTGATGTTAAGTTGCCAGTCTTTGAGCCAGACAATAGCGCTCAGATTTTACCGGGCAATGTGCTGTTCTATGCGCACAAGTTCACCACGCGAGCGAAAGGCAGTGTGAGTTTCGCGAGTGCTTCCAGCGGTAATCGCAGCAGCGGTTGGTCGTCGATTCTTTATCGCGATGCAAACTGTGATGGCAAGCTAAACCAAAGCGATGGCACTACACCGATAGGTACCAGCGCAATCTCTGTGAGTGCTTTAGATAACATTTGTGTGATCAATAAAGTCTATGCGCCTGCCAATGTGGCGGCCAATGACCAGTACATTCAGACCATTACGGCGGACTTCAATTATAACAATGCGATTGCGGGTACCTTGGCACTCAAAGTGCAGGATGTGACAGTGGCCCAACAGGTTCAGGCTCCCGCGCTACCGGCAACACCAGCGGTGGTAGCAGCCGATGTGGTTGAGGCTCAGGAAGAACAACCCGCGACATCCGGCACTCCAGCTACTGAAACAACACCCGCAGTGCCTGCAACCCCTTATATTCCTGCCACTGATCCGATACCGGCCCAACCGGCCGTTGCGGCGACACCGGTAACGCCTGCTGTCGGGCCATCTCGATTAGAGTTGCGCAAAACGGTTCAAAATACCACGCAGAATACGGCTGAAACGTCGACGGTAAACCAAGCGGCACCTGGCGATACGCTGAAATATCGGATTTATTACAGTAATACGGGCACTGGGCCGCTGACGGAGTTGATCGTGAACGATAATGCGCAGGCTTATACTGAAATTAAGGCTGGCACCGCTGTGTGTAATACGACGCCCGCTGAAATTACCTCGTGTACGCCGGTGATCAGTGGCGACCGTGTGAGTTGGGAGTTTAACGGACCACTAATGGGGGGGAAGTCTGGTTTTGTAAGTTATGACGTTGTTATTGATGAATAATTAATTCCAAGTTGGGCAAACACTGTTCGATGGCTTTGCTGCTTATTAACTTATAACTTATTAGGTCGCTAGCAGTAGCATGCCTTATGCGTCTACTAGGTCATTTGTTGTAAATAATGGACGGTCAGTCTGATCTAATCGACTTGGTGGACGCTTTGGAGGTTCACATCTATTGAGCTTTAGTACTCTCACTCACGGGCACGAGGGCCAACACGGGAGCCACCCGAAAGTCCTCCGGTGATTGGCGATGTTTTTTGCTGCAACTCAGCATTTACTTGAGCTTGGGCCTGAGCCTTTATAAACATGTTTAAGTTATGCACTGCTTTCGAATTTTCTGCCGGTGTCACTACTCTCATTGCCACTTTAGCGGCATCACTAGACGCTACTTTTTTAGCTGCACCTGTGGCGATAGCATTAGCACTTACGACTTGAGGTAGAGAAACTGAAGCGATAAGAACGATTGGTGCAAGGTAACGAAACATCATAATATCCACCTAATTAATTGCCTTAAACATACGCTTTAAAATAATTTGTATGAATATTAGTCTTTCTGGTTTTTGATTAGTTCAGTACTAGCCCCTCGGTACAAACTCACAATCGTTGCTGCCTGATACTACTCCCCAGTTACTCATGATCTAACTTCAAGACCGACCTGGTGTGTCACGGCAGAGAATTATTTTCACTTGGCTAATACCTGAATTAACCCAATCCGTTAAAACAAATAGTCTGTTTTCAGTTGCTAGTACTTTTGATGGTGGGGGGTTATGAGTATTTAAGGATGGTAAGTGCCTGCTGAGAGAGGTCTACCGGTCTAACTTTTTTCGTGTTGCGCCAGTCCACCCCAATCCTGCGCATCGGAAACCTTCAGGCTCTCAGAGTCGCCTCAGAGACACTACCGTGCTTTATGCGAGGCTTCGCCACGCGCACGGAAGTTGAGGCCATTCTGAGCGCTCTTGCGGTATCCTCTACTTGGCTTTGGTTGCACTTCTGCAACGTCGGCGGGGTAGGGCTGTCGTTCTGTTTGGCTTGCGTCTGCGCCTCCGCGGTGAGGAATATTGTGATTGTTTGTGCCTTGGATGGTGAATTGAGTACTTTATTGTTGATCAAGCCTATTTATCCTTGTAATTTTAATTCCTGCCGTTAAAATTACAAGGATGATTAAAAGACCTCTCGCACACAATAAAATCGAAAAAGCGCTTAAGCGACAGCCTGCTGTTGCAATGATTGGGCCACGCCAAGTTGGAAAAACAACACTGGCAAAGTCAATTGCTCAGAATAGACCTTCAATCTACCTGGACCTTGAACGAGCTGAAGACCGTGCAAAATTAAGTAGCCCGAGAACTTACTTAAAAAGCCATCAAGACAAGTTAGTTGTATTAGATGAAATACATCGAGTACCTGAGTTATTCAATGAGCTGAGAGGGATCATTGATGAAGGACGAGAAAGTGGACATGAGAACGGTCGCTTTTTAATCCTTGGTTCAGCATCTATGGATTTGATGCAACAATCAGAAACGCTGGCTGGTCGAATTGCTTATATTGACCTGCCGCCTTTATTGTATACCGATACACAAGATATTGACCTCAATACCTTATGGCTTCGAGGGGGCTACCCAAGGAGTCTTCTAGCTGCCGATGATGAAGATAGTTTCGATAACCGGCTAGACTTCATCCGTTCATATCTCGATCGTGATGTCCCCATGTTTGCTCCACGGATGTCTGCAACGTCCGTGGGTAACTTATGGACTATGCTAGCTCATGGGCAAGGGGGGCTACTTAACTCATCAAAACTGGCAGGAAACCTTGGTGTTTCAAGCCCTGCCATCAGCCGTTACTTAGACCTTTTAACTGACCTATTGCTGGTTAGACGCTTGCCTCCTTATTTTACCAACACCAAAAAAAGGTTAGTTAAAGCACCAAAAACATATGTGCGGGATAGTGGTTTGGTTCATGCACTTTTAGGTATCGAGTCGCGGGACGAACTGCTAGGGCATCCCGTTGTAGGAAGTAGCTGGGAAGGTTTTGTTATTGAAAATATACTCAGTGCTGCCCCTCGTCGAACACAAGCCAGTTTTTATCGTTCCAGTGCAGGGGCTGAAATCGATCTGGTTTTAAACATGGGGGCCAAACATGGTGTTTGGGCAATTGAAATAAAGCTTTCAGAAGCCCCAAGTACTAGTAAAGGCTTACACTCTGCAATGATCGATATTCAACCTGACAAGACATTTATTGTTTATTCCGGTAATGATCGTTACCCAAAGACAGACAGTATTGAAGTCATCTCTTTGCCAGGATTGTTGGATGAATTACTCGCCTTGCATTGATTATGGTTATGAATCTGGATCTGGATCTGGTTATATTTCCATTTTGAGGAGGCTAAGTGCCTGCTGAGAGTTATCTACCCGTTTAACTTCTTTCGTGTTGCGCCAGCCCACCCCAATCCTGCACACCGGAAACCTTCAGGCCCTCAGAGCCGCCTCAGAGACACTACCGTGCTTTATGCGAGGCTTCGCCACGCGCACGGAAGTTGAGGCCATTCTGAGCGCTCTTGCGGTATCCTCTGCTTGTCTTGGGCTGAGCTTCTGCAACGTCGGCGGGGAGATTCTGTGGGTTCTCCACGCTTGCGTCTGCGCCTCCACGGTAAGGTCGCTTCGCGGGCTCCATGCTTCTCCTGCTTACACGTTCGCTTCATCCCTGCGGGTCTTTGCACTTATCACTTTCCCGTTGGTGCTTTAAAATCGTATTTTTTTGATCCTTTAAGCAAATCTCACTGAACTATTAAAGAAGAGGTGCATGGTTATCGGCTTTTTATTTTATAAAATACGCAATTTTACTGTAGAAAGTACGCTCAGCTCATCACAAACTAAAACTGGTAAAAAACTTTACAGTAATTTTTTTGTGGGGTAATTTGATTCACCCGATCAACTGATGAGATTTCAGATGCCTTATGAAAAACATGAAGCGATGTTACGCCTCAGAGCCATTGAATTACTGGCTTACTGGGAAGGACGATTAGTTACTAATCGCCTTACTGCTTGGTTTGGAATAAGCCGTCAACAAGCCTCATCAGATATCAAACGCTACAACACCACCAACAACCCAGATTCTTTAATACATGACCCTTCAGTCAAAGGTTATGTGCCTAAGGCTGGCTTTCAGCCAGTCTTAACTAGCGGACAAATCAACGAGTACTTTGAATTAATGTCAGGCTTATTAAATGAGTCTGATGCGGTGACTCTGGAGTCAGCAGATCACCTCAGCGCGGTGCAGTTACCTGACCGCATGGTAAGGCCTGAAGTGTTCAGGGCGATGAGCCGTGCCTGCCGATCCCGAAGCAGCCTCAAGATCATTTATGCCTCGATGAGTAGCCCACTGCTTAAAGAGCGGGTGATCTCGCCACATACGCTTATTTACACAGGGTTTAGGTGGCATGTAAGAGCCTACTGCCATCTGCGAGAGGAATTCCGGGATTTTATTTTATCCAGGATAGACAGAATACCCAAACCAGCTTCCGAGTCATCTCCGGATCCCTCGCAAGATGCACTATGGCATGAGCAGGTTTTGCTGACTTTGGTACCGAACCCTCGGTTGAATGAAGGCCAGAAAGCGTTGGTTGAAAAAGATTTTGGTATGCCTGATGGTAGGCTGCAAATATCGGTCCGAAAGTCGCTGGCACACTACACGTTACAACGCTATCAAGCGGGAATTACGGCTGATGATGCAAGCAATGAATTGAAGTTTCCGGTGATTCTTCAAGAAACGGATCGAGAAGAGCTGAGTCCTTACCTGTTCGACTCAGCGCAATGATGGTGGTTAAGGTTTGATAGAACAATTTAGATACGACAGCGACATTAATGGCGGGTCGCTGATGGTTAGAGAGAGCCGCATTATTGCGGACTTACTCTTGAATAAGGTCACACCTGGGCAATGGGATGAGGCTATCCGTATTGAAAATGTGCTGCAAAAACGCAGCCCATCCTCAGCAAAGCGCAATGCCAATGCAATTCGGCAACGACTGGAAAGGTTGGAGCCAGAGTTCTGGAGAGCATTGCGTGATGGTGATGATGAGCTGTCTACGCAAGTTGCGCTGTGCGGGGTATTAGAGCGGAACCTGTTGCTGGTTGAGTTTATGGAGACGGTGCTTTGCGATGCCTATGCAACGCGCTCAGAAAAGTTGGATGGATTTGTGTGGCTCGACTTTCTGGAGGAAAGGGCTTTTCGTGATCCAACGATTGGCAGCTGGAAGGAATCCACCCGAAAGAAAATGGGGCAGGTCGCTTTTCGTATCTTTGCCGAAGCGGGGTATCTGAAGAGTACAAAAAGCCTGGAGCTGCAACACGTTGTAGTCAGAGCGGAAGTGAAAGTCATGCTGGATGACTACTACAAACAACGCATCAAAAAATGCATGGAAGTATCCTCTTGGACGCGACCACCGGAGCAGGAATAAACATGAATCAACGGCTACACGACAGGCTAAATCAGATACCTGACAAGATTCTGTCCACCGCCTTCTTAAGCGGGCAGGGGCTCGGTAATGAAATCGGCTTTTGGATATTTGACTATGCGCCAGAGGATGAGCTGCAGGTTCGGCAGTACATCGAGTTTCTTGAAGGTATGCTCACCAAGAAGCAAAGCCAACTAAAGGTGGTAAACATCAATTTACTACAGAGCTTGGTGGGCTATCTGGATGATCGGAATTTTGTTGAAAAAGCCATACAGATGCAAAAGGCCAAAGGTGATGAGGGGCTACTTAAGGCGTTAAAAGGCCCATTACACATGGATAAGTTTGCACCTTACCTAACCAAGAAATATTCAGCCGCTGAGCAAGACATTATTTTTATCTCGGGCGTCGGGTCGGTCTGGCCACTACTGCGCGCTCATAACTTGCTGAACAGCCTGCACTCACTGTTAGGGCATAAGCCGGTTGTACTGTTTTACCCCGGCTATTACAGCGGTCAGGCCATGAGTCTGTTTGGAAAGATTCCCAGCAACAATTACTACAGAGCGTTTAAGTTGGTTCCGTAATTATCCGGCAACCAGTGAATAAGAATTTTAAGGAATATCGTCTTACTATGAACATCAAGGAACTTTTTGTTAAGCCATTGGACCGCTCGATCAATGGCGTGGTTAAAGCAGATCAAGATGACAACGCTACGGTCTATCAAGAGCTGGATGAGTATGTGGTCACCAATGAGCTGGAAAAGCACTTCAGAGACTTTTTCCAGTCTTATGGCACTGACCTTTCTGATCCTTCCATTGCCAATCGGGTTGGGGTATGGATCTCTGGCTTTTTTGGCTCGGGTAAGTCGCACTTTCTAAAGACCCTGTCTTATATCCTGGCGAACAAGGTTGCGCAGGATGCCGATGGTCATGCGCGTACCGCTGTTGAGTTCTTTGACGAACAAAAAATCCGTGATGCCTTTATTCGGGCCGATATCGATAAAGCCGTCAGTGGCCATGCCGATGTGATCCTGTTCAATATCGACAGCAAGGCGAGCTCGAATGATGACGGCAATCCAATTCTGAATGTGTTCTTACGGGTATTCAACGAGCATCAGGGATTCTGTGGCGACCACTCGCACGTTGCCCACATGGAAAGACACCTTGATCAGAAAGGCGTTTATGAGGCCTTCAAGTCTGCGTTCGAAGAGTCCAGTGGTTTGTCCTGGGTTGAGGAGAGAGACGGCTATCACTTCTATCAGGATGACGTGGAGCATGCGATTTCCAAAGCATTGGGCCTGTCAGCTGAAGCGGCTAAAAAATGGTTTGATGACTCAGAGAAAACCTTCAGTGTCTCAGTCGAAAACTTCTGTCATTGGGTTCGGGAATATCTCGATGGGAAAGATCCGAAGCATCGCATTTTGTTTCTTGTCGATGAAGTCGGGCAGTTTATTGGTAGTGATACCAAGCTGATGCTCACCCTTCAAACCATCACTGAAAACCTCGGGACTATCTGCAAAGGTCGTGCCTGGATTGTGGTGACGTCACAGGCCGATATGGATGCAGTACTCGGTGAGCTTTCTTCCTCTAAAGCTAACGACTTTTCTAAGATTGCCGGTCGTTTTAAAACTCGCTTATCGCTGTCCAGCTCGAACACTGATGAAGTTATCCAGAAGCGTCTACTGCGCAAAACACCGGAGGCCATTGCTCAGCTTGGAGCCGTGTTCGACCAGAAGGGCGATATACTGAAAAACCAGCTGACCTTTGACCGCACTGGCCCGACCCTTAAAAACTTTGACGGGCCGGACAGCTTCATCAGTAACTATCCATTTGCGCCGTACCACTTTCAACTCGTGCAAAAAGTCTTTGAGGAGATCCGCAAAGTCGGAGCCACCGGAGCCCACTTGGCTTATGGAGAGCGCTCTATGCTGGATGCGTTCCAGATGGCAGCCAGCTCAATCGCCGGTGAAGCCGTTGGGGCTTTGGTGCCCATGCATCGCTTCTATGCGTCGGTCGAAGGCTTCCTTGATACGGCAGTGAAACGAACCATCGATCAGGCAGGCGAGAATGCGACGCTGGATAGCTTTGATGTGCAGATCCTGCGGACGCTGTTTATGATTCGTTACGTGGACCTCATTAAAGGCACACAGGATAATCTGGTCACTCTCTCCATCGAGAAGATTGATGAAGACAAGCTGGCGTTGCGTAAACGCATTGAAGAGAGCCTGCAGCGGCTTGAGAAGGAAAGCCTGATCACCCGCAACGGGGATGAGTTCTTATTCCTGACCAATGAAGAGCGTGACATCACGCAAAAGATTAAAGCGACCGATATCGCCAGCGCCGAAGAAAATACAGAGCTGGGAAATTTAATCTTTAAAGACCTGCTGCGAGATACCAACAAATACCGTCATCAGGCTAATAAAACGGACTACAGCATTAGTCGTTATCTGGATGGTCATACGCTTGATGGTCGCTATGAGTCCGACTTAAAAGTAGAAGTTGTATCACCACTGGATGCCGATTACGGGCTGTATAGCGAAGCGGGGTGTATCAATAAAAGCGTTGAAGGTGAAGGGCAGATTCTGATCAAGCTTGCGGATGATAAGCAATTTTTCAGCGAGCTCAGAACCTGGTTAAAAACCAATAAATTTATTCGCATGAACAACGATGGAACACAAGCTGACATCACTCGTATTTTGGCGGACAGAGGACGGGAGAATCAGGAACGGAAAAAGCGATTACGTGCCAGACTTGAAGACATGTTGCAGCAGGTCGAGTTTTATATTCTTGGCCAACACCTGACCCTGAAATCCTCCAGCATTGTGACTAAGCTGGATGAGGCATGCTGTTATTTGCTTGAGAACACCTATAACAAGCTGAACTTCATCAAGGTGTATCAGAAGGATCCTTGGCGGGAATTGAGCGCGGTACTCTCCGTGGATGATATCGGTCAGATGGGATTAGATCTGGAGGGTGATGCCGGTAATCCGAAGGCAACCCGCGATGTGGAGGAGTTCATTTCATTGAAATCCTCAGGGTCTGAGCGGATCTTGCTATCTGAGGTTGTCGAGCGTTTCTCAAAGCGGCCTTACGGCTGGCCGGATGCAGAGATCCTGCTGATCATTGGTCGACTGGCTGCGCTTGGTCACATCTCACTACAGCTTGGTGGTGGTACGTTAGCGGTTAAAGATGCATTGGAGCCGCTGCAGAACTCACGGCGTCGACGCGAAGTGGCTGTTATCAAAAAGCGCCGGACCGATGAAGTGGTTCTAAAGAAGGCCCGTAGTCTCACACAGGAGCTTTTTTCCGCAATGGGGCCTGCGGCTGAAAAAGAGTTGTTTGAGTTTTATTCGCGGCACTTTAGCTCGTGGTTGAACGACCTGAAATCTTACAAAAGCAAAACGGATGTCGGTCACTTCCCAGGCAAGAAAGTCATCGAGCAGTCAGTTCTGACGCTGGAACGGTTATTCAGTAACAACGATAGTTTCGACTTCTTTAAACAGGTAGTTGATAAGAAGGACGACGTACTCGACCTGGAAGAAGACTATCGTGATTTGCATGAGTTTTTTAGTAACCAGATTCACATCTGGCAACAGCTGCAACAAGCGCTTAGGCACTTTGAAATAAACCGCCAGTCATTGGAAAAAGACGACACTGCAAGGAAGGCTCTGGCGGAGCTGCAAGACATTAAGTCCTCAGAAGCCCCTTATGGAAAGCTGCAAAACGTGGCCTCACTTGTTGCTCAGGTGGAAGCCGTTAATGAGCGCTTACTCACTGAAAAACGCACACATGCACTAACGCGTGTGGATGCCAAGCTGGAACAGCTGCAAGTTGAGATCGATAAAAGCGGCATCGCCACAGCAGACTTGAGTAACCGTCTGCTTAGGCCGCTGCAGTTGGTGAAGACTGACGTGGAAGTAGAAAGTAGTATTGCTGGGATTTATATGCTCCAGACGAAAACTGCCGACGAACAATATGATGAGGGCTTGCAGGAATTAGATAAGGCAGTTCAGTCAGAATATGAGAGAGTCGCCAGAGAAGAGCAGGCGGCATACGCCAAAGCCATGGCAGCAGCATCCACCCAGTCAGCGACTAATGCGGAGCCGCCAGTGCCTCAGCCAAAGCCAAAACCGGTCGCCAAACCTAAGCCCGTGATCGAAGTCAATGTAACCAGCATCTACAACCAAGCCTGCGACGGTGCTTATCTGGAAACAGAAGCATCGGTCGATCAATTTGTTGACGCTTTAAAAGCTGAATTAAAACGCATTGTTCGTGATGACAAACGTGCCCGTATACGCTAAGGAAATCTGATTAATGAACACAAGCAATATCAAAAGCTACGCCCCTAAAGCCCGTATCGCCTTTATGGATGCCGTCAGCAAGCAGGCAGCTAAGTATGGCATTACTCAGAAAGAAATAGTCCCTGCCAGCGTCAAAGGGGATCTTCTGGTTATCGGTGATCTGGTGTTACCGGCAGCCATTGAGCCCTCTCGCTCAGCCTTGGTGACGTTGGTTGAGCAGCTTGGATATGCTCAGGCTATCGATAAGGTGGCTTACAGCTGGTTTAACCGCTTGTGCGCTATTCGCTACATGGAACTGCACGACTACTTAGGGCATGGCCGTCGGGTATTAAGTCACCCTGATCACTCCACTGGTTACCAGCTATTGGATGAGTGCCTTGAGGTTGAGTTGCCCGGTCTGAGTATGGATCGGGTGCGTGAATTAAAGCTTGATGGTACTCAGGATGAAACGCTGTACCGCGAACTCTTATTAGCGCAGTGTCATGCGTTGCACAACGCCATGCCATTCCTATTCGAATCTTTGGATGATGCGACCGAACTGCTGTTACCGGAAAACCTGACCAAAACAGACTCCCTGATTCGTGGACTGGTTACCGCAATCCCTGAAGAAGATTGGGCTGATATCGAGATTATTGGCTGGCTTTATCAGTTCTATATCTCTGATAAAAAGGATGAGGTAATGGGGAAGGTCGTGAAGTCGGAAGATATTCCGGCTGCCACGCAGCTCTTCACCCCTAACTGGATCGTGAAGTACATGGTTCAGAACTCACTGGGAGCACAATGGCTGGCGACCTATCCGGACTCACCACTCAAAGCTCAGATGGAATACTACATCGAGCCTGCTGAGCAGACGGATGAAGTGAATGCTCAACTTGCAGCGATGACACCCACGGAGCTCAATCCTGAAGCATTGACCTTGATTGATCCTGCCAGCGGCTCTGGTCATATTTTGGTAGAAGCTTATGATCTGTTTAGAGCCATCTACCTTGAGCGCGGCTATCGCCAACGAGATATCCCGCAACTGATCTTGGAGAAAAACCTCTTTGGGTTAGATATTGATGAGCGTGCTGCACAGCTCACCGGCTTTGCGCTAATGATGAAGGGAAGGGCGGACGACCGTCGTCTGTTTGAGCGTGAAATCAAACTCAATGTAATGGCAATGGTGGATAGCACTGGGTTTGATGTTGAAGGTCTGGCAATGGGCGTAGAGCTATCGGACTATGGACTAAAGCCTGCAGACCTGACCGAGTTAAAGCAGTTATTTGAGCATACGACGACGTTTGGGTCATTGATTCAGGTTCCGGAGGGGCTAAAGAAGAAACTACCCGCACTGAAGCAACTGAGCGAGACGGCCAGCCTAGACCTTTTTGTATCGGAAGCAATCACACGTCTCGTACCGTTGGTTTCGATGATGGAGCTACTAGCAGCCTCATTTGACACGGTTGTTGCCAACCCTCCCTACATGGGCGGAAAGGGCATGAATTCTCTTGTGAAGGAGTTCGCCAAGAATCACTTTCCTGACGCCAAGAGTGATTTGTTCGCCTGCTTCATTGAGCGTGCCTACAAGCTGACAAAGGAAAATGGTCGCATTGGCATGGTCACAATGCAAAGCTGGATGTTCCTATCATCTTTCGAGAAGATGCGTCAGCGGCTGCTCAGAGAGAAGACAATCTGTGCGATGACACAGATCGGTTACAATAGCTTTCCGTCAATGAACTCAAAGATCGCTCAAGCAGCAGTCTTCACGATCTCCAACACCCTAGTCATTAATTATTTAGGTTCTTTCACTGATCTTAATAGTGCAGCTCAATCGGCAGACAAGAAGGAGCTGTTTCTCATGCGAGATCCGGACAAACTATTTGTTATCGCGTCTCGTGAATTTCAAAGAATTCCAGGAAGTCCAATCGCCTACTGGGTTAGCACACGAGTCCGAAAGGTATATGACAACTTCCCACCGATGAAGACGGTCGCCCCAACGAGACAAGGGCTTGCAACTGGGGACAATGGGCGCTTTCTCAGATATTGGCATGAGGTATCTCGTGGAAACACTAGTCTCGAAGGTTTTGCGAATAGCTCGGATCAGAGACAGTCTCGTTGGTTTCCCTGTAACAAAGGTGGGGAGTTCCGCAGATGGTATGGGAACAACGAGTTCGTTGTGAATTGGGAAAGTAATGGCGAGGAGATCAAGGCGTTTGTAGACGAGAAAGGCAAGCTTCGATCTCGTCCTCAAAACGAATCCTACTATTTCCGAGAAGGACTGACATGGTCCGCAATCACTAGTTCAAGCCTGTCAATGCGGTACTCGCCCAAAACTCACATGTTCGAGACCAAGGGTGCAATGTGTTTCCCGAACTCTCAAGAGGTGTTGTGGGCAACTCTTGGATTCACAAATTCAAAGTTAGTGAATGTCTTTCTATCTGCGACATCACCAACCTTAGACTTTCACGAAGGACCAGTTGGGAATCTGCCGTACCAAAACGTGGGCAAGGCAGTCGACGGAGTGGAACTCTGTGTCACGACTAGTCGCAATGACTGGAATGCTTACGAACGCTCTTGGGAATTCCAGTCGCTGTCTTTCCTGACTGCATATTCGAGGTCTACTATTACTACGCTTGAATCCAGTTACAACAACTGGATTGTTCATAGTCGCGAAACCACCACCGAGATGAAGCGCCTCGAAGAGGAGAATAATCGTCTCTTTATAGATGCTTATGGTTTGGCAGATGAGCTTACTCCTGAGGTTCCTATTGAGCAGATCACTCTTACGGTGAATCCAGCTTATCGTTATGGCGGTAAGTTGAGTGAAGAAGCGTTATGGACTCGCTTCCGTGAAGATACGATGCAAGAGCTGATCTCCTACGCTATTGGCTGCATGATGGGTCGTTACAGTTTGGATGAGCCTGGGTTGATCTATGCGCATAGTGGTAATGAGGGTTTTGATGCCAGTAAGTACAGCACCTTTGCAGCTGATGATGATGGCATTATCCCGCTTACAGATACGGAGTGGTTTGCTGATGATGCTTGCAATCGGGTGGTTGAGTTTATCAGTAAAGCTTGGGATGCTTCATCGCTGGAGCAAAACCTAAACTTCTTAGCAGATAACCTTTCGCCTAAGAAGAATGAATCCAGCCGTGAGACGATCCGACGTTATCTAAGTACCAAGTTTTTCAAAGACCATCAGCAGACTTACAAGAAGCGGCCTATTTACTGGTTATTTAGTTCGGGTAAGCAAAAAGCGTTTGAGTGTCTGGTTTACCTGCATCGCTATAACGAAAGCACCTTGTCACGTATGCGTACCGAGTACGTTATTCCATTGACCGCGAAAATGGATACCTATGCTAAAAAGCTGGAAGAGGATAAGGAAGCCAGTAGCTCGACCTCTGAAATTAAAGGCATTGATAAAGAAATCATTAAGTTGCATAAACAGCAGGCGGAGCTGAGTGACTTTGATGAGAAGCTACGGCACTACGCTGACCAACGCATCAGTCTGGATTTGGATGATGGGGTTAAGGTGAACTACGGAAGGTTTGGTGACTTGCTGGCGGATGTTAAAGTGATTACCGGAAAAGCACCGGAGGTCATTGTATGATTAAATCGATATGGGTAGATAACTTTAAATCGTTGGTTGATTTTAAATTGGAGTTGGCGGAGTTCAATTGCGTGGTTGGTCTCAACGGTGCGGGTAAATCAACCGTTTTACAGGCCCTCGACTTCGTGGCACAGCTGATGGTCGGCGATATTAGTGGTTGGTTGAAGCTTCGCCATTGGGAGAGTGCTGACCTTAACTCGAAGCTCACTAAAAAAAGTAATATTGACTTTGAAATAACTTTAGATATTGCTGGAAAAGATGTTGTTTGGTCGGGGAGCTTTAACCGTAGCTCATTAAGCTGTACTAGGGAGAGTATATCCAGCCTGGGTGAGAAAATGCTTTCCGTAGAGGATGGGGCATACACATTCAGATCAGGTGAAAAGTTTAAACGAACAGATATTAATTTTGAATATGAGGGGTCGATACTGTCACGCCTCAAAGAGCCAAAAAATAGTACTAGCTTCAGTGAGACCTTAAGAGCAGTGAAGGATACGATTCTGAATATCCGTTCACTCGATCTAATTAGTCCGGAACTACTACGAACCCAGACACGTACCGCAGAGGGGAAGTTGGGATTGGGCGGTGAGAAGCTTTCGGCCTTTATTCATGAGTCTGGTGCTCCGGCTAAAAAGGTTCTGATTGAAGAGCTACGAAAAATCTATCCTCAGCTGGAGGATATTCGAACAAAATCATTAAGGGCTGGCTGGAAGCAACTGGAAGTGAGTGAGCACTTCGGAGACAAAAAAATAATATCTACAGCACGCCATCTGAATGATGGAATGTTGCGCCTGATGGTGATCATCCTTCAGCTGGAAATAGGTAATGCCTTTCTGTTGTTTGATGAAATCGAGAATGGCATTAATCCAGAGCTCATTGAGTACCTTATTGATCATTTGGTCGAATCAGACGATCAAGTGATGGTGACCACACATAGCCCGATGATTCTCAACTTTATGGATGATGAGGTGGCGAAACGGGGTGTGATCTACTTATACAAGAATGAAATGGGCTATACGCGGGCAGTTCGGCTATTTGATATTCCATCGATGGCTAAGAAACTTGGGTTTATGGGACCAGGTGAGGCATTTATTGATACTGACCTGACTCATTTATATCTGGAAATTGCAGCGATGGATCAACCGGAGGCTTAGTGTGTATTTATTGTTAAGTGGGGAAGGCTCCGGTGATATGGGTGCTTGTTATCCGACAAATGATCGATGTGATCGTGATGGTTTTGCTGAAGGTCCTATGGCCATTATTGTGGATCAACTGGTTGAGCATTTTCAAGGGTTCGACATGTCACATTTGGAGGCTGAACGGGTGAGTTTCGTTTCTGAAAAATACCTTGCAGACAACAAAGCCCCTGCTAGCCGGAAAGCGATGGCACTAAAGGGCAAGAAAAAGCCAGAAGAAACAAAGTACTACTACGAGAATGCCAGAGCTTTGGCTACGGTTGCAAAAGCCAAAAGTTTGGAGGTTGATGATCAGGTGGTGGCGGTACTTTTTCGTGACGCTGATGGCACTGCTTCGGCAGGTCGGGGAAATTGGACTAATAAACACCAATCAATGCAGCAGGGGTTTAGTGCTGAGGCGTTTGACTTTGGGGTGGCGATGATCCCTAAACCAAAGTCCGAAGCGTGGTTACTGTGTGCGACCAAGGAAAACCCTTATCAGCATTGCGATAGACTGGAAAACGAATCGGGTAATGATTCAGCCGAAAGCTCACTTAAGGATCAACTCGCTACTGCCTTGTCTGAGCGGACTAGCGGAGAGCAGATCAATGAATTATTACGGGATGGGTCGATTAATGTTTTTCGAATCGATATGAACTCCTTTAATGGTTTTAAAGGTGATCTTGAAAATGTGGTTAAGCGCGTGAATGGAATTCCGGTATGAATACAAGCCAACTACGCCAAGGCTTGGAGCAAGCCTTCATTACAGAGTCTCAACGACTTGTTTTCTGGTATGACCCAGAGCAGTCCTTCGTAGATGAGCTGGACGCACTGGGGATGGAAGGTGTTCAGATTCTGAATATGGCCAATGAGTCAGCGTTTGGTATCAAGCTGAAGCTAGAGCTTGAGGATACGGCAGGTAAGTACCTGCTGTATTTCCCATCGGCTGAGCCGGATATTGAAAAGGACTGGTTGCTCGATATAAAGCTGTATTCCCGATGCTTTTATGCGGATCGCTTCTCGATTATCTTTAATGAGCTTGGCTTACATCAGCAAAGCCTGAGGGAGCTTTTATCCAAGCGGGATAAGTTTCTTGCCAGTAAAGCCAGAGTAGCTGCACTACAACGCTATGTTCAGACTGATTGTGACGAGATGGGCTTGGATATCGCAATGATTGCATCCGTGGTTAAGGCTGAAAGCTGTGACCTTGCGCATGTAATCATGGCGTTGGCAGATGAGGCGGTTAGTCAGAATGTTGGCCTTGAGGATAACCCGTCGTCTCTGGAAGAGCTGGAGAAGTATGATCTGATTCCTACGCTAGTGACGGCCCTACAATCCGAGATCGGTTATCACGCGTCTGTAGAAGAGTTGAATGGGGAGGCATCGTTTAAGCTTGGACGCTTCTTTATTCGGCTATTAGCTACCGGTTTTTGTGAAAGTGTGGGAGACGTGCCAGCTTGGGCTCAGGAGCTTGTCATGTCCTCAGCCAGTTCCCGTGCCACCGCTCGATCCTTGTTGTCCCGTTGGCGGGATAGCTCCCGTTATTATAAAGCTTTCGACCAGGTATCTGATTGGGTCGCTGCGGCTGTGCGGATCGACGAAAAGCTTTCTGAGTTTAATACGGTTCAGCTCAGTGAGGTAGTCACCTTTGAGGTGATTGAGCATAATATTATTATCGATCTGTCGCAGGCTATTCCGCTTACCCCCGCTGGTGAGCTTGAACGGTTTCGTACAATGATCTCTGCACGGCTTGATGGTTATTGGGCCTCTAAGCATAAGGATGATGTTACCCGTCGCAAGTATCGGACAATCTATACGGCACTGCAGGCTGCAATTGATTTGTTCGGACTTCGGATTCAGTACGATGGAGGCTTTCATTTTGAGTCTTGCGAGGCGCTGTATAAAGCCTATGAGAAAGATATCTACCGTTTTGATATGGCGTATCGTCATTATTGTGAAGCGTCCCAACGGGCTCATGTTGAGATTCTCAAAAAGCTGGATGATGAGGTGGAGCAGTGTTACTCCAACTGGTACATCGACAACCTGGCTAAGAACTGGGGTGACCGCATCGAGGCGGAGCAACGCTTGAATCATTGGCGTTTTTCAGAAGTTCCAAATCAGCATAACTTCTATCAGAACCTGGTCCAGCCCTTATTCGTAAAAAACAGTAAGCGCCGTGTGGTCGTGATTATCAGTGATGCTTTCCGTTATGAGGCGGCGGTGGAGTTACGCGATCGCATTAATGATAACCGTTATAGTGTCGCTACCGTGTCTTCACAGCTAGGGGTTGTTCCGAGCTATACCACACTAGGTATGGCTTCCTTACTGCCTCATGAGACGTTGGAATATCGTGAGGGCGCAAGTGATGATGTCTTTGTCGATGGCTTATCCAGCAAAGGTACTATTGCGAGGAATAAAGTTCTGGCCGCCCATGGTGGTATGGCATTAACTGCTGAAACCGTTAAAGGCTGGTCTCGCGAAGAAGGCCGAACTGCGTTGAAGGATCAAGAGCTGATTTATGTGTATCACAATGTAGTTGATGCCCGTGGCGATAGTGCTTCGACCGAGTCTGAAACCTTTATGGCGGTAGAGCATGCGATTGAAGAGCTAACGGAGCTTAGCCGTAAGGTCTTGATGCACTTCAATACTTCAATGGTTTTGATTACCGCTGACCACGGCTTCTTGTTCCAGCAAAGTAAGCTGTCAGCAGCCGACCGGACTTCCGTCGCAGAAAAGCCAGCTAATACCCTGAAGTACAAAAAGCGGTATGTGATAGGCCATGGCTTGCCGGATAACAAAGATGCTTGGAAGGGCTCGACCAAGGCCACAGCAGGAACGGTTTCAGAGACCGACTTCTGGGTTCCCAAGGGCGCTAACCGCTTTCACTTCGTTGGTGGTTCACGCTTTGTGCATGGTGGCGTAATGCCTCAGGAGATTGTGGTTCCGGTCATTACGATTAAGCAGTTACGAGGTAAAGAGGCGGAGAAGCGTACTAAGCGTAAGGTTGGTGTCATTTCGACGAAGTCGACGCTGAAAATGGTCAATAACATCCAGCGGTTTGATCTTATGCAGACCGAAGCGGTGAGTGATTTAATGACGCCCGTTACCTTGTCTGTCGCTATTTTTGAAGGCAGCAGCAAGATTTCAAGTGAAGAAACAGTGACCTTTGATAGTGCGACGGATAGCGCGAGTGAATGGGTTAAGCAGGTAAGACTTTCCTTGTCTGGCAATGACTTTGATCGTCAGAAAGATTATTTTCTGGTGTTGAAAGACAAAGATCTGAATACTGAAATGGAACGCTATAAGGTCACAATAGATTTGGCATTCACCGATGACTTTTAATAATAACTGACTACAGAGCCCACTGCATGGAACCCGCAAACGATCAAGAGTTAGACCAACTGTTAAACGAGCACTTTGCAGGAAGAGTGGTTCGTAAGGATCTCACTAAGCTAATTAAAGAGGGGGCCAATGTCCCTGTCTATGTGCTTGAGTACTTACTTGGAATGTATTGTGCTTCTGATGACGCTGAGGTGATTGAACAAGGCCTTCGTAACGTAAAGACGGTGCTGACCGAGAACTATGTTCGTCCGGATGAAGCAGAGAAGGTAAAGTCACTGGTTCGTGAAAGGGGCAGTTACAAGGTCATTGACCGTGTGACGGTGAAGCTGAATGAGCGTAAGGACAGGTATGAGGCAACCTTCAGTAACCTAGGCATCAAGGATGCTGAAATCTCTTCGGGTATTGTTAGAGAATACGAAAAGTTATTGGTCGGTGGCATCTGGGTAATTGCAACGTTGAGTTATTATCACGAGGAAGGGCAGTCGAACTCTCCTTTTGGAGTGACTTTGCTCAAGCCTATTCAAATGCCCAACATGAACATGGAGGAGTTGTTCCAGGGACGGTCTGCACTCTCTAAGGAGCAATGGCGTGAATGCTTAATTCGTTCAATTGGTATGGAGCCGGCTACTTTAGACGTTGATGTGCAGTGGCATCTTCTGGCCCGAATGATTCCGTTTGTAGAAAACAACTATAACGTATGTGAGCTGGGCCCAAGAGGGACTGGAAAAAGCCATATTTACAAGGAGTGTTCGCCTAACAGTATTCTGGTATCAGGTGGACAAACCACGGTAGCCAATCTGTTTTACAACATGAGTAGCCGCCGTATCGGCTTAGTCGGTCTTTGGGATCTGGTCGCATTTGATGAGGTTGCAGGCATTTCCTTTAAAGATAAAGATGGCGTGCAGATCATGAAGGACTATATGTCTTCCGGCTCTTTTGCACGTGGCCGAGAGCAAATGGAGGCTTCTGCCTCGATGGTGTTTGTAGGCAATATTAACCAGAGTGTTGAGTCTTTGGTGAAGACCAGTCACCTATTAGCTCCATTCCCAGAAGCGATGATTGACTCTGCTTTTTTTGATCGTTTCCACGCTTATATCCCTGGCTGGGAAATTCCCAAGATGCGCCCGGAGTTCTTCACCAATCGTTATGGTTTGATTGTCGATTACTTGGCAGAGTTCTTTCGTGAGATGCGTAAACGCAGCTTTGCGGATGCGATTGAGAAACACTTCAAGCTTGGTAATAATCTGAACCAACGCGATGTGATTGCGGTTCGTAAGACGGTCTCCGGCCTTTTAAAGTTGATGTACCCGCATGGTCAATTTGAGAAGGATGATGTCCGTGAATGCCTTGAGTATGCGCTTCAGGTACGGCGTCGGGTGAAGGAGCAGCTTAAGAAAATTGGTGGCATGGAGTTTTATGATGTCCACTTTAGTTATATCGACAATGACACCCTAGAAGAACACTTTGTTTCCGTTAAAGAGCAGGGTGGTGGAGGCCTGATACCTGAAGGGCCAGGTAAGGCAGGTTTGCTTTACACAATCGGTCTCAGCAATAAAGGGATGCCTGGAGTCTATCGCCTTGAATTACAGGTAACCAAGGGCTCTGGCAAACTGGCTACATCAGGTCTTTGGAATTCAGCCTCAGCTAAAGAACAAGTCAAAATTGCCTTCGACTTTTTCAAAGCGAATGCATCAAGGATTTGTGGTGGTAGTAAGGTCGGTGAGCATGACTTTCATCTGCACGTTGTAGAACTTCAAAATACAGGACCGCTTAGTCATCTGGCGCTACCAAGCTTGGTTGTGTTTGCCTCCGGGTTATTGGGTAAGCCACTCCAAAGTCAGATGGTTGTGCTAGGGGATATGAGCTTGGGTGGATCTGTTACGCCTGTGGAAAGCCTTGCGGAGTGTTTGCAGGTAGCTTTCGATGCGGGTGCGAAGAAGGTTACATTGCCCATGAGTAGCGCGGTGGATATTCCGACGATACCAGCGGAGTTGTTTACTAAGTTCCAGACCAGTTTTTATGCTGACCCTGTTGATGCGGTGTTTAAGGGATTGGGGGTTGATTGATAGCTTGAAAGACTCACTCCGCGGTGTAAAAAACTTGAATATTATTGAAAAAAATTTCAATGATTGACGATTGTCAAAGGTATATTCTGTCTTAACACTACTATATAAATAGTATTTTCAAACGTTTTTTAACAAAGTTAACATCAGAACAAGAGACTGAAACCTTCCCCCAAAGTCAGAACTCACCCTCACTTTGGGAGATGCTAGAGTGCTCATAAACCAGCTGAAAAACTCTATGGTGATTTTGTTGGAGTGTTACAGAATTTGATATCAGCAGTCTGCTTCAGGCTCTATTATTCACTACTTTAATTCGCATGATTCCAGGAGTGTCTTTGCATATCTGAACCCACGATCCCTGACAAAATTTTTATTCACTATGAATAAAAACGCAGCCATAAAAATTACTGAAGCAAATCCAGCACCAATACCAAAGAAGTTAGCGTTTAATTCTACGGTCCCTACATCAGCCTGATAGTAATCGAATAACGCACAAAGAAAAGATAGATTCGCTATAACGCAAAAAAATGAGATAAAAACACCAAAACTGCGTATTGCCAATAAGTTACGTGAAAAACCGTAGTTCACATTATCACGATAAACAGCGGGATATTTTTCTTTGTTTCTGGTGAATTCACGAAGAAAATTAATAGCACTTTTATATCTAGAGTCAGCATCTTCGGGGTCGTTTTTCTCTTCTTCCACGCTTGGCAATTTAAAATTACCAAGCTTCTCACTGAGCCATTGGTGATAACGTTGCTTCGTATATTTGTCTATAGATTTATCCGAGTGCCGGAGAATAATTGTTGTTGGAGCCTCTCCCCAAAGTGAAAACAGCCTATCTTGGCATTTGTTTCCCAAATTAGAGATAAGTGTAGATATAAAGGTCATTACCCCAAAGCTAATCAAAACTGTTAGTGTGCCACCCAATAAGCTTTTGGAGATCGGGCACCAAGCCAACATTGTTAGTACAAATGGGAGTGTCGAAAAGAATACTGGCTTAAATCTCGCGTTGATTGTGTAGTGATCAAAAAATGATCCAAGTTCTTTTAGCATTCCACTCGCACTATGTGCCCTCCGGTATAAGTCAGCATTACAATCGGTAAATCATAATTTACTTGCAGTCTTTTTAGCGAATCTCTGTCTACTGCTGATGGTGGTGTTGCATTGGTATGGCTGTGCCAAGTACCCAAAAATGTTATTTGACCGTTAGTGAGCCCATGAATACGCTCAAATTCTTCTGGGAGTCCATCTGTATTCAAAGCAAAGAAACTTTGACTATGTACGCTACCTTTGGGCGCATCTAACAAATAGTTGACGTATATGGTTTTTGAAAGATGACAGACTTGGCCTCCAATGACCCCTCCATTTTCTATTGTAGGGTCTCGATTGCTAAGCTCTTCAATTCTCCTAACAATGGTACCAATAACTCTGACATCCCATTCATAGCGACTAGTCCTAGCTATGGTTAATGTTGGCGAAAATATATAAGTCATCCAGTTCATCTCCAAGGATGATGGATTTATTACGCCAACATGCAAAGCACCATCAGTTCTAGTCTTTCCTTGCTGTATTTCTGTATTAATTCGTGAGGCAGCAGCAGCTGACATCAATGAAATATCAGTGTCATTCATTATTGTTGTCACTGAACCGCAGCCCTCTCCAAAATGGTTAAGCTCTGGCCCATTCCCGCCATACATTGCCTGTTTAATTTGCGGATGGTCAATACATAAAGTATTCGTAAAGGCAGCAATATCATCACAGCGAACAGATCGATTTTCTCCTTCTATAGCAACAATACCCACGGTGGATTTTCCATATAAAGTTGATTGAATCAGCCTTCCTGGGAGTGTATTGCAATGGTGTGACAAGCAGTATCGGACTGAAAGAGAAGCCGTAGTATCAAGAGTATATTCAGTCTTTTTATTGAGTGAGAATCCTTCCTTCTCATTCATAGCCCGAATGTCCTCATCAATTGATTTGGAGAAAACATTAAGGTTCGTCATCTCTCGGGATAACAATTCAGCTTTACTGGTACACAAACTGCTGAAGTTGGGAACAATCAACCCATGTCTAGCATTGTTATGACTACTGAAATAATCATTATCAACAAGCTCAAACTGATACCCGCCAGTCTTAGCCAAATGAAGTCCAATCTTAGAACCTAGACTTCCGCAACCCAACAAGGCAAGCCTGACAGGTACTTCAACTTTCTTTCCAGATACAGCTTGCAGCAACCTAGGACTACACTGATCAGTCAATTGAGCTGGTCGTACGACTGTATTGTTAGAAATCATTCCTTTATTTTTCTGGTCGAAAAATACCCGGTATGCCAGAAGCTCCCATGGACTCTCAATGCCTATTAAATGGAACGGCCTCCTAATTGCGAAAACCACTAAAAATTCTTCAATAGCTGCTTTATTTTGTTTACCCATAGCTTCAGGGCTTGCTAAAGATAGAATATGTTTTAAACGCGCATCAAAGGCTAGCTGCAGATCTATATCTTTTGCGAATGTTCTTAAACTCAAGAAGTCATGAACTGTTTCAGGGTGATATTCGTCAAAAACACTTTCATCTGCCGTTTGGAATAAGACACTCGGCGCATTGCGAATTTTAGTGTTGGATAACACCCCTAAGTGCTTCTTTTTAATCGAACTATTCAACGACCCCAAGCTGGGGTTTAGTAATGTTCCCAGCAGCCAGTCATTTGAACTATTCACACGACAATAACGATAATTATAAAATTTAACACTACTTGGATTGTTATCTAACTCGTTACGAATCGAATGTGTATCAGTATAAATCAAACCGTTAATATCATCTCTACGCATGTGCTCCCAGCCTTGCACTGGGCAATGCAATTCGTCTGCCGCTGCGTTGTTTAACCATTGGGTTGTAGCATCCAGCAAAGCTGTTAATCCAATGCTATGTAACAAATCTTCCAGAGAAGCTTCATATACACAGGGGAAAACTAGTTCCCCCTGTGTATGTGGGTTGATATGAGGCAGATTTATCGGGAAGTCAGCTCTTAATCGAGGTGATGGTGCTCTTAATGGGTAATCAAGGGGGATTTTCCAGTAAACATTCTCTATTTCTCTTACGCCAGTATTTGAAACTTTCTGTTTAAGAAACGCATTGGGCAGTTTAACTGCCCAATCTGTTTTTATTAAAATGACGTTCATTTCTATAGACACTTCTTTCACACAATTGACCGCAGGATAGTGGCGTATCTGCTCTATGGCCTCTTGAATAGAAGTAGTTAATGTATCCAGTTGTTCTTTAGCCATGACCAATTGCGTTTCCTGCGCCCGTAAACAATGTTCCCGTTGCAGCAGTTCGAGCTGCCTCTTTACCAACAGATGATGATGCTGAAGAAGCTTTGGTTTCTTCTTGAGGTCCATTCTTTGTTAGTTTATAAGTTAGTACCTCAGGAGTCTTTCCACCAGACGGTTTATAGTCAGCTAGACACTGAAACTTACCATCAACCTCATTGACAATACTTTCGTATTCTTTCATAGCTTTGTAGTTGGGTGGATCATTTTTGTTATTTTTAATTTCGTCGCTACTTGAGGCAATGATTGCGCCTGGACGTGCCTCACTCAATGCGGATTTTGCACTTTTAGACACTTGCGGACTATCAGAATCTTTAATGCTATCATGCGATAAGGTATGCCATGAACAATGATGCGGAGCTAATAAAATGTCATATTTTAGCTTGCTGGTGTCATTTTTATATTTCCCCCACATTAAATCCCACACCTCAACCCCAGCATCTCCCGCCAGTAAAATATAGTTAGAAGGTTCTGTGTAGCCGTGACTTGCAAGCCCCCATTGCATGATAATACTAGAGCGGTTTTTATCAGGACTGGTACCATCCTCAAATTCATCATCAGTAAGTGGCCCAAGAACCAGAGCGCTTAACTCTTTGATGAAGGCTTCATTTATTTTATCGATTACGTCTTCATTCTGATAGACAATATCCATTATGTCATCGGTCTTGCCGCCTTCGTCTTTTCCAATTAAACGTACGCGATCACCTTGCTGGCCAATCGTCTTATTAGCTCTGAATAATTCGACTCGGCGTTTTGCCTCAGTTTTGAAAGCAGCAGCATCTGTACAGAGGCTCTCGTTCTTCTTTTTTCGTCTCATGATCATTGGTGAAGACCAAATTTCACGGACAAATATCTTACCTCTTTCACCTTTTTTAGGTGCTACATAAGCGCCTGGAACACCTCGATGAAAGTGATCCTCAAACCCTCTAATATGATCTTCATCAGGGTGTGTGAGAACTAGTGCATCTAAATATGGACGTCCCTCAACATCCTTTTCCAGCATCTCATGAAGCGCCATGAGCGCATCACATTTATCATCATCGGGTTCACTATTCTTACGGATATGCATATCTATAAGAACATAATGATATCTATCATTTGATGCTATTTTTATCAGCGTCATGTCGCCATTACCAACTGGAATATGGTTGATTGTCGATTTTTTTGTCATACTGTTACCCAATTACGCATATGCTGCGTATAATTTTTAAAAATATATGCTCAGGGTGCTAAATTGCCCTATGCCTACACATACTGCTGACTTATAAAAAGTGGCGATTTTTATTGCCACTTTTTATAAGTCATCAGTAATTAGTAGATAGGAGTCTACGAATAGTGAACTCAATGGAAGCAAGTAATATCCACTACTCGGGTATTGAGATACAAGATTTGCTAGAGAAATTATCAGAGGCAGATACAGTGCGAATACTTCAGGTTTATCGTACCTTGGGCTGCAATGCTCGAACTGGCTTGTCTGCAAATGAACTTTTAAATCAGGTAGTTGATAAATCTTTGTCTCTCGAACGGCAATGGCCGAGGAATCTAATAGCTATCAGTTTTTTTATAGAAACTGGGAAAAGCATCATCAGCAATGAAGAGCAAAAACGCTCGAAATTGATTGTTACACCTACAATTGATGAAGTGTTGATCGCAGATGATAGTTCACTGAAACAAACAAGTGCTACTAGCAGTTTGTCTCATCCATCTGCGGAAATAGATACTGTAAGTGATCAATCTGATAAGCTAATTTCAACTTGGATGATGAGTATTCGAAAATTGTTTACAGATGACCCTGAGGCTGACTGCTTCATTAGTCAAAAGTTAGATGAACAGAAGAAGTCCAAAATATTAGACATTTGTAAGTTTACAGATCAGGTATATCGAAATGTTGAAAAGAGAATCAAAGACAAGGTGAGGAAACGTTATCCAAACGGATTGCCATGGTGGGAGTTAGATTCATGACAATAGCATTTATTAAGCAGATTAATGAATACGTTATCAATGCAACTTTAGAAGCTAGTGATGAAGCAATTCTTGCTTCTGTTGGCAGCGACGGATACCCCTCACCACAAGAAGTTCAGCAAGCTTGTGCTGCGATAACACAAACCATTAGTCAACAACGAGCAAATCGCTTATCTCAGGAGCAATCCGCATTTGCAGAATATAAGAAAAATCAAAAAAATATCCAAAACGCCCAGCAAAGGCGATCTATTCCTGAAATGTTATCGGATATTGTTTCTACCATGCAAAAACAGAATAAAGCAGTACCTGACGGCATCATTCTTGCCTTTAGAGAACAAGGTAAAGGCGACAGTGAAGAAGATATAATAGAAATCTGGCAGAACTTGGTAGAGTTAGGTCTTATCGATCCAAACGGCATCGAAAAATAAATATGATATTTAAACAACAGCCCGATGAGATTTTAAAACGCTTAGGTATCTATGAGCCGGATGATATCGACCTAGATTTAGTTGCCTTTTCGTTGAATGCTGATGTAAAGCGAACACACCTGTCAGATTGTGAAGGCAACATTATTGGCACGGATAAAAAAGCTATTATAACTGTTAGCATTAATGCGGGGTTACCGAGACAGCGTTTTTCACTTGGCCATGAATTGGGTCACTGGGTAAATGATCGTGGAAAAAATCTGACATACAGGTGTGATACCAATGACATGAGACAGCGTACGGCTTCTAAGGAGAATTTTAGACAGCAAAAAGAAGTACGTGCTAATAAATTTTCTGCTGAATTACTGATGCCTCAACATATCTTTAACACCCACCAAAATGGTTTGGGTATTACAGTTGAGTCCGTCAATTATTTGGCTGAAAAATTTAACACTTCCCGAACCAGCACCGCCATTCGCCTAGTTGAGTTAAGCAGCCTTCCGTGTATGATAATTGGTTGGAGTAAAGATGGTACTAGGCGGTGGTTTTCTAGAAACTCAATTGTTCCAGATTCAATATGGCCTCATAAAAAAATCATACATCCACGTGAAGTATTTGTTCTTTCTAACTGCCTTGAGGTAGATGCTGATAAATGGATAGATGGCTCTTATTCCGAAGATTTCAGTGTTGTTGAGAGTGTCTTCACAAATGGCTATGACTTCCTCTCCTTAATTTGGTGGAAAAATGAAGAACAACTCATGACCTAACCTAATTGCTACCTATACCCTGCCACTAGACTAATTTCCGTCCAGCTGATCCGCGCATCTCTATCTGACTTCCTGACACAGCTGTCCTTTACATCATTAATATGCTGAGAACCTGATGAAGCCAACAAACCAGTTCTCAAGAGCCTCCCCAAACGGACTTTGTTTATGTCACCCTCCTCTTTACTCTATAGCATATGATAACGTCCTTTATCATATGCTATAGTACAAAGCAGGGCGGTTCTCCAGAAAATTCAGATTAGGCATAAAAAATGACCAACTTAATTCAAACACCGAAAAAAGCACTCCCAAGTATGATCAGCTCAAACGCTGAGATCCCCGTGATCGTTTCAAACGCCGGAGAACATGCTACGTATCGTTATGTTGAATTTTTTACAGCCCAGATCAGAAACCCAAATACGCGGCGGGCCTACTTAGTATCAACAACACAATTCTTTACCTGGTGCCAAGACCATGGTCTTGAACTCGGCAGTATCCATTCCATCCATGTCGCAACCTATATCGAGGTGCTTCAGCAGTCACTTAGCCCCCCGACTGTAAAACAGCATTTGGCTGGAATTCGGATGCTATTCGATTGGTTGGTAACCGGTCATATCGTACAGACCAATCCGGCGACCTCTGTACGCGGGCCAAAGTATGTGGCAAATAGAGGGAAAACACCGATACTGACGCCGGAGGAAACCAGACAGTTATTTGATAGCATCCCAACAGATACATTGATTGGTTTAAGAGACCGGGCTCTAATTGCAGTGATGGTTTACACTTTTGCCAGAATCACCGCAGCAACCTCTATGAAGGTTGATGATTACTACCCGACAGGTAAGCGTTGGTGGATCCGGCTTCATGAAAAAGGTGGAAAGCGTCATGAGATGCCAGCACACCATACCTTAGAACAATACTTAGACGAGTACCTTGATGCTGCCGGTATTCGAGATCAACCAAAGTCTCCATTGTTCCGCACTTTCCAAGGTGGGCGCAAAAGGGTCATGACAGAAAACTCAATGCTGCAAACTTATGGCTGGCAGATGGTTCAGCGTAGAGCCACCACAGCAGGTATCGCTACTAAAATCGGCAACCATACATTCCGTGGTACAGGGATCACTACTTACCTAAGCAATAACGGAACCCTCGAAAAAGCTCAACAAATGGCTGCACACGAATCACCTCGCACGACCAAGCTTTATGACAGAACCAATGATGCCATGTCTTTAGACGAGATTGAGAAAATTATCATTTAGCGATATTCCAGACCTACTCAATATAAAGGACTGACAATGAATCATCATCCCCGGCACATAAGCGAAAGCCGGAACAAGTCCGGCAGTAAGCTACTAGTAAACAACACCCTTATTTGGTAAAAACGATTATTCCCAGGTTAGCTAAATTCTTCGCTATTAATTCTGCTTCTTTAGATTTAGCTCTTTTTTTAGCGCCGCTTGAAACAGTATTTGCTGTACTTACAATACCGCCGCCAAGTGTAGTGACTGCTTTCCTAGTTTCGCCACCGAGAGTGGTGAGTGCTTTCTTAGTTTCGCCGCCAACTGTGTTTGCTGCTTTGTCTAATGCATTTCCTATGTCACCAAAAAGCCCTGCTTGTGCTTGACTAACTGGTGTCATTACTGCGATTGCCAAAACTGTATTGATCATCACTTTTTGTGTTTTAGTAAGAGTTTTCATGTTATTCACCTTGTGAAATTTGGTTTAAGTGGTCAGCGTTGTGTGCCGATGAGTCCATATTAGGGATATGGCGAAAACCAGTCATAAGGAAGCAGTAAAGGTTTGGTAAGGATCGTTTTTCGTCGTTGGGCTTGAATACTAGACTGCCGCTGCTGCATAGTCAGGGGTGGATAAAACGCTTGGAACTCAGGGCAGTAAAGACCCCCATCCGTAATGAAGGTGTGTGTGCCCCTGGCTATCCAGACCAGATTGAGAAGATTGCTCTCTAGTAGGAATACCGCAATTCAACAGTACTTTATGCCCCATAAGGCATGATTTGCAACAAGACTAAGCATCAGTCTAAATCGTCGCAAGTGTAATGCCGGTGGAAGCATCTCTAACCAAAATATGAATGCTCGATAAGCCATCTTTCTGATCAGCTTCTGCGAGTTTCATTTCAATAGAAATGCTCTCAGGTGCTTCATCATTTTTCTCAAAAAAAGCCTGAACACGCTCTCGCAATTCTTTCTCTAGTTCTTGTCTATGGGCTGCCAATACTTCAATCATGGGATTACCTCAGTTATATCGTTCCTTGTTCATACACACTGATAAATCAAACAAAACATGAGCTGTCTGCTGCTGGTTACTGAGCTGAGTCTACTTAAAAAACCTTCTCTTAAGGCCTACTATGAAGCTCTCAACAATAAGCTAGAAGTTGATCCAGGGCAGCATTTCCTAGGTCGCGTTGATAACTATAAAATAGAAACATAGCGCTATCAGTAAGGTATATATAAATCTTTCGTTCTCCTTTTGTTCCATTTTAGGCTATATTAAATCATATTGATACAGTACAAAAGGCGAATAATGAAAACTGCCAATTCCACCCCACTCAGTTATCAACTGATCACGCTACAAGAAAATCCAAGTCTATTGGCGGTTCCCCTGTACAGCAGTCGCATTTCAGCAGGGTTTGCTTCCCCTGCCGACGACCACTTAGAAACCCGTCTGGACCTTAACCAACTATTGGTTCCCAGGCCTTCTGCAACTTTCATGTTAAAAGTCGAAGGTGACTCCATGATTGGAGCTGGTATCTATGATGGGGATTTATTGATTGTTGATCGCTCAGAAGCTGCTGTTAATGGTTCCATTGTGATTGCAGTCGTTCACGGTGAACTGACGGTAAAACGCTTACAGAAAGATGCATTGGGTCTTCGGCTAATGCCTGAAAATCCAAAATATAAGCCTATCGTGATTGGAGAAAATAGCGACTTCCTAATCTGGGGATGTGTCACGCATGCAATTCATAACTTCTGATCAAAAAACCCGTTTTGCAATTATTGACTGCAATAATTTCTATGCCAGTTGTGAGCGCTTATTTAGGCCCGAGTTGATTGGTCGACCAGTCGTCGTGCTATCCAATAACGATGGCTGCATCATCGCTCGCAGCAATGAGGCCAAGGCACTTGGCATCAGTATGGGAACAGCCTATTTCAAAGCACAACGATTTCTGAAGCAACATGATGTGGCCGTCTTCTCATCAAACTATGCTTTATACGGTGACTTGTCGCATCGCGTCATGGATGTACTCTCCCGCTTTGCACCTCGGATCGAAGTGTACTCGATCGACGAAGCGTTCTTGGACTTTGACGGTTTTCAACACTGGAATTTGAATGCCTATGGCCAGGAAATTCGACAGACCGTCGAGCAATGGACCG